>DNHH01000001.1:4987-15529 GCA_003485955.1 Opitutia bacterium
CGGTGGTTTTTCAGGCACATTCAGTTTCGATGCTTGGTTAAAAGAGGGCGTTCTTGGCGGCTCAAAGTTTAAAGATAGTTCGATTCGAACGGCTGCGGTCCAAGTGACAGCACCCGAAGTATCCCGTCAAAAACTAGAAGTGCGCATTGTGCCAAGTACCGGTGCAGGTGATGGTTCGACCGCTAATAACGCGTGGTTGCTTGAAGCACCCGATGCGATGTCGAAGATCTGCTGGGAAAATGTCATTTTAGTGAGTCCTGCTTTGGCTAAGTCCCTAGAGATTGAACCAGAGCCGATGGTTATTAATAAAATCGGTGCACTGAACCGTAACATCAACCAAGTCGTCGACGGTAAATTAAAGTGCCGTATCTTACGCGTGACGGTTGGCGGTCGCACGGTTGAAGGCCCTGCCTTTATCATGCCTGGTTTGGCGAAGTGGACGTTAGGTCTGCAGCTCGGCTATGGTCGTCGCGTGGTTGGTCGTGTGGGTGCCCGCGTGGCCGAGCGCTTAAACGAAGGCCGCATCATCGGCGTTGGCTTTGATACTTATCCTTTAGTCACAACTGCGAACCCTGCTTTCTCCACGGGTGCAACCATTGAGCTCACCGCTGAAACGGTTGTTGTGGCGAATACTCAAGATCACTGGTCAATGGAAGGTCGTGACATCATTCGCGAAGGTTCCGTCGAAGATTTCTCCGAGAAACCAACGTTCGCTGCACGCCTCGGCGTCGATGGTCACGTGCCCGCTGTCTACGGTATTGACGAAAAACTCTCACCGGCTGCGAAGGCTATCACCACCCCGCGTGGTAACTCTGCCTACGAACACCCTGATCACGGTGTCCCCCCGAATGTCGCTGTTTGGCGTAATCAGGGCGACAAGAGTCCGCTACCTCAGCAGTGGGGTATGTCGATCGACTTGAATACCTGTACGGGTTGCAATGCGTGTGTCACCGCCTGTCAGGCCGAGAACAATATCCCTGTGGTTGGTCGCGACCAAGTGCTCAAAGGTCGCGATATGCGCTGGATCCGTCTCGACCGTTACTTCTTCGATGGCCGCGAAGAAGCTGGCATGGAGATTCCAGAAAACCCTCAAGTCACCTTCCAGGCGATTGCTTGCCAGCATTGTGAAACTGCACCGTGCGAGTCAGTGTGTCCCGCCAACGCTACGGTGCACGACGAGGAAGGACTCAATACGATGGCCTATAACCGCTGTATCGGTACACGTTACTGCGCCAATAACTGCCCATACAAAGTCCGCCGTTTCAATTTCGTCGACTTCAACGAACGTCAAATCGGTCAGTATTACCGCGGTCCCTTAGGTGAGAAAGGCATGCCCGAGACGCTGAAGATGCAGAAGAATCCTGACGTCTCTGTGCGTATGCGCGGCGTGATGGAAAAATGCACCTATTGCGTTCAACGTATTCAAGAAGCGAAAGTTCAGGCCAAGGCTAAGGCGGGTGCTTCGCCTGATACCAATGTCCGTGATGGCAGCATCCAGGTTGCTTGCCAACAGGCCTGCCCTGCGGGCGCAATTGAGTTTGGTGATATCTCTGACAGTTCCACGCGTGTGGCTAAAGCCAAGGCCTCACCACGCAGTTACGGCGCACTTTCTTACCTTAACACCCGCCCGCGTACGACTTTCCAAGCTAAGCTTCGTAACCCGAATCTTCGCATGCCAGGTGCGCGGCGTACGCCTAATAGCCGTCTTGAGATGGCTGGCCGCGAGGGATCCCATGGCGTGCATTCCGCAACTCCGGAAGGCCAAGGCCATCCTACGGGTCACTGATTAAGAACATTAACTGACTAACTTAAAATTGTCCATGGCCCACGCCTCTGAAGAAAGCACTGTAAATCGCGAAATCCTCGCGAAGGTTCGCCCTGCCGAACTTCCTCGTCCCTCGCTTGTGTTGAATGGTCGCTCATTCCATTGGATCACAGAAAAAGTCTGTGGCATTGTTGAAGAGCCTACCCCGCTTTGGTGGAAAGTTTTATTCACGATGGCGCTTTGCTTGGCCACCTTCACTTTTGGTGGTCTCGCTTACCTAGTATCGACCGGCACTGGCGTGTGGGGTCTGCGCTCTCCGGTCGGCTGGGGTTGGGCGATTGTAAACTTCGTGTTCTGGGTTGGTATCGGTCACGCAGGCACGCTGATTTCTGCCATTCTTTGTTTGCTCCGTCAAAAGTGGCGTACGTCTATTAATCGTGCGGCGGAAGCGATGACTATTTTCGCAGTTTGCTGCGCAGGACTTTTCCCGCTCTTCCACGTGGGTCGCGTGTGGTTCGGTTGGTGGCTTTTCCCAATTCCGAATCAGAATGGTATCTGGCCACAATTCCGCTCTCCCTTGGAGTGGGACGTCTTTGCGGTCTCAACTTACTTCACAGTTTCAACGCTCTTCTGGTATATGGGCATGGTCCCTGACCTCGCTACAATCCGTGACCGCGCGCGCACTTGGTGGCGCAAGGCAGTCTATAGCTTCCTCGCTATGGGTTGGCGCAACGGTAATCGCCAATGGTCAAACTTCGAAATGGCCTACCTGCTGCTTGCCGGACTATCGACGCCTTTGGTGCTTTCGGTGCACACCATCGTCTCGTTCGACTTCGCAGTTTCCAACGTACCCGGCTGGCACACTACCATCTTTCCTCCCTACTTCGTGGCAGGTGCTATCTTCTCGGGCTTTGCAATGGTGCTTACCTTGATGCTTCCGCTGCGCGCGATTTATCGCCTGCACGATACTATCAATCAGTACCATATCGATAATATGACCAAGATCATCTTGGCCACAGGTTCGATGGTTGGTTACGCCTATGCGACTGAGTTCTTTATCGCTGCGTACTCGGGCAATCCTTTCGAGAAATTCGCCTTTATTAATCGCGCCTTTGGTCAGTATGCCTGGGCTTATTGGATCATGGTGACATGCAACGTCATCTCGCCGCAGTTCTTCTGGTTTAAGGCCGTACGTGAAAATCATGCCCTTGTTTGGATTATCTGCCTCTTTGTGAATGTGGGTATGTGGTTTGAGCGCTTCGTCATCACGGTGACTTCGCTTGCCAACGACTACCTGCCTTCGAGTTGGGGTTACTACAGTCCGACCATCGTCGATATCTTCACCTTCTTTGGCACCTTCGGTTTCTTCTCGGTCCTCTTCCTGCTCTTTATTCGCTTCCTTCCACTTCTGCCGATGGCGGAGATAAAATCTGTCATCCCGCAGGCAGATCCACACGCCCACTGAGCACAGAGTACGCACACCGATGAACAATCCATCTTCTCAAGATACTCAACCGCGCCGTGAAGAGCGCGTGTTTGGCGTCGCCTGTAGTTTCCGCAGCGTCGCCGAGATTTTTCATGCTGCGGAGCGTATCCGTGATGCCGGTTGGAAGAAATGGGATGTCTACACCCCTTTTCCTGTGCACGGTATGGACGCAGCCATGGGGTTGCCTCGCTCCGCAATCCCGCGGGTGACGTTACTTGGCGGCGTCACTGGCTTCGTTGCGGGCTGCTTGCTCACATGGTACACCAATAGCTTTGATTACCCGCTGATTGTCGGCGCGAAGCCTTACTGGAGTATCATCTATCCGTTCCCCGTTATCTACGAGTGCACTATTCTTTTTGCGGCATTCGGTACATTCTTTGGCCAGTTCATTTTTAACCGTCTGCCACGTCACCACCATCCGCTTTTCGACGTACCACAATTTGTACGCGTTTCAGATGATGCCTTCATGGTGGTACTCGAAGTGAGCGATCCTCGCTTCGGTAACCCTGATAAAGCTTACGACTTCCTCGCTTCACTCGGCGGGCAAGACATCACCCTCGTCCGCGACTGAACCCATGCGTATCGCACTTGCTATTCTCGGCTTCCTCACGGTCGCCACTATTTCATTCCTCGGCATCCAAGGGAAGGTTTCCAAGGACACCCCTGTCTACGTCTTCGATGACATGGATTATCAGTCCAAGTATGACCCTCAAGGGGCGAGCGCTTTCTTTGCCGATGGCAGCGCCTCTCGTCCTGCTGTCCCAGGTACAGTTGCACGTGGTACAGGCTTAGAAACTTCACGCGTACTCTCGCCGAATTATCGCGACGTCCAAGCACTAAACCCGAGTTTTGTGACAGGCAAAGACACATCGGGAAATTTCCTCCCTAATTTCCCTGTGCAATCTCTGACGCAAGGGGCAGACGGGAAGCTTTTACCATACGTGATTGATTCATCTGTCCTCGCACTCGGGCAGAAGTACTATGGGATTTATTGTGCAGTGTGTCACGGTGCAGCTGCCGATGGAAATGGTATTTTGAAAGCCCGCTCAGCAATCGAAGGTGCGGAAAATATGCCCACCATCGCAAATCTGCAGACAGCACTCTACCGCGCCTATCCCAACGGGCAAATCTATGATGTGATTACGAACGGTAAAAACACCATGCAGCCTTACGCCGCTTATCTTTCGCCGGAGGAGCGCTGGGCGGTTGTTGCCTACCTGCGCGCATTGCAACTTTCACAAGCTTGCCCGCCCGAACTCACACCAGCCTCTGTAAAGGCTTCCGCTAAATAAAACTTTGTCATGAGCGATTCCTGTTCCCCTTCTGCTTGGTCAGCGCGCTGGCCTTTGCTCGCTGCGATTGCTGCGGTTTGCATCGGTACCGTTTACGGCTTCGCTTTCTTCACCCCGATGGTGGAGGGTGCCCGCAATCAAATGTCACTGCTTTTTGGTGCGATGTTTTGGATCTCAGTTCTGGTTGGTATATTGATGCTTACAATGATCACCCGGCTCTTTGATGCTGGTTGGGCACCGATTATTCGTCGCTCGTGGGAATTTTTACTCCCCGCGTTACCCATCGTTATCCTCTTGGGCGTGGCCCCGCTCGCACTAATTCCATCTGCACGTCATGCTGTCTGGGAGTGGACGAGTGCTACCGATCACGCGATACATGCGAAATCCTGGTTCTTAAACGAACCCTTCTTCTTGGGTCGTATTGGCTTTTACGTGATTGTCTTTGGCGGTCTCGGTTGGGCTTTGCGCCATTGGTCGTTCCGTCAAGACGGTGATCGTACGGCGGGTCACACCCACACGCTTCACGCTATTTCCGCAGCCGGTGTGCCCGTTGCTGCGCTGACACTGACGTTCTTGGCCTTCGATTGCTTGATGGCTTTGTCGTATCACTGGTTTTCAACCATGTACGGCGTTTGGTTCTTCACGTTGGCTATCCGCATGGCGCTTTCGGTTACCGTTATCTTGACGCATTTACTCTCCACCCGCGGCTGGCTGAGAGGGATGCTCAATCAAGCCCATCGACATGTACTGGGCTGCTTGATGTTAGCGTTCACGGTCTTCTGGGCTTACATCAGCTTCTCACAGTATTTCATTATTTATAACGCCAATATTCCGGAAGAAACTTTCTGGTACAATATTCGGGAAATTGACGCCGTCACAGGAGAGAAGAGTCAGTGGTGGTGGGTTTCGATGTTCATGGTTTTTGGATTCTTCCTGCTACCATTCATTCTTCTGCTCTTCTATCGCACCAAGATTATCGCCAGCCGTATTGTGGCTGTCGCTAGTCTGATTTTTGTCGGCGGACTTATTGACCTCTGGTGGAATGCAATCCCCCGGAAAATTCACGATCACAGTGAAGTCGGCTTCCGTGTGAATGAATTCTTGGTGCCACAGCTCGGACTCGACCTACTTGCCGTGGTTGGCTTTGGTGCCCTTGTTTTCGCAATCTTCCTGCGCACGGCACGCAATGCCGAGTGCATCCCTATTCACGACCCACGTATTAGCGAATCCCTTGAATACCATGAATGATAACTCACGTAGCGCGCTCTCTTGGCTGGGCGCAGCGGCCTTCGTCGTCGTCGCCTTCGGCTCGATTGCCGTGGCCTACTTCATGACACGCCCTTCGACCCCAGCCGACACTGCTTACCGGGCGCAACAAGTACAATTGCGCCGCGAGCTCGAAGTGAAGGCACAGGCTGCCCTTACTCAGCCTGGTCGTAATACTGATGGCACATACCGTGTGCCGATTGACCAAGCGATGGCACTTTTGGCTGCAGATAATGCAATCTTCGCAAAGTTCCGTACACAGTCACAGCCAACCAAATAATGTCGCCCGCACCTGTTGAGTCTTTTTGGGATTTTTCGCTTCTCGGGATTTTTCTCCTCGGTTTTATCTTTTTAGGCTCCGCCATTTGGGCACTTACGTGGTCGCGTAGCAGCGGTCAGTTTGAAGATCTTGAGCGCGATTCCAGGGCTATCTTTGATGCCGATGAACCCGAAGGCGTCGTCCAGGATCGTTTCCCCCGATAATCTACTTCCATGTCCTCGCCGTCTGTCCAAAATATTCTTAACCGAAATAACCCTCTCACTGAGGGCAATTTGAGTCGTGTTGCTCAGATTGACCGGTCGATGCGCTCGTCCGTTGTGTTCTTTGCGGTGATGTCAGCATTGTGGCTGGTTGTCGGGTCCATCTTAGGGGTGATTTCTGCCATCAAATTACACGCTCCAGAGTTCTTAAATACCGAGGCATTCACGTTTGGTCGTTCCCGCACATTGCACCTCAACATGGTGGCGTACGGTTGGTCTTTTAATGCTATCTTTGCGGTGAGCATTTGGCTCATGCATCGTCTCTCACGTGTGGAGTTGCGCAATGGCTGGGTGCCTATCCTTGGCGGAATTGGTTGGAATCTGACACTCGTCTACGGCATGTTTGCGATTGCTGGTGGCCAAATGACAGGCGTTGAGTGGTTGGAAATGCCACGCGAAGTGGCACCTGTGCTTGGGGTGAGTTTTCTGCTTATTGGTTTGTGGTCGGTGGTAGCGTTCTCCCGTCGTCAGACGACGCACGTTTACGTTTCGCAGTGGTATATTTTGGCAGCGATGTTCTGGCTGCCGATCCTCTATTTGGTGGCGCAAATGATGATTCTCTGGTTCCCCGCTCGCGGAACCGTTCAAGCCATTACCAACTGGTGGTTTGGCCATAATGCCATTGGCCTCTTCTTGACGCCCGTAGGAGTGGCATCGATGTATTACTTTATTCCGAAAGTGCTCGGACGCCCGATTCACAGCTACTACCTGTCCGTCGTCGGCTTCTGGTCGTTTGCCCTGTTTTACAATTGGGCAGGCATTCACCACCTTCTCGGAGGTCCTGTGCCCGTATGGCTGCAGTCAGCTGGTATCGTGGCCTCGGTCATGATGGTCATCCCTGTACTCGTCACGGCCATTAATTTTCACTATACCACTGCGAGCGCGCAGTCATGGGGTGTGGTTTGGGGCAGTCCGACGCTTCGCTTCACCGTTTTCGGTGCCATGAATTACACGCTTTCCAGTTTCGCTGGATCGTTGATGGCGTTGCGCGATGTTAACGCCGTCACGCACTTCACAAATTTCACGATTGGCCATGCTCACCACGGAATGCATGCCTTCCTGACGATGGCACTCTTTGGTGCCTTTTACTTTATTCTGCCACGCCTGACTCAGCGCGAGTGGCCTTCGGCTGCTCTCATTCACCTCCACTTCTGGCTCTGTGCGATTGGCACCATTGGCTATGTCGTGGTGATGAGCATTCATGGATGGATGCAAGGCATGCAGTGGAATGCTGCGGTGATGACGCCAGCACAGATTTCGGCGGCTGCCCAACCGTGGAATTTTGCCCGTACGATTTGTGGTTCACTGATGACGATAGGACACATCGTATTCTGTGCGCACGTCCTTTGGATGCTCGTGCCTCGTGCTGAAAAACGCCAAGGACCAACTCTGTTTGCCCGATGAAAAATTTGCACATCATCTATGCTGGTGTCTTCTTCACTATCGCCTTCTCTTGGGGCGGTTTGGTGTTGAGCAGTCAGATTCAGCAAGCCGACCTTGTGCCAGTGGCCTCTGAGGAAGGCGGACAGTTGTACCCGCGTAAGGCATCCGGCTACGCCATCCAAGGTAAGGACGTCTACATTTCCCAGGGCTGTAATTACTGCCATTCGCAACAAGTTCGCCCATCAGGTATGGGTGGAGATATCGCTCGTGGCTGGGGTCAGCGCTCAACGGTCTCTCGCGACTATATTCTTCAAGATCGTGTCTTACTTGGCACCATGCGCACAGGGCCTGATCTTGCAGACATTGGTGGACGTCAATCGTCCGACATTTGGCATTACTTGCATCTCTTTGATCCACAAATCACTTCACCTGGATCTAATATGCCCTCCTTCCGCCAACTCTTTGAGTTACGTCGTGAAGGGGCAACGCCATCTAAGGATGCCATTCGTATCCCTCCCACGCACGCTGCGGCCGCTCCCGCAGGATACGAGTGGGTGCCAACTGAGCGCGGCCGCAACCTCGTTGCATACCTGCGTTCGCTCAAGTTGGACTATAATTCACCTGAAGCTAAGCTGAAGGAATGATGCCATGAACGACCGTCGCCACGACTCACGTAATCAACCTCGCAATCCTGCGTCTGGCCGTCCTTTCGCCGAGGACTTTTCTGACGGCAAGTTAACCGAGGTTCATAGCCAACTTGCTCGCGAGAAAGAAGAGCCACAAGAGGGCTTCGCCAGCATCCCGGTCTTTATCGTCTTTGTTTTCTGTGCTTTTGGTTTTTGGGCTGGCGTTTACCTCACCCGAAATTCGGGAGATTTTTCTGCCGCTACCTTTGACTTGGATGCCGTTAAGGTGGTCGCCGACACTGGTCCGAAGGCTTTCGAGCCTGATGCCGCCAAGGGAGAGAAGCTCTTTGCTATCCAGTGTGCCTCCTGCCACCAGGCGACAGGCCTGGGCCAGCCAGGCGTGTACCCGCCTTTGGCCGGATCCGAGTGGGTTGCTGGGGATGAAGCCCGCACAATCAAAATCATTCTCGCAGGCATGGTGGGTGAAATCCAAGTGAAGGGCGTGACCTACAATAACAATATGCCCAATGTCGGCGCTGGGTTAAAGGATTCTCAGGTTGCCAATATCGCCACGTATGTCCGCCAAGCGTGGGGTAATACATATTCGCCTGTTATGGATACCAAAGTTGCCGAAGTACGAAAATCAATCGGCGCACGCGGACAGTATAGCGCGAAAGAGCTTCTTTCCGAGCACCCGATCACGAAGTGATTTCGGCTGAAGGTTTTTAGCTACAAAAAAGCCCGCTAGTTGGCGGGCTTTTTTGTGGTTCAATGTGAATCCTTAAACGTGCTTCTTGATAAGGTCGCTGATTTGCTTTTTGGCGTTGGGGGATGCCCCTACGAGCCTTTCAACAATCTCGCCGTTTTTGTAGAGAATGAGTGCAGGGATTGAACTGACGCCAAGTCTTTGCGCTAACGGAAGGTTCTTGTCAGAATCCAGGCTGACTTTGCAGATTTGGACGGTGTCGGGGTTTTCATCCGCGATTTGGTCCAAGACCGGCGATAACTGTCGGCAAGGGCCACACCAGGTAGCCCAGAAATCGATTAAAACGAGTTTCTCGGGCGACTTAATTGCAGCTTCGTAATTAGAAGCTTCGAGATCGATAACCTTGTCGGATGCCATGGAAATTAAACTTTTGTTTTTGTGAAGAGTTCTAAGGCCAAAAATACAGCACAACCTACCGAACCGAGCGCATTCATGACATCTATCGCGACGACTAGTCCGGATTCAGGTGGGTCAATGCTTGCACCTGTCGTTGGCGAGATGGACGAAGGACGAACCGCTGGAGCAATTGCAGGCTTAGGGATGCTGCCGACAGCTGGAGGAGGCGGTAAAGGCGCGCTGGCGGCAGGGGGAGGGATGGGCTTCCCTGTTTCCGTCCTGGGCTGCAACTTGAGCTTCGGTGGTTGTGGGGTCGAAGGCTCACTTGAAGCGTTACCTGCAGGACTGCCTGGAGGTGGCGGGGGAGTAGGTGCCTCGTTGCTCATTAGGGATGATTTAAGGTGAATGGCGCCTGTGCGGAGTCAATCCGACAAGTGCCCTTTAGCTGCGCTCGCTATGCCTTTTTAAGAGGTCTTGGACTTCTCTGACGTCGGCTTCTTGTAGGCTACGTCCTTTACGGGCAAGGTCTTCCGTCGTCCGAATGACCACCTCTGTCATCTTTTCGTGAGTATCTTCAGATCCTCCGGCCAAAGTGAATCCGTCGCCTCGGGTAACGCGTTTATGGCCATCTGTACCATCCAAGCCCAGCCCGACGAGGTGTTGGGTTTTTTGTGCAGGCGAAACGTTTTTCTTAGGCACGTCGCTATCTTGGTCAAATTGGTTGGGCAATCAAGTCTCGCTTGCAGGATCTTCGGCAGGGGGTGCGTCAAATTCTGATTCCGAATCCATAAGTGCCGCAGCAGACGTCGCTAATGCTTTCTGGCAGTAAATTTCAGCGAAGAGATCATCCTGCTCAAGGGTTAGCTGGCCAAGTCGGGCAAGTTCCAAGCAGGCCAAGAAGCTTGCCACTAACATCATGATGGTTGGCTGTTCAGGTAGGAGTGAGGTAAAGGTGAAGCGCTCTTCGGCTTGAAGTCGTGCCAGGATGAACTCCATGCGGTCTGTGACCGTTACGTTTTCAGCGCGTATGTCTCCAGGGAGAATCCGTTCGGAGAGTCGCCTTAAGATAAGGTTAAAAGTGT
>DNHH01000001.1:15688-16279 GCA_003485955.1 Opitutia bacterium
AGATAAGGTTAAAAGTGTTCCAAAGCTCGATACGGTCGCTCGGAGAGACCGGGCGAGCTGGCAAGTCTTCGGGATTGGGTGCGTTAACAAGGCGGGGCAGAAGTCCTTGGCGTTCATCAATTAATCCGCGAAGGAGCGCTGCGGTTTCTTTGACACGCTTATACTGAATGAGTTGTTGAATTAAAGCCCAGCGTGGGTCTTGACCCTCATCGGATCCTGTAAGCTCTTCGTCTTTTCGTTCCGCCGCCGGTAAGAGCATTCGGCTCTTAATGTACATCAGGGTGGCAGCCATGACGAAAAAGTCGCCGGCAAGCTCAAGGTTACCCTTTTCTTGGTTCCGCAAGATTGCCAAGTATTGTTGAGTGACGGTCTCGATGGGAATGTCGTAGATATCGACTTCATTCTTACGAATGAGGAACAGTAGAAGGTCGAGTGGCCCTTCAAAGACGTCTAAACGAATAGGATGGTCGACGGGCGGTAGTAATCCGTCCGTCGGTAAAGTAGGCTCTGAAGAAAGTGGTTCCACGCTTAGAATTTGAAGAGTCGCACGCGAATAGAGAAGTTCAAGGCACCGTCACCGCGGCTGGATGT
>DNHH01000001.1:16459-24539 GCA_003485955.1 Opitutia bacterium
CGCGGCTGGATGTACGTTCGCCAAAACCGTATTCCAGGTCCCACGAGTTCCCAATTTTTTGAGCGAGCATGGCGTTACGTTCGATGAAGCGCCCATTGATAAGGTCGTAAGTTAAATTGAGTTTAAAAGTATACGCAGAATTTAAACGGATTACGTAATTTCCAAAAATCTGGCGAGCAGCAATCGTTTCGCTGAGATCACTTAATCCCAGTGTGGCATTCCAGACATCACCTGAATCAATACTCATCCAAGTAGCCGACCCGAGGTGATTCCCGAGGCTACCATCAAACTTAAGCATACTCTCCACACTGAGCCATGGCTTGGGCTTCCAGGCCACATGGCTGTAAATACCGCTACTATTGCCTGTGGCTGAGTCGACGCTGTCGCGCCAATCCGAAAAAATATCAAAGCGTAAAAGTTCACGTGTGCCGACGACTGCGTCGCGCGTTTCCAAGGTATTGCGGATACCAAACTGGGCGACCTGTCTTTCGGAAAGCGTTTCGACGTCAGGACGATCGGCGACATCGACAATCGGTACGTTCACGGTAGCCAGCGACAAACGGTCAATCTTCGGAATACTACTCAGTGAGTCGCCTGATGAAGGCATTGCCCGCCAATGAACAAATGGACGGACTGTATGGCGAATTCCGTCAATACCCCAGCGTGCGGATTCTGTGTTCCAGACGGCCGTTGAAAGCATTTCGGCGTCAAAGCCAATCTGTGCAACACTTCGACTGACTGCACCCGTACCCGTCGTGGATTCACTCCACCAAGTCGAGCGGACACCGGCGATAGGCCGAACCATAAACCAGTCGCTAAAGGTAGTTGGCCGACTGAGTCCAACGTAAGTATCTAAACGTGATAGATCAATCGGGGTGCTTTGCCCTGTAGCGTTCAGAAAATCAGCACCATTGAGTTGCTCAGATGGTCGTTCAGAAAGTTGAGCTGCGGCGAAATTAAAGCGGCCGAGCCAGCTGGAATCTCCAATCGGTCGGTCGCTGAAATCTAAGCGCAGTTCGGGAAGGCGTTGGACGACATCTTGGAAGTTATCTGTCTTCACTGTTGCCAGGGCAGAAACAAATCCGCCTGCAATCGGGGCACTTAATTCTAGGAAAGTCTGCGGGAGTTGAGTTTGCTGTGTTAAGCTGGGACGATAGTCGCGGACAACTTCAGGGTCGCTCAGTGCCACCAACTCGCCGGTCATTTCCCATCCGCTTGTTCCGCGGGCATTGAGTCTTCCTTCGATAAAGTAACGGGTGCTGCTCGCTACCCGACCGTATTTATCTGGGTAAAGTGCTAAGTCCGTCTGGTCGTTGATCCAACCGCCAGACAAGTCTGTACGCCAGCGCGTTCCTGCCGTCGGTAGCGTCCAATTATCGTACCGAACAGTAGGCCCAATCAGCCAACCTGCACGCGTATAGCCGTCAAGTAAGAGACCTGCCCAGAGTGCATCCGACTGCCGAATCGTTGTGGTGGTGCGGATATAGGCCCCTTGTCGCGAGGAAGTGCGTACACGGAAATAGACTTCCGCAGGAATTTCGCGGTAACCACGTTGAGCGTAACGTGGTATGTAGAAGAAAGGAATACTGCCAATGGCGGGGTGAATGTGATTCAACACAATTCGGTCATCCGATTTTGTGTATGACATGCTGACCGCGCGCAGGCTCATGCCAGCATCGGATGGCTCACGGTACCAGATCCTGACGCCCTCCATCTCCTGATCGCCCTTGATCATTGTGAAGCTGTCAGCGGTGAAGTAAGCAGGCTTACGTCCGAAGCGGACATTTTTCGCAGTGATTCTTCCTGTACGTGAATCGATGCGGGCATAGTCACCGAACATGCGAAGATTATTCGCAGTATAGATGACGTTGCCGATGGCCTCAATGGTTCCATCGACTGTGTTCATCCGAATCTCATCTGCGTTTAACTGGGCGTCTTTCGTTGAGAAGCGCGCTTGTTTAGCGATGATGATTTTGCCGTCGTCTTCAGAACTAAAGCTTTCGCCTTCGAGAGCGGGTGGTGCTTTTAAAACGTTGCCGACACTTCCTGAGTCTTTTTTAGGAGCAGGCTCCGAAGGGGTAGGCTCAGCCAGTCCAAACCCTGGCAGAGCGAGGGAGGCGGCAAGCAACCAGAAGCGACGTCCGGGCATCAGCTCTGACACTTGACCACAGGCGGTTTCGGACAAGGTTTTTCGGGCATTGCGCTTGCGGGGCAGGGGCTACCTCGAGAGGGTGGGGTATGCGCATCCGCCCAGAGGAGGTTGCCAGCCTCGTTGAGGCACGCCACCCCTGCCCCCACGACTTGTTGGGGCTACATTCTGTCGGCACAGGCTGTGTAGTCCGTGCGTTTTTGCGTGATGTCTCAGTTTGCGAGGTTTTGGACGTGGTATCTGGTAATACCTATGCGATGGAAATGCTTGATGAGAGGGGTTTCTTTGAAGCTGTTTTACCTAAAGTCGCACCGTTTTTTTACCGCTTCAAGGTTCAGTCGGCGTCAGGTCATGTATGGGAAGTCGATGACCCTTATCGCTTCCTGCCAACCCTTGGTGAGCAAGACCTTCATTTCTTGGCCATTGGGGATGATCACCGCTTTCACCATAAACTCGGCTCGCACCTAAAGAGCGTCGATGGTGTTTCAGGGGTCGCGTTCACCGTTTGGGCACCGCACGCACGCCGTGTATCAGTGGTTGGCGATTTTAATCAATGGGATGGACGTTACCACCCTCTGCGACGTCTCGGGGCTTCTGGCATCTGGGAATTATTTATTCCAGGGTTAAGCGCCGGCGTTCGTTATAAATACGAAATCATTGGACCAGCCGACTCCACGCCGTTCTTAAAAACAGACCCGTGTGCGACGTATTTTGAACAAGCTCCACACCATGCAGCGGTGATTTGTGATCTTTCGGGTTATACATGGAATGACCGCGCATGGATGGACGCACGTTCACAGCGAGACCCTGTACGCGCACCACTGAATGTTTACGAAGTACATTTAGGTTCGTGGCGGCGCATTCCCGAAGAACGTAATCGTCCGCTGAATTACCGTGAACTCGGTGTAGCCCTTTCTGCCTACTGTCGCGAACAAGGTTTTACCCATGTCGAACTCTTGCCTCCTGCGGAGCACCCTTTCGACGGTTCTTGGGGCTATCAGGTTACGGGTTATTACGCACCCACGAGCCGCTTTGGTTCGCCAACAGATTTCATGGCCATGGTCGACACCCTGCATCAAGCAGGCATTGGCGTCCTTGTTGACTTCGTCCCTGCGCATTTCCCTCGCGATGCGTTCGCTTTAGCAAATTTTGATGGCACACACCTTTATGAACATGCTGATCCTCGCCAGGGTGCGCATCAGGATTGGGGTACATTGATTTTTAACTTTGGACGTCACGAGGTCAGAAATTTCTTGGTGGGTGCAGCGCTTTCTTGGCTCGAGCGTTTTCACGTGGACGGGTTTCGTGTCGATGCTGTCGCCTCGATGCTTTACCTCGATTACTCGCGCGAAGCTGGCCAATGGATCCCGAATGTTCATGGCGGCCGCGAAAATTTAGAAGCCATCACCTTTCTACGACAGCTCAATGCCCTTGTTCATCACGCCGCTCCTGGGGCGATTACGATTGCGGAAGAGTCGACAGCCTTTCCAGGCGTAACTCGATCGGTTTCAGAAGGCGGCCTAGGCTTCGATCTGAAATGGAATATGGGGTGGATGCACGACACCCTCGATTACTTTAAACAAGACCCCGTCTATCGTCGCTGGCATCACGGAAAACTTACGTTCGGCATGTTGTACAACTGGTCCGAGCGTTTTGTGCAGGCGTTTTCCCACGATGAAGTCGTACATGGAAAAGGCTCACTGCTGACGAAATCACCTCAATGGGATTTATCCGGTAAGGCACGTAACCTGCGCGCGCTGTTAGCGTTTCAGTGGGCATGGCCTGGTAAGAAGACACTCTTTATGGGCTGCGAATTCGGGCAACCCGCAGAGTGGAGCCACGAGCGTTCGTTGGATTGGCATCTTCTCGGTATCCCTGAGCATGCTGGGTTGCAGCACCTCGTACGTGATCTGAATCACCTCGTCTTGTCCGATGGAGCGATGTCGGCTACAGATTTTGATCCACAGGCCTTTAGCTGGATTCGGGCTGATGACGCCGCCGATAGTATTCTTGTCTTTGAGCGCCGCGCCGCAGGCGTGACGTGGATTGTGGCATGTAACTTCGTGCCTTTCTCCCGCGACTACCGTATCGGTGTGTCGACAACTGGACGGTGGCAAGAGGCGCTTAATACCGATTCTTCGCATTATGCCGGAATAGGTGAGGGGAATTTAGGCGGCGTGGATGCGGAGCCAGTTTCATGGGATGGTCGCCCGTTTAGTATCCCCGTACGTTTACCTGGACTATCCGTGGTCATCTTTCGTCGGCCGTCATAGTCATTAAATCTCGGGTAGTTGACAGCGTCCAGCAGTCGGCAAGCATTTGCGTGAATGAACTCATCGTCGCCAACAGCCAATATCCCTCAGGGTATACGCGGCTTTCGGCGTCTACTTTCGTTTATAGGTCCCGGATTTCTTGTCGCAGTGGGTTATATGGATCCAGGAAATTGGGCCACCGATCTCGCAGCTGGTTCTGGTTACGGCTACGCCCTGCTTTGGGTTATCCTGCTCGCTAACGTCGTCGCTATTCTCTTTCAGCACCTATGCGTACGCCTCGCCGTGGCGACGGGTAAGGATCTCGCCGAGACCTGCCGAGATCGCTATCCTCCGGTAGTCCGACGCTTCCTCTGGATTTCTGCACAGCTAGCGATTGTTGCGATGGACCTCGCTGAGTTGCTCGGCTCTGCCATCGCGCTACAACTTCTTTTCGGTATCCCGCTTCTCTGGGGTGCAGTCATCACCGCACTCGATGTCCTCTTACTCCTTGCCCTCGAACGTCTAGGCATGCGGTGGCTAGAGTCACTTGTGCTTACGCTTATTCTGACCATCGCAGGCTGTCTCACTTATGAGCTCTTACTCGCCAAACCTGATCTAGCCGCAGTCGCGGGCGGTTTCGTGCCCACGACCCAGCTTCTGCGGGACCCAGGTATGCTCTTTATTGCACTCGGTTTACTCGGCGCGACTGTGATGCCGCACAATCTCTACCTTCACTCCGCTTTGCTTCGTCCACGCGCCCAGGGCGACAACGCAATGCGTCGCGAGTCTATCCGTTTTGGCACCTTTGACTGCACTGCGGCCCTCGGCTTTGCATTCTTTGTGAATGCCGGACTTCTTGTTCTTAGTGCCACTCTCTTTCATGCCCCCGGTCAGCCACCTGTTGGCGATATTCGTGAAGCCTCTCAACTCCTCGAGGGCGCTCTTGGCACCGCGCTCGCGAGCACGCTCTTCGCAGTTGCGCTCCTCGCCTCTGGTCAGAACTCAACCATCACTGGCACGCTTGCCGGCCAAATTGTAACCGAGGGTTTTCTCGGCTTCCGCGCCAACTCTTGGCATGTGCGCCTCGCTACTCGACTCCTTGCGCTTGTTCCTGCAATCGCCGTCATCGCCTTCGCCGGCGAAGGATCGGTCGGTGACTTGCTCCTGTGGAGCCAACTTATCCTTTCCCTTCAACTCGGCTTCGCCTGCTGGCCCCTTGTGCGTGCGACTGCCGACGTTTCCCTCATGAGGGAGCTCGTTGCTCCGCGCTGGATATCTACCCTTGGTTGGATAGCCACATTCGGTATCATTGTTGCGAATAGTTGGCTTATAATTTCATATTTACTTGGATATCAATAGTTTAGTCTATATATGTATTCTTTGGTAATGATTAAATGATAAAGACTTGCAAGCTGCTGTCCGCGAACATAACTGGAGGTATGACCAACGTGCGTCATCTCATGCTTTTTTTGGCGACTGCCGTGGGTGCGGCTGAGCCGGTCACCTTACGCGTCGGGTTTTTCCCGAACTTAACACATGCCCCGGCTCTGGCTGCCCGACAACTCGAACGCGAAGGGCAAGCATGGTATGCCTCGCGCTTACCCGCTGGTGTGCAGATTGAGTGGCGTGCTTACAATGCAGGTCCTTCGGCGGTCGAAGCACTCTTTGCGGGCTCGATTGATGTAACGTTTATCGGTCCCTCTCCGCTACTCACGGGTTACGTACGCACGCGTGGCGAAGGTCTCAGGTTGCTTGCGCCGATCGCGCAAGGTGGTAACGCACTTGTGGTACGGAAAGGCCTCGGACTTAAGGCACCCGCAGATTTTCGTGGACGTCGCATTGCGACGCCTCAGCTGGGTAATACTCAAGACATCGATGCGCGTGTCTGGCTAAAGTCAGGTGGCCTGGGTATAAAGAGAGGTCCTGGGAGTGATGCCTCCGTGCTGCCGATGGCCAATCCCGAGCTCGTGCTGCTTTTTGCGAAGGGTGAGGTTGATGCCGCTTGGACGGTGGAGCCGTGGGTGAGTCGCCTGACCTCAGAGTTCGGTGGCGAGATTTTGGTCGAGCGTCCTGATTCCTTTGTGACCGTTCTGGCTGCATCCTCAAAGTCGTTGGCGCAATCATCTCGTCGAGATGCAATTATTGCTTTCACCCGAGCAACTTTAGCGCTTCGAGACCGTCTCGTCGCAGAACCCGAACTTCAGGTGCGTCTTGTGCGTGCGGGCCTCGCCGCTGAGACAAAGTCGGCCGCATCCGACGAAGCCATGATTCGTAATGCGCTCGGCCGTATTCGATTAATTGCGCCTGTTACCGATGCTGCTACCCGTCGTCGAAATATTGCCGCTGCTCTCGAGCAATCCTTGCGCGATAGCGTCGACGTGGGCATTCTTCCTAGCACTATCTCCGTCGAGCCCCTTCTTGAGAACCTTGTCGATGACCCAGTCCGCTGAGAATACCGTCCAACTCGCCCTTCACGGCGTAACCAAAAGCTTTAACGGCGGGGCAGGGCAGGTCACAGCCCTCGAAGGTATCGACCTCAATGTCCGCCAAGGTGAGTTTGTCTGCCTGGTCGGACCCTCGGGCTGCGGCAAGTCGACGCTCCTCTCGCTCATCGCGGGACTCGAGCAGGCGGACGCTGGCAGCATGCTCCTCGATGGTGAACCTGTGCGTACGCCGGGGCGTGATCGCATGGTAATGTTCCAGCAGGATGCGCTCTTCCCGTGGCTCAACGTCCTCGACAACGTACTCTTTGGACTTCGTCTAAAGTCCAACCTAACCGAGGCCGAGTGTCTCGAGGTTGCGCGCTACTACCTTGACCTCGTCGGCCTTGCTGATCGCGAGCGTGCACGCCCCCATGAGCTCTCCGGTGGTATGCGCCAACGCGTTGCGCTTGCACGTTGCCTCGCGCCTAACCCCCGTGTGCTGTTGATGGACGAACCGTTTTCCTCCCTCGATGCACTCACGCGCGATCAGCTCTATGGAGATATTCAGCGCATCTTCACCCAGCGCCGAAAAACCATCGTACTCGTCACGCATAATATTCGCGAAGCCGTCTGTCTCGGCGATCGCGTTGTGCTGCTCTCGCCCAACCCAGGACGCGTCCGCCAAGTCTTCGACATCAACCTTCCGCGTCCTCGTCGCATCAACGATCCTGCCCTCGCTAACCTTGCTGCCGAGGTTACCGCCGCCCTCGCCACCCACCTCGCTACGAGCGAGTCCGTCGCATGAGCCCACGTCGTGCCATCGCCCCTTTGCTTGCACTCACCGTCTTGCTTGGTCTCTGGGAGTTACTGGTTGCGCACTACGCCCCTGGTTCGCCTTTTCTTCCCACGCCCTCAGCCATTGGACGATGGATTTGGGGTGCACTGCTTGATGGTTCTTTGATCTCCGCCACGCTTGTTACACTTAAGCGCCTCGGTGCAGGTTTCCTTATTGGTGCTGCTATTGGTATCCCGCTCGGTGCGCTCTGTGCACGTGTACGCGTTGTGCGTGATACCCTCGGCATGCTTGCGCTTGGACTTCAGACACTCCCATCCGTCTGTTGGGTGCCTCTCGCCATTCTCTGGTTTGGTCAGGAAGAGTCCGCTATTCTCTTCGTCACCGTCATGGGCACAGTTTGGTCTGTAGTGCTCGCGGTGCAGGAATCCGTCCTCGCTGTGCCGCCTCTTTATGTGCGTGC
>DNHH01000001.1:24799-25246 GCA_003485955.1 Opitutia bacterium
GGCTGGGCCTTCGCTTGGCGTTCGCTCATGGCGGCAGAAATCTTCGTTGTTATTCTCAGCGGCTACGGACTTGGCTCGATGCTCCATGATGGTCGCGAGTTGCTGCGTATGGAGCAGGTCGTTGGCGTCATGGGCATGGTGATGCTTGTCGGCCTCCTCGCCGATCTTGCCATCTTCGGTCCAGCCGAGCGCTGGCTTCGTCGCTCGCGCGGTCTGTCGGCGTAAGAACGAGGAGGGTGACTGGAGACTAAAGACTAAAGACTAAAGACGAAGGACTAAAGGAGAGACAGGGACGGCGCGAACTGCATCGCCTAAGACGGCGGGCGCAAGCGCCCTACGACGGCAGCTCGCAGGGCGAGCTTACGACGGCGTTCGGCCAATGGCCTCACTACGAC
The DNA here is from genome assembly GCA_003485955.1 of Opitutia bacterium. GTDB lineage: Bacteria > Verrucomicrobiota > Verrucomicrobiia > Opitutales > UBA953 > UBA8828. The sequence continues at coordinate 25,195 of DNHH01000001.1, forward strand.
TTAAGAAGAAGCGGAACGGGCCGCTGACGCGGAGAAGAAAGGAGCAAGCGGG
>DNHH01000001.1:25257-25592 GCA_003485955.1 Opitutia bacterium
AAGGACTAAGGACTAAGGACTAAGGGCGAAGGACTGAAGACTAAGGACTTGAGCGACACGATACCGGTGCCGAGTTATCCGCTTAGGCCTTCTTTTTGCCGCGAGCGAGTGCGACCGTGCCAGTGCGCGCTGTTTCGACAATGCCGAAAGGTGAAATCAAGGCAAGGAACGCTGAGATCTTGCTCTCGTTGCCAGTGAACTCAATGACAACGGCATCGGTCGCGACATCCACAATCTTCGCGCGGAAGAGGCCAGCGATTTCAATGATCTCCGAACGCGTCACTTTGCTCGCTTTGACTTTCACTAAAACGAGTTCGCGGGCGACGTGGTCGACC
>DNHH01000001.1:25809-26074 GCA_003485955.1 Opitutia bacterium
ACGTTCACCAATTTATCTAAAGCTTTCACGCAACGATCGAGGGCAGCTTCGTCGGCGACCACGGTAGCGGTGATGCGTGAATACCCTGCATCATGCGTCGGCCCGACATTGAGCGTCTCAATATTGAAGCCGCGACCCGAGAGCATGCCTGCAACGCGTGCTAATACGCCGAACTTATTTTCGACAACGGCGGAGAGGGTGTGCTTCTTTTTCATATGTTGTTAGTAAAAGTGGTGGACGGGGAGGGATTCGAACCCACGACCTA
>DNHH01000104.1 GCA_003485955.1 Opitutia bacterium
CATTGGGGCCGCGTCCAAAGGCTGGCGGATCAAGCAGGATCGCATCGTAGGTGTTTCCGCGTTTAGCTTCTCGCGCCACAAAAGTCGGCGCATCTTCGAGAATCCAGCGAATGGGTGCATCGCTGAGCTTGGAGAGCTCTTGATTGCGTCGGCCCCAGGCAACGGCTGGTTTCGATGCGTCGACATGCGCAACCGCCCAGCCTGCCTTCGCTGCGACCAAAGAGGCTGCGCCCGTATAACCAAAAAGATTCAAAAGCTTTGGGCGATTGGCTGGGTCCGCTGTTTGTTTTGAAAGCCAATCCCAGTGTGGAGATTGTTCAGGAAAAATCCCCACCTGCTTGGAGTTATCCATGAACTTCAATTGAAAGCGAAGGGAGTCGAGTTTTGCTTCCCACTCTTTCGGCGCTCCCGAAGATAGCCTCCAATGTCCTTCGCGCCCGGAGTCTTCATGCGTACCTACAGCCTTCCTCCATTCCGCTTCAGGTAAGGTAGGCTTCCACCATGCTTTGGGTTCACTACGGATGACGCGTACTCCGGCGAAGTCCTCTAACTTTCGACCCGAACCCGAGTCGAGTAGTCGATACCCCGTCCATTCACTGGTAAGCACCTCAATGCGCATGACGTGAAGCGTGTACACCTCTTAAGCCAAGCGCAAGGTGACACAGGCTTCCTTTCGCCTTTCCTTCTTCATTAACTACCCGCTCACTGCTTTCTATGCCTAATCAGTTGGCGAGCGCTCGGTGGGAGACCCTGACAACGGGTCTTGTCGCACTCGCCCGCGATTGGATAAGTCCTGGCCTACCTCCGCTTCGTCTCAATGAGCCCGCTGCTCTCACACGACTCGAACCCGCAGACCCACGCCTACAGGCTTTGCGTGCTGGCCATTGGATTCAAGGGGATGAAGTACATTTCTTTTTATGGAAAGTCCTCGTTCCTGATTTAGCCGAAGGCCAAGCCCGCGTGGTCGGACCTTTCAATGCTTGGGGTGAAGTGGCCGATGCCGAACGCTGGATATTGCGTGCAGCCTGTGTCGCGGGCGTCGATGGTTTTGTCTTAGTCGTCCCTTTGGCAGAAATTCTTCCGCGTAGTGGCCAAGTTCCTTTTAAGTTTCGCCAGCTAGATGGACGTTGGATTGAGCCGCCGCATGATGCTGATAACATCCGACGTGATTGGCGCGGACACCGCAACTTGCTCGTGGATAGCGCTCGCACAGGTCGGCACGTCTTCCGCTTTGTTGCAACAGGTTTAGATTCATTCTCTGGTCAAACCCGTTTGATCTGGGAAGAAGGCGTGAATTCAGAGTCGTGCGATATTCTAAACTGCGGGCCGTTTGACCATTGCCAACCCCCGGGCCGATTCGGGGCTCTCTCGGTGGATGGTCGCACAACCTTTCGTGTCTTCGCCCCGAGTGCGCCTTCGCTTTCGGTACACTGGTCTCTGCCGAAAACGCCTGTACCAACAACGGGTCAACTATCCTTAAAGCCAGAAGGGCAGGGCGCTTGGGTTGGAACGGTTGAGCACGATTTAACCGGCGCGATGTATTCTTTAACCAAAGGCGCCGACGCGTCCCCGCTGATTGACCCTTGGGCACGTCGACTCGGTACCATCGGTGAGACCCGCGTAGCTTATGTTTCCGGTGCTGCTGATGACATTCCCTATCGCGATAGTTTCACTCCTCCTGCAGCCGAAGACTTAGTAATTATCGAAGCACATCTGCGCGACTTGTTAGCACTTAAAGGCGATTCAAAAAAGTCAGGCTTCCGTGAGCTCGCTCAATGGATTCGGGAAGATGGGAAATACCTTCGTTCGTTAGGCGTCAACGCGCTCGAGCTTTTGCCATGCACGGATTATGAACGCAGTCCGGATACGAGCGAATACCATTGGGGGTATATGCCAATTTCCGCTTTTGCTCCTGCCAGCGCTTATGCCCATGCAGCGGATGGTTCTTCGGCAACGGAAGATTTCAAAGAATTAGTAGCCGCCTGTCATTCTGCGGGTATCGCCGTGGTCATGGATTTGGTTCTCAATCATTTTGGTTCGCCCAATACGTTTCACGCGCTGGATGCAGATTATTGGTTCCGTAAAGATGCAACTGGCGCCTTAAATAATTTTAGTGGTTGCGGAAATGATTTCCGGGCGGAATCACCGATGGGCACGCGATTGGTTGTGGACTCTATTTTGTATTGGCTGACGAATCTAGGCGTAGACGGCGTTCGATTGGACCTCGCGGAACTTCTGGGCGCACCAGTTTTGCGCGAAGTTGAAGCCGAAGTTCGCGCGCGGGCCCCACATAAAATCTTGATTGCCGAACCTTGGAGTTTTCGCGGCCACATCGCACGTGATTTAGATCACACAACTTGGTCGAGCTGGGATGATGCCTTCCGTGAGTTTCTTCCGGCTTATGTGCGCGGGCATGCACGTGTAACAGATTTACTCCACCAGATGGCAGGTTGCGGGATTCGTCCAGCCGCACGTGTACGTTATGCTCAATCGCACGACGACCATGCATGGCTCGATCGTATCACGGCACAACCAAGTCATGACGGCAGCGACCCACTTCCCGAAGACATTCTGCGAACGCGCTTGATGCATGTCTTACTTTTGACGTCTGTCGGCATTCCTATGCTCGCAGCAGGTCAGGATTTTCTTTCGAGTAAGCGCGGGGTTGGTAACACTTGGCGAAACCCCGAACTGAATGCCCTGAGTTCAGAGCGCCTCACGCGCTACGCATCCGAGCATGCTTTTGTGGCTACGCTCATTCAGTTGCGGCTATCAGACATCGGGCGCGTCTTACGCTCGGCTACTGCCGTTTCGCCTGGGTGGATGAACCCATCCTTCGCCGAGGGCACCGAGGCTTTTGCGGCGGAGTTGAATGCCGATGGTGCGGTGGGCCCGCATAGGCTCTTAGTCGCGACCAATCCACACCCTTGGGCGGTCGAAATTGTCGCCCCTGAAGGGGTTTGGAGCCAAGTTGTGGTCTCGCCACGGCCTGACTGCCTGCATGCCCCAGGCCCCGCTCCTATGCTTAAAGCAGGCCGTCTTTGGCTGCCGTCACTGGGTTGTGGGGTCTGGTCGCGCTAAAGCAGTTTTTTCTCCGCTTGCCTTTCTGGCCTCGTGGGGGCTTTGCTGGTTCTTTCACCAACATGGCTATCAATGTCGCAATTAATGGATTCGGTCGCATCGGCCGTCTCGTATTCCGTGCCCTCGTCGAACAGGGCCACCTTGGCACGAAGTTTAATGTCGTGGCCGTCGGTGATATTGTTCCGGCCGATAACCTTGCCTACCTTCTGAAGTACGACTCTACCCAGGGTCGCTTCAACGGCACCGTCACTTCGAAGAAATCATCTCCCGATAAACTTGAAGACGATGTCCTCGTGGTTAACGGCCATGAAATCAAAGTGGTCTCAGCGAAGACTCCAGCGGAACTTCCTTGGGGTTCCTTGGGTGTTCAGGTCGTCATCGAGTCCACCGGTCTCTTTACGGAAGCTGCGAAAGCTAAAGGTCACCTCGAAGCCGGCGCCAAGAAGGTCATCATTTCCGCGCCTGCAAAAGATGAAGACATCACTGTCGTTATTGGCGTGAACGACGACAAGTACGACGCTACCAAGCACCACATCATTTCGAACGCCTCTTGCACAACCAACTGCTTGGCGCCGCTTGTCCACGTATTGCTTAAAGAAGGCTTCGGCATCGTTGAAGGTCTGATGACCACCGTGCACGCTTACA
>DNHH01000092.1:0-252 GCA_003485955.1 Opitutia bacterium
TCTCGGGAAGCTCAGAAATCTCTTCGGGCAAGGTGGGATGCAGATAAGGGAGCGGTCACGGCTGTACGTGCAGCACGTGGTAAGCTTGATGCTGCCCGCCAAGATTTATCGAAAGCCGAACGTGGTTATGATCTCGAGCTCATGGCTAAACTTAAGCACGGCACCATTCCTCAGCTTGAAACTGATTTAGCTGCTTTAGAAAAAGTGGCAGGTGCGGCGGGTGGATTATTTAGAGAATCTGTAGGTCCAGAT
>DNHH01000092.1:438-812 GCA_003485955.1 Opitutia bacterium
ATCTGTAGGTCCAGATGATATTGCCGAAGTTGTTTCACGGTGGACGGGTGTTCCTGTTTCTAAACTCTTAGAGAGCGAGCGCCACAAGTTGCTCGGTCTTGAAGACGCTTTGCGGACACAAGTCGTCGGCCAGGAAGAGGCTGTGCGCGTCGTATCAGAGGCCGTGCAGCGCGCACGTGCTGGCGTACAAGATCCGCGCCGGCCAGCGGGTTCCTTTCTGTTTCTAGGACCGACGGGCGTGGGCAAGACAGAGTTAGCCAAAGCACTCGCACGACAACTTTTTGACGATGAATCTGCGCTTATCCGTATCGATATGTCTGAGTATATGGAGAAGCACGCGGTCTCGCGATTGATCGGTGCGCCTCCAGGTTATG
>DNHH01000092.1:979-3246 GCA_003485955.1 Opitutia bacterium
TGATCGGTGCGCCTCCAGGTTATGTTGGGCACGAAGATGGCGGTCAGCTCACCGAAGCACTCCGCCGCAAGCCTTACGCCGTGGTGTTGCTCGACGAAGTCGAGAAAGCACACCCCGATGTATTTAATACGCTCCTGCAGGTATTGGATGATGGCCGTCTGACAGACTCTCAAGGTCGCACAGTTGATTGTCGTAATGCAGTCTTCATCTTAACGTCTAACTTAGGTGGACGATTGCTGGCAGAACATGCTGTCGACGGAATTACGGAATCCATTCGAGAATCAGTCTTGGTTGAAGTGCGCGCGGCTTTCCGTCCCGAATTCTTAAATCGTCTCGATGAGATTGTCATGTTCTGTCCACTGGGCGAAGCCGAGGTGGCTTCCATTGCGAAGCTTCTACTCTCGAGTCTCAATCGGCGCCTTGAGGGTCGTCGAATTCGGATTGATTTGGATGATAAGGCGCTCAGTTGGATTGCCGATAAAGGCTTCGACCCGGTTTATGGTGCACGTCCTTTGCGTCGTACCTTACAGCGTGAAGTAGAGACCCCGCTTGCTCGAATGATTTTAGCAGGCGAAGTCCCTGATGGTTCGGTGGTGAAAGTCTCTAAAAACGGCGACAAACTAAGTCTCGTGGCCACTCCCGTCTAACGCTAAATCGGATTGCCGAGAGCAGGACTAAAGGGGATTCTTTCGCCATGTCCCCGTCGCTCATTCGCTGCGGTGTTGTTGGCACGGGTTCGCTCGGCCAGCACCATGCGCGCATCTACGCTGCCCTTCCCGGTGCCACGTTGGCGGGTATTCTCGAAGCCAATGATGAGCGTGCGGCAGAAATCTGTGCACGTTTCAGCTGTAAGCGGTTTACCTCGCTGGATGATTTAGCGGCGGGTTGTGATGCTGTCAGTGTGGTTGTGCCAACTGACCACCATGCGGCTGTTGCCGTGCCTTTGCTTGAACGTGGCGTCGACCTTCTCGTCGAGAAACCTCTCTGTGCTTCACTGGCTGAGGCCGAAAAAATCTTGGCCGCTGCGACCAAGGCAGGGCGTATTGTGCAAGTTGGTCATATTGAGCATTACAATCCCGTGATGGCGCATTTGGAAAAAGCAGTGACCGATGCGCGTTACATTACCACAGAACGATTAGCGCCATTTACACCGCGCGGAACAGAAGTTGGTGTCGTTCTTGATTTAATGATTCACGACATTGGTGTCGTCTTACAACTTGTGCGCTCGCCTGTTGAGCGCATCGACGCCGTAGGCGTTTCCGTGCTCACGAAGACTGAAGATATTGCGAACGCTCGGCTGCAGTTTGCCAATGGCTGTGTTGCCAACCTGAGTGCCAGCCGCGTCTCCTTGAAGAAGAATCGCGAGATCCGCGTTTTTCAACCTGGCGGGTATCTCTCGATTGATTTCATGGGGCAGAAGGGGCACGTCGTGCGTGTCGACCCAGCGGCGGAAGGCGGTTTTGCGAAGGAAGATCTCCCGATTGAAAAAGGTGAACCGCTGGCAATTGAACTCGCATCGTTTGTTGGTTGTGTGCGCGACCGTCGCGACCCCAAGGTTGGTGCTGCTTTGGGCCGTACCGCTCTCGAAGTTGCTATTCGGATTACAGACCAAATTCGTCCTGGCCTCACTCGGCGATGAAAGCCTTTCCTGAACTCCCAAAGACTTTTGATCGCCCACGGGCAGGAGCCGTAGATGTTCTGGTAATTGCGGGAGAGCATTCTGGAGATCAGCATGCTGCCCAGGTGGTAAAAGATTTGCGCGCTAAAGATCCTACATTGCGAGTTGTGGCCTTGGGCGGGCCTGCTTTGCGCGACGCCGGAGCACAGCTTTTATTGGATATGACGAGTTTCTCAGCGGTGGGCCTTGTGGAAGTGCTCACAGCTTACCCATTTTATCGGAAACTTTTTGCACGCATCGCATCGTGGGCCATTCAGTGGAAGCCCAAGGTTGTTCTCTTGGTCGACTACCCGGGCTTTAATCTCCGACTCGCTGACGCACTACGGAAGGCTGGTTTGTCGCGTGCGGGCGGCGGCGAAACTGTTGTTTTGCAGTATGTGAGTCCGCAGATTTGGGCCTGGAAGCCGCGACGCCGTTTTTCAATGGCCCGTTCGCTCGATTCCGTCGGCACCATTTTCCCGTTCGAGCCAGCATGTTACGCGGACACAACTTTAGAGGCAAAGTTTGTGGGTCATCCTTTTGTGCAACCCGGGCATGAGACGGGTCTCAGTTACGATATTAACGGGCCTATATTGCTCTTGCCAGGAAG
>DNHH01000092.1:3406-4121 GCA_003485955.1 Opitutia bacterium
CTATATTGCTCTTGCCAGGAAGTCGCCCCAAGCCAGTCCAAAAAATTTTCCCTGCTTTACTGGAGGCCTTTGCTTTGCACCGGAAAATTGATCCAACGCGACGTGCAGTGGTTTTACATACAGGCGGAGCTGTTCATGCGGAACTTTACCGACTTTGTGCTGAGTATGGTCAATTGGCAAAAGGCGTAGATTTGCGGCCAGTGAACGAAGGGCCGATAGTCGCTTCAGCTGCATTGGTAAGTTCAGGTACGATGTCGCTTACAGTAGCCCTTGCCGGAATTCCGGGTGCAGTCGTCTATCGAGCCAATCCGCTGACATGGGCCTGGGGACGTCGGATGATTCGCGGAAAGGTAGAACACCTCGGCATGGCAAATTTACTTCTGCAGCGGGAAGCTTGGCCTGAATACCTTCAGTCAGATTGTGAGCCAGAGGCGTTAGCCGATCGCCTTAAGGTCTGCTTGCAAGACGGCGAAATTGGAGCCGCGGCTAGCAAGGATGCGAAAGCCTTGTACACAATTTTATCTGCCAAGCCTGGCTCAACGCCTGTCGACTGGGTGCTCGCGTATTTAAAGCCATGAACCGACGACTGCTTGTTTTAGGTTGTGGTTATGTTGGCGCAGAGGTTTGTCGCCGGGCCGCACCTGCAGGCTGGCAGGCGGTTGGGGTGGTTCGCTCCGAATCGTCTTGTGAGCGATTAAGGGCAGAAGGCCTCGAT
>DNHH01000092.1:4292-6051 GCA_003485955.1 Opitutia bacterium
GCAGAAGGCCTCGATACGGTTTCATTGGATATTTTAAAAGACGACCTTGATGTCTTAGGAAAATCTTTTGATGCGGTTGTTTACGCGTTGAGTGCGGGTGGTGGCGGCGATGATGCTTACCGTGCAGCTTATGCGGAAGGTCCTGCGCGTATTGCCCGCTGGGCTGAGCGGGTAGGGGTAAGAGCTTTAGTATTAACCAGTTCAACGGGTGTTTATCGTCAAGACGGCGAGGTTGATGAGACGTCGCCGGCCGGCGGTGATGGCCCGTCGGATCAACTCGTGGCTGGGGAGCAGGCGATTTTGCAAAGCACTGTTCCGCTGCGTGTCGTTTTACGTCTCGGTGGGCTTTATGGACCTGGTCGTCATTATCTACTAGATCAATTACGTCGCGGTGAGCGTACCGTCGGCGGCCGTGTTGATCATTGGATTAATTATTTACACCGCGATGACGCAGCGGAGGCCGTCTTGGCTGCCTGTGTCGCTCCGATTGGGCAGGACGTGTTGAATGTAACCGATGGACATCCTTTGACCAAAGAGGATTTAGCCCGGTGGATATGTAAGCGAATCGGCGGGGCTTCGCCGGTCTTTGATGCATCCGCACCGGCTGGCCCTCGCGCCCAAAGAAGTTCTCGGGTGCAACCCAATCGCCTGGTTCAGTCTACCCGTATTCGTGCGGGATTAGGCTGGAAACCCCTATATTCAGACGTTCGAGAGGGCTTAGAGCCTATTATAAGAGGGCTAGGTCTTTAGGCCCTGAAGCCTCTTCTTAACACGGTCTCCATCAAACCGTAACAATCGACTGCGATAGTGTTGGGGTAACTATACCCATGAACACTACCCTAAAGACCCTCACCCTCGCGGCGGCCGCCTCCATGGCAGTCTCCGCTTACGCTGGCGACAAGGAGGTCCTCGATCTTCTCGTTAAAAAAGGCGTCGTCTCCGCCGAAGAGCGCGCCGCAGCTATGGATAAGGCCAAGAAAGCTTCGCAAGCTGCTGGCTTAGACGAAATTTTTGCCAAGGAAGAGGCTCTCAAGCGCCTTACTTTCTCTGGCCGCATGCAAACACAGTATGAGGACATCGCTTATGAGCAGACAGGCGCCACGAATGCTGGAGAAGCATCGCCTACTCGCACATTCTTGATGCGTCGCCTTTACCTCGGATTCAAAGCCGACATGGGCTCTGGTTTCTCCGGAGAGATCGTGAACAACTTCGCCGAGAACGATACCGATAAAACGCTCGATAAGGCGATTGTCACTTCCGAGTCTAGCTTGGGAAATATCACCCTTGGTTACCAAAAAGTTCAGTGGGGTCTCGAAGAAAACACTTCTTCCTCGAAGCTCTACACCGTTGAGCGCTCTATGGTCACCCGTTATTGGGCTGAGTCTGAAAACGGCCGTCGCATTGGCTTTGGTGCCCGCCACGTTGGTCTGCACTACTCAGACAAAGCAACTCTCTCAACTGAAGACACCCTCGATTACGGATTCTCGTTTGTCGATGCTCGCCAAGGTTACTCAAAGACGTCTGTGAACGACTTTGGTACCTATGCGAACATTGCCCTTACGCACAAGTTCTCCGATGCCAACAAGCATACCATCGGCGTAAATTGGGGTCAGACCTTCTACACATCGGCGGCTGGTGCGATCACTGTTCTCAATGGTGAGAGTTCTAAGATCAGCGGCTACAATCCCTACATCAAGTCACAGATTGGTGCCTTCACTGTTCAGGGAGAGTATGTGTTAACCGACATTGATCCTACAAG
>DNHH01000016.1:0-291 GCA_003485955.1 Opitutia bacterium
CGAAGTCAACCAGACGTCGAATCTTCATCTCACGGCTGGGGGCGCGTAATTTATAAGCAGCCTCGTCTTTGATGCGGGTGGCATCGAGACCGAGTTCTTCGAGTCGGCCTTCGAAGTCGAAAGGCTTTGAATCTTTGGGACGTCGCTTGAGTACTACACCCAAAACTTGTGGAATAATTTCGCCCGCTTTTTGAATACGCACAGTGTCGCCTTCACGAATATCTTTGCGCAGAATCTCGTCAGCATTGTGCAACGTCGCACGTGCAACGGTTGATCCTGCAAGCAATACAG
>DNHH01000016.1:552-10505 GCA_003485955.1 Opitutia bacterium
CGGCCTGGTCGGGCGGGAACTTGAAGGCGACGGCCCAATGAGGGAATTTGCTAGTGGCGCCCGCGCGTTCTTGTAGGTCGATACGATTGATTTTCACAACGGCACCGTCTGTAGGGTAGGGCAATTCGCGCCGTGCGGTGTCGAGCTTTTCAATAGCCTTCCAGGCATTGGCCTTACCTTCAACCGCCGTGAAAAGATCCGATGTCGGGAAGCCCCAGGTTTTTAGCTGAGCATTGAAGTCGGTCAGTGACTTAAAGGCTGCGGGCTCTGATGCACCAAGACCGTAACAAACGACACTGAGACGACGGCTCTTTGCTTCGGCTTTATCGAGTAGCTTAACGGTGCCTGCGGCGAGATTGCGCGGATTGGCATAGAGTGCCTCGCCAGCTGCTTCGCGTTCTTGGTTAAGACGGCTGAACTCAGCCATCGTCATGTAAACCTCTCCGCGAATTTCTAAAAGCTTTGGAGCGCCCTTGAGTTTATGGGGGATTTCGCGGATCAGGGCGATGTTGGCCGTGACATCATCGCCTTTGAATCCATTCCCGCGTGTGACCGCTCGGGTGAAAGTACCGTTTTCGTAAGTTAGTGAAATGGCGACGCCGTCCACTTTGGGTTCTACGACGAATTGCAGGGATTGTCCGGAGAGACGTCCTTCGAGACGTTCGATAAAAGCACTGAAGTCAGAGTCGTCGTACGTGTTATCCAACGAGAGCATAGGCTCGACGTGTTCGCGCTGCGTAAACCCTTCGCTACGGTCGTCGCCAATGCCGAGGTCGGGTCCAGCAAGTTCAGGGTGAGCAACTTCGAGTTCCTGCAGGCGGTCCTTAAGTTGATCGAATTCGTAGTCAGAGATCTCGGGTGCATGCTTCTTGCGGTAGAGCTCTTCATGACGCTCCACGGCGGCACGTAGCCGGCGAATTTCCTCTCGAGGGGTTTCGGCCATTGGACGTCCTTTATGCAAAGCCGAAAGCCCAAAGCCTAAAGACTAAAGAGGTCAAAAAGTGAACTACCTAGGGACTATAGCTGAATTCCCCAGAGTTCCTGTGCCATCGAGGCTAAGTCGGGGTGCAGTGTGTCTGGCCGGTGGGGAAGGAGCTCCTCGGCAGTATGGCTGCCTGTCGTCACTGCATGGGCGGAGGCGAGGCCGGCATTGCGCGCGGTCTCGATATCAAAGGGCGAATCACCGACTAAGCATGCAGTGCCTGCAGGCATCTTGAGTTGCGAAAGTGCATGGTGGGTAAAGGCCGCTTCGGGTTTCCTCCAGGGTACAAGATTTGTCCCAAAAATACCGTCGAGATCTTTATCCATCCCTAGGTGGGCGAGAAGTTTGAGCGAGTTCGAATGATCCTTGTTGGTGAGTACGGCGACTTTGATGCCGCGATTCTTGAGTGCGGGCAGTAATTCACGTGCACCAGGATAAACTTCCAGGCCGTCGTACATCACTGTCGGAAAGTGCTCGAGGTAGAGTCGGATGGCTGTCGATGCATTGGCTTCTCCGACCAGACGCGTCATCGTGGCTTTAGCAGCTCCTCCCACAGATTTTTTAACCTCTGCAAAAGATCGCTCCGGTAGCCCCATGATCTGCATTACGTCATTGGCGCAGCGGTGAATGGCTACGAAGTTATCGACCAAAGTCCCGTCTAAATCGAGTAAGACGGTCTGAGGGAGGGTTGATGACATGGGTTTATCACGTCCCGTTAGGGTGACTTTCCAAGTTTGGATTTGCAGGAAAGGTCTAAGAATCTACGGTTCGACCATCTTCCTATGATTTTCTCGCTTAATCTCGCTAAGCCACTCGGTCGTCTCGGCTACTTGGCCAACCTTGTTTTCTTTAGCGTAGTCTTCTCGGCTTTTGCATGGGGAGCGCATTATTTAATGACGGTTAAACTTCCAGAGAGCGGCGCGCACCACGAAGGTGAGGTTGCCGCACAAACCGCTTATGCCACAAGCTTGACGAAGGCCAAGAAGGCAGCGGCTGGCAAAGCTTTGTCGGCGGAAGAGACCGCGAAACTCAAAGCAGAGGCAACAGAAGTGGGTAAGAAAAAAACTGAAGAAGCCCACCACCACGCATCGGCAACCTGGGCTCCTTTCCAAATCTTCTTACTGATACTCGTGGCTATTTTCTTTGGAGGCTATGCTTCGGTGGCTACGCAGCGTCGTATGAATGATGCAGGTTTGCATGGCGCGCTCTGGCTCTCGGTTGGTCACGTTGGCATCTGGGGGGTAGCTTCATTTATATCCTTCCTGCCTTACTTCATAGCTGCTGGTACGACCTTGAGCTGGCTTACCGCAACATCGGTCGCAGGAGTAATGATTCTGCCACTGTTATTCCTCGGAGCAGGTAAGGACGACTCGCACGACGCGCACGGTCACTGAGCCGAGGTACGCGGCAGTAAGGGGCAAGTGGGAGTTAGGAAGGTCAAGGTGGCCGACGCCAATCTGCTAGGGTGGTCGCGCAGCTGGCGTGAGCGATGACGCGTAATCACGGCGCCATCATTCTTGCCCCTTCCTGCTTCCCGCTTACATCTTCTACCCATGAGCTTACCCCAGCTTATCCTTCACCTTGTCGCAGAGTATGGACTCATTCTCTGCGTCGCGCATGTGTTTGGACGGCTCGCAGTGCGACTAGGGCAGCCATCGGTTGTCGGCATGATGGTGGCAGGGGTCTTTCTTGGCCCATCTGCGTTTGGCCAGTTCGCTCCATCTTTACAGGCATGGTGTTTCCCAGCAGAGACTTTGCAGATTTTGCAATGGGGTGCACAGTTGGGCGTCGGACTTTACCTTTTCTGCACTGGCTTGGAGTTCGATCTCTCGCTGATAGCTCAGCGCACGCGTGCAGCGAGTGTGGTTTCGCTTGCTGGTATCGCCGTGCCCTTCCTGCTCGCTTGGCCGCTGGCGGGCTGGCTTGCCGATTACCCGGATGTCTTTCCGGCGCATGTTTCCTCTTGGCAACAGGTGGTCTTCTTGGGGGCGGCTATCGCTATCACCGCTTTTCCGATGTTGGTTTGGATTGTGCGTGAGCGCGGATTGTCAGGCACGCCGATGGGTGTCCTTGCTATCACGGCGGGCGCAGTCGATGACGCCTTTGCCTGGTGCTTTCTTGCGCTGGTTGTCTCATCGCTCTCGGGTGACGCCTCACATGTCGTCCTGGCGGTCAGTGGCGCACTAGCCTTAGCGGTCTTTGCACGCCACTACGGTCGAGCAACGCTTGCACCATTGACAGATGCGGTCGAGCGCATGGGTAGCGTCGGTGCATTCCATGTCTTGCTCACGGCAGTAGTGCTCGCCGCCTTCCTTGGTTTCAGCGAGTGGATTGGACTGCATGCGGTCTTCGGCGGCTTCGTCTGCGGCCTTTGCCTGCCGCGAGGCCGACTTACTGAGTGGCTGCGTGGAAAACTAGATCCCGTGGTTGGGCCGCTTCTGCTACCACTCTTCTTCACCTTCTCGGGTCTGAGTACCCGTCTCGACTTGGTTTTGTCGTCAGAAGGCCTGACACTTTTCGGCCTCGTACTCCTCGCCTCTGTTCTCGGCAAAGGTTTTGCTTGCTGGGGCGCAGCGCGCTTGGTCGGCATGGACAACCGTTCGGCTCTCGGTATCGGTGCGCTGATGAACGCGCGCGGTCTAATGGAGCTCATCCTGCTTGGCATTGGTCTGCGCGCAGGAATCGTCGGGCCGCTACTTTTCTCCGTACTCGTGCTCATGGCTATTGTGACTACGTTTGCAGCCACGCCACTCTTCAACTGGCTAGGTCCGAGGGGAGAGACTAAAGACTAAGGGCTAGCGTGGCCTCAGACTTCTAGGGTGATCTGAACTTCGACGGCTGCGTTGAGTGGCAACCCGTTAACGGACACGGCTGCACGTGCGTGCTTACCGGCATCACCAAAAACAGAGACGAGAAATTCTGAGCAACCATTAAGCACTTTCGGGCTGTCCGAAAAGCCATCGATACCGTTGACGTAGCCCTGAACCATGACGACGCGTTTGATGGCATCTAAAGAGCCCAAAGCAACACGCGCGTTCGCCAATGCGTTCAGTGCGCAAATGCGGGCGCCTTCGGCAGCAGCGGTGATGTCGACGTCTTTACCAACCTTGCCTGCACAGACAATTTTTCCGTCACGGAGTGGGAGGGTTCCTGCCAGCACGAGCAGATTACCTGTGCGTACGGAAGGTACATAAGCACCAGCAGAGGCAGGTGGGGTGGGCAATTCGATGCCTAGCTCGCGAAGGCGGGCCTCAGGAGAATGGACTGGCATCGCTTAGCGAGTGCGGGGCTTTGACATCAACTCCAGCATCTCGACGATGAGCTCGCGGGACTTGGATTTGATGTCGCGAGTCAGCACAGTGTCAGATGTACCTGCTGCGCTGCGTTCGGCACGGTAAGTCTCGGCGACAATCGGCTGACTATTGCGGCGAATCGTTGCATCGTCACGTACAGACAAGGAAACCTGTCCTGCATAACGTCCGAGGCCACGGTCAAAGCGGATTTCGATGACGAGTTGAGGGGTCGAAGCGTCGGGATTGAGTGCGGGGAGTTCTTTTGTGGTGACTCCAGCGCGACGAAGTTCCAGTTCGGCGAGGTCGCGGAGTTCGTTGCGGAGCTCAGCGTCGTCGGGACGGTTTTCGGTGGTACGTACGTCGATATAAAAGTAGGAAATCGACTTTAGACGAGCGACTGAAGGGTCAGCTTCACCTGGCTTCGGGAGGGTCCGGGTGGCGGGGGTCGGTGCCGTTGGGCTGGCAGGGTCTTCGAATCCTTGAGCGGAAAGAAGGGCTGCGACGACAAGTAGAGGGAGGGTGATGCGAAGGCGCATGGGGACTTTATGGTTGATAGTTGGGCTGGGGTAAACCGTGAAATGAAACAGGACATGCCCTTTCCGTCTCGCCCTCGGCTAACTCATATCTTAAAGAAATACCGATGATTTTCCATAGCCTCAGTCTCCACCTTGCTTCCTCCGAGCGTGGCATTGCGTGGTTTTACGAACAAATGGACGCCCCCGGTCGTGCCATTGCAGCGGTTCTCCTTCTCTGTTCATTCATTGGATGGGGTGCGATGATTCAAAAGTGGAGTGACGTCCAAGACGTGCGCCGACGAAACCATGCATTTGAAGGACGCCTCCGTAATGAAAACGCAGTCACTTCGTTAAATTTTCCGCGTAGCGCTGGTCTTTGTCCCTACGAGTATTTAGTCGCCGAAGCGACAACCGCTTACCAGCGCCACAAAGGTAAGATGACATCGCGACAAGATATCGCCCTCTGTATGGGGCACGTTGAGAATGCCATTCAGCGCGGTATTGCCCGTACGCTAGTTAAGTATGAAGAAAAGATGGTGCTGCTAAGTTCACTTGTCTCTGGTGGTCCCTTCTTGGGACTGCTGGGAACTGTCTGGGGCATTATGATCACTTTCGGTGCACTCTCAGAAAAGGCCACTATCTCAATGCTTGCTCCAGGTGTTTCCGGTGCATTGGTCACGACGACTCTAGGTCTGCTCGTCGCCATCCCCGCGACGTTTGGTTACAACTTCTTACTCACACAGGTTAAAATTATGACCACCGAGCTTGAAAACTATGCAAGTTCATTGGCAGACCGCGTGGAACTCGAACTCGAGGCTGAGGTTCGTCAGAACCTTGAGGTACGCGCACAGCAAGCTGCCCTTGCCCCCGCCTATGCAGCACCCGTAAAACCTGTTGCACCTGCGATTGTACAGCCTGTCTATCAAGCGCCTGTGGTGACGCCCGTAGCACCAGCGCCTACGCCAGCACCTATCCCAACGTCGACACCTGCTGAGCCGCCCGAAGATTCTATCCCTGGATGGGAGGACGCTCGTTAAGTTATGGCTCGTAGTTTTTCCAGACCACACCGCCTGCATGCGATGACGGAATTGAACGTCACGCCGATGCTTGATTTGTGTTTTTGTCTTTTGATCATCTTCATGATCTCTACGCCTGTCCTCGAGCAGACGACCCAAGTTAATTTACCTAAAGCCACCCAGGGTGCGGGTAAGTCCACAGATACTAAACAGAAATACGTCATCGTTAGTATTGATGCTGCCGGCAAGTTAACCTTGGGGAATAAGACGGTAACTTTGCGCGAACTTGAAAATGAATTTGCGACCATTGCGGCGACTCCTGAAGCCGACCAGCCGATTGTCCGTGTACGCGGCGAAGGCACCACCACGCTACAAAAGCTGATGGATATTTTTTCGGCGGCTAAATCAAAAGGTCTCACCAAAGTCGGCATCGATACCGAGATTCGTTAACGATGTCGGATGGATCTAAAGGCTGGATTGGTTCGCTCGTAGTGCACGGTGCACTCGTTGCACTGTTGGTCGGTGCTTCTTGGTGGGGTGCCCAGCAACAAGCTGGCAATCTAGAGGCGGTTGATCCGTTACTGGTTGACTTGAATGGTATCGTAGGGCGCAAGGCGGGTGAAGTTGGTCGCGCAGAAGGTGTTGCGAAAGGCCAGACAACGGGTTCGCGCTTCTTCCATTTTAAGCCTATTGATTTAGAGAAGATTCGCCGTGAGCAGCAGGCCGAAAACGCGGGTGGTTCTTCAAGCGCTGGCAGCACCCAGCCTAAAGGTTCGGGTAATAAAACTGCCCGTTCGTCCGGCACCAAAGAATCTCTTGATAACTTTTTGAATGGTAAAGGTACGGGGCGCGGTACGGGTACGGCCGCTGGGGTATCTGGCGTGAGTCTTGGCCGATCGACAGGTACAGGCGACAATGGCGGTGACGGGGGTACGGCGAGCGCTCAGCAAATGTACGCAGGCGAAGTCTTGGCGCGTTTTCGACAAGCGTGGGCTGATACAGTGACGACTCAGGGCGAAGACCTTGGCACGATTCAGTGCGGCGTTAAAGTTTCTGTCTCAGCCTCCGGGCAAGTGACTTTTGCAGGTTTTATTTCCGCTCCGTCGTCGTCGAAAGCAGCCACGTTGGTCCGTCGAGCTGTTGGCCAGATTGGCAACTGTGGGGCGCCGCCTCTCGGCAAAGCCTTCGACATCGAATTCCCGCGCGTCAGTACGAGCGAGTAAGTCGATTACTTTGAGTTAGCGTTTTGCGCGGAGATTTTATCACGCAACTTCGCTGCTTTTTCGTAGTCTTCTTTGGCAACCGCAGCGCGTAGGGCTTCTTGTAATTCTTCTAAGGTCAATTTTGTGGGCGTCCGGGTAATTTTTATTTTTGGAATCCCTTTGCCTGTTTTGTCTTTCGACATGTCTTGTCCATGGATCGGTGGTGTCGGAGCGGGCGTTAGTGGATGCCGTCCGATGTGTGTCATCCCGGGCTGACTGCGGGCGATTAAAGTATCAGCTTCTTGGGCGTGTGAGGTGTAACACTGCGCACATCCCATGCGTTGGGTGCGTTCGAAATCGACCCAGCGGAATCCGCAAGCAGGGCAGCGTCCGCGTCCGGCGGGTGCGGGGATGGCTAATTTTAGTCCAGCAGCTGTTGCGGGTAGCGGGCTAGTAAGGATCCCTGCTGGTAGGCATTTCGCACAAAAAGCTTTGGATTGTGTATGTGCACCCACGACGAGCGTCAGGAAGACGCTCGCAGGCTCTGAGCATTGAGAGCAGCAAGGGATCTGCTTAGGCTCGTTCATGGTTGTTAACTTAGAAAGTAAATCGCCGGTGGCAAGTGCGGGTACTTAACGATGACCGACGGAAGAGAAGTCTAGAACGCTATGGCTGATACTTCCGCGTTCGAGGGCGGCGATATCGGTGTCTTTGCGCCCGGACAGTTCTTCGCCGTCATTCCAGCGGAAGGTGTAACCATCGTTACCGGGCTGAAAGAGAGTGCCAAAGCGCAAGTGAGCAGGGACGGTTTGTTCGACGGTGGTTGAGTCCTGGGTTGTCGCAGGGTAGTTTAAATTGTGTACCATGATGCCGCTGTGGGGAACTCCCACGAGCGCGCGTGCAAATTTCGCCGCATGGCGACAGGCAGCCTGCAGGCCTGGTTGAAGCGACTTAGGACACAGATGGTTGGAGTGACGGATAACCTCGAAGGTTTCTTGGTCCAAATCCAATGAGCATGCTGCCGAAGGGATTCCCCAAGTAGCACCCTCGATAGCGCCTGCGAGTGTACCTGAACTTAAGCCAAGGGGCATCGAGGCATTGTAGCCGATATTCATCCCGGAGAGTACAACGTCGGGTCGCTTGGGCAAAAGATGACCTAGGGCAATATTGACGCAATCGGACGGTGTTCCATCGATATCCCATGCCTGATCGCCGGGTCCAGGCGCCTGATTGACTTGCACCGAGCGGTGGCGACTGAAGGCACGGCCAATCCAGCTACGCTCACCCAAAGGCGCTGCCGCCCAGACATAAAACCCCTCTTCTTTACAGGCTAAAGCGAGCGTGTGGAAGAAGGCTGCGCCAATACCATCGTCGTTGGTTAAAAGGATTGTCGGTCGGTCCATAGGCTAACGTTAGGGTCAGGCATGGCACGGGGAAAGGAAATGTAGACTGTTTTGTGCCTTTTCCGCCACCGACTTACCGTCTTATGCTTTGTCATGCCTCTGTTCCGTACATGTCTCTTGGCCGCCCTCATCTTTTTGGCGGGGTGTGCTCCCGAAAAAGATACCGCCACGCTTTCGGCAGAAGCTGGCGTGTTGATTATGAATAATGCTGCCGAGCCTGCAGGTTTAGATCCACAAATTGTCACGGGTATGTTGGAGTCGCGCATCGTTGGGGCCCTCTTTGAGGGATTAGTGGCTTATGATCCTAAAACCCTCGAGGCAGTTGCGGGTATTGCAGAAAAATGGGAGATGTCGGCAGACGGGCGTACATGGACTTTTCATTTACGTCCCAATGCTCGCTGGTCGAATGGCGATCCGGTTGTCGCGCAAGATTTTCTGTTTAGCTATCAGCGTATTCTCTCTCCAGGTCTCGCCTCCGAATATGCTTGGATGCTTTTTGCTGTCAGCGGCGCACGTGATTATTATGACGGCAAAATCAAAGACTTTTCCAAAGTCGGATTTAAGGCTCCCGATGCCCACACGGTGGTGATGGTCCTTGACCATAAGACGCCGTATTTCTTGCAACTGCTTTGTCACCATAGCTGGTTACCTGTTCACCCGCCGACCATTCTCAAGCATGGTGCGATTGATACTCAGAACAGTCGATGGACCCAGCCAGGGTCACTGGTAGCCAATGGTCCTTTCACCTTGGAGTCCTGGGAGGTTGCTCGTCGTATTGTCGTGCGCAAAAATCCGAAGTATTGGGATGCTGCTAATGTCTCACTCAATGCAGTCGAGTTTCGCGCGATGACCGACCTCTTTGCAGAAGAGCGGGCATTCCGTGGTGGTGAATTACACATCACTGGCGCAGTGCCGCCTTATAAGGTTCGTAAATTGATTGAGGCGAAGGATACGGCACTACGTCTCGACACATTCCTTTCCACGTCATTCATTCGCGTAAACACACAGGTTAAAGACAACCCAGCCGTCGCGAAAGTATTGAGCGATGTTCGGGTACGTCAGGCCTTAGGTATGGCGCTTGATCGAAAGATGATGGCGGAAAAGGTTCTGCGTGCAGGTGAAGAGCCAGCCCTTGGGATCACCCCTCCTGGCACCGGTGGCTATACCTGTCGTACACGGTGGAGCCAAGATACCGAAGCTGCCCGGAAGTTGCTTGCTGATGCTGGTTATCCTGGTGGACGTGGCATGCCGACCTTGGAGTACCTTTATAATACCTCCGAAGGCTCCATGATTTCAGCCCAAGCCTATCAAGAGATGTGGAGAAGGCAGCTGGGCATCGAGGTGGTCCTGCGTAACCAAGAATGGAAGGTGTACCTTCAAAGTTTAAACAAAGGCGAGTACCAGCTTGCTCGCTCGGCATGGACGGGAGACTACAACGACCCCAACACATTTTTAGAAATGTTTACGACGGGTAATGAAATGAATCAGACAGGCTGGAGCGATCCGCTGTACGATCAGTTGATTGGTCAGGCCGCCGCGGAA
>DNHH01000016.1:10667-10909 GCA_003485955.1 Opitutia bacterium
GAGCGATCCTGTGTATGATCAGTTGATTGGCCAAGCTGCCGCTGAAACAGACCGTGATCGTCGACTGGAGTTTTTCCAGCAAGCCGAAGCCCGGTTAATCTCAGGGGCGCCGATTTTGCCTGTCGTCTTTAATAAGAATAAATTCCTCATCCGGCCCGAAGTTACGGGTTGGTACCCAACGCTTCTAGACATGCATCCCTTGAAGGCCGTTCGTCTCAAGGGGCAGGTGGATGGCTTAAAAT
>DNHH01000047.1:0-268 GCA_003485955.1 Opitutia bacterium
GCACGGCGGAAAAAGTGCCGACGGCTAATCGCCGCGTTTAAATCAAAAGTATTTTTCATAAAGTGAGGGCTTCGTCGAGGTTGAGCAATTGGCTAGCAACAATCGTCCAAGCAGCAAGTTCGGCTCGATCTGTTGCTTTGGGCTTACTTTCGCCAACCGCAACCAGTGCGTCAGCGGATTTAAGGTCAGCGCGGAAACGCGCTAAGGCTGTCTCTAGGGTGCGCCGAGCAATGACACGCTCTTCTTTAGACAATGAGCGTGCTAGGAG
>DNHH01000047.1:593-828 GCA_003485955.1 Opitutia bacterium
ACCGTGCAGACTTCGCGCGTTGGCGCATTCATGATTTCTAAATTTGGCATCATGGCTGCGCGTTTCCAGAAAGTATACATCGACCGGCGCCAAAGCCCTTCCCCGGTATCCTGTTTGTAGAAGCGGGTATTCGATTCTTTCATGGCGACAGTTTCCCAAATGTCTTTTGGTTGATAGGGCTTAACAGAGGGGCCTCCGACTTTACGGACGAGCAATCCTGCTGCTGCCAATGCTT
>DNHH01000047.1:1024-2587 GCA_003485955.1 Opitutia bacterium
TTGATCCCGGATGACTTCTGCATCGAGGCGTTGCCGTGGTCCGCGCGAGAGGAGACGGTTCTCCGGATCCTTCTCGAGTTTTTCTGCCGTCAAAACAGCGGACTGTCGGAAAGCTGCACTCGTCACCATTAAGCGAACCATTGCACGATGATCCCATCCAGATTCTGTAAATTTAATCGCCAGCCAATCTAAGAGCTCAGGATGACTTGGGCGGGCACCGGTGATCCCGAGGTCTTCGACTGTTTCGACGATACCTTTGCCCATGATTTGGTACCAAAGACGATTCATGGTCACGCGCGCAACGAGGGGGTTCTCCTTCGCCATTAACCATTGAGCGAGGCCCAGGCGGTTGTTAGGTGCGTTTTGCGGGAAGGGATGAAGCGCCGCAGGTGTACCGGGGGAAACCTTCTCACCCTTGTTGGCATACTCTCCGCGTGTAAGGACGTGCGCAAAAGCCTGTTGTCCCTTGATGTCGTCCATGACGAGGCTGACCACGGATCCCATTGTCAGGCTATTCTTCTCTTGTGTGAGGCTGCCGATTTTCTTTGTCGCTGCCTGTGCAACAGGGTCAGCCGTTTCGGCATAAATTCGGACAAGGACCCCATCCCGATCTTTGATGTTTGCCGAAGTCTTTGGCGTAGATGTGAGAGTTGATACAGCTGTAGCTAGAACTTGGTTAGGTGTGAGTGCCTGATTGTAAATGCGGGCATCCTGAAGAAGAATACCTTTTGCGTCGCTCACGGTTGCATCAAGTCCTTTTGGGCCATTCGTGCGTGTGCCGATATGTACGGGTGCTTCGATGGCAATCGTCTCTCCACCGGTTTCATGGCTGTCTGTTTCCGCGAGCGAACCATCCACATATATCTTTAGGCGCTCCTTGACGGGTAATTTGGCGTCCCACACAGCCATCACGTGGTGCCAGCCGACAGACAGAATGTTATTCGTTAAACGACGGGTTGCTTTATCAGGCCAGTTTTCAATCGCATGTGCGCCCACTTTGCCGTTTTCGACCCAGAGATCGATACCTCGGTAACCTTTACTCGCATCCATGCGCGAGAAGAGTGCTCCGCGGCCTTTACCGGTGCAGTAAATCCACGCACCCCAACTGTAAGTTTTGCCTGCAAAAGGGGGTAGTTCGTTGATGGCAAGCGCATGAATAGCTTCGTTGGCTACAGGTGCTGATGCGCCTGCAATACCATTTGGAACCAAGGGTAAGCCTTTGCCGATGAGGTTTACTTTTGCGGCTGTCGTTGCAGTAAGCGCCTCATTATTGGCTGCAGTAATTGTAAGCAGGGCTGGAATTACCCCTTTATCTTTTTGCTGAGCCCAGGCCTTCGCCTTGTCTCCTGATTCGCGAATGACCGTCGCTAGATTGTTTTGAGCACCTGCTAATTCAGGTTCGATAGCGGCTAGCCGCGCTCTGTTTTCAGGCGTCACAATTCGTACGACAGGAGGATGCTCGCCGTTGTTACCATCTAGCGCTGACATGCTTGTGTTACGGTAAAACGCCGTGAACTGGTAAAACTCTTTTGTGGTGATCGGGTCGAACTTATGGTCATGGCA
>DNHH01000036.1 GCA_003485955.1 Opitutia bacterium
TTGAATCGCGCTCGCGATTTCAGGGTCAAGCTGAGCAAGGGGGGTATTACGAATGGCGGTCATGGATTTAGAAATTAAGTGAGAGGTTCGATTTGTCCAATTCGGCGTGCATGTCGACCGCCTTCAAATTCTGCAGACAGGAAAGCCTCAAGGCATTGAGCTGCAAGTTCGGGCGACGTATAACGGCGGCCGAAGCAAATGACGTTGGCATCGTTATGCTGACGGCAAAGCCCAGACATCTCGACATTATGAACCAAGGCCGCGCGAATACCGGCGACTTTATTGGCCGCAATCGAGATACCCACACCCGTCGAACACACCAATACGCCAAAGTGACTGTGACCCGAAAGAATGTCGGCAGCGACCGCTTGAGCATAGGTTGGGTAATCACAGGACTCTTCCGTAAAGGTCCCACGATCCAGAACGGTGTAACCGCGCGATTGTAGGTACGCGAAGAGAGCTTGCTTGAGTGCAAGACCCGCATGATCGGAACCAAGGCTGATGGAGAAAGTCTTGCTCATGCAAATCGCTCCTTAAGGCATGCGACGACAGAGGGGATGGCTTCAATCACGGAATCACGACAGGCCTCATATTCCCCTAAATTTCCGCCAAACGGGTCAGGAATATCACGTCCAGCTGTCGTTGGCAGTTGTTCGCGTAGACGCTGAACCACTTTGGGCAAGTTACTGAATCTCGATTTCAGCGCGTCGATATGACCCGCAGCCATACCGAAAATCGCAATCGCGCGATCAACCGTCGCCTGATCCAAAGGGCAACTACAATGGCTTGATAAATCAAGACCTACCCGAGCCAGAGCTTTCACCGCATTATCAGAAGCGGCATCCCCTGGATAAGCACCGATGCCCGCTGAAACGATGTGGAGCTGTGCCAGTTTACCGCCTTCCTTGGCGAGCGCTGCCCGCAATAAAACTTCAGCCATGGGACTACGGCAGGTATTACCCGAACAAACGAGAACAACCATGTCGCGTTCAGCAGGCATAAACAGAAGCGTGGAGTCTATCCGCTCGGGTTCAAGCGTTCAAGCAACCCCATCACGACGAAGTTGCCGAGCGCCAATATCCCTGCGGTAGTGACAACCTGCAAAGCGCACCAGCGGTGCCACCGTATATGCCTTTTGCGCTGCCTCGGCGAGGGTTGCGCCATGGGCGACAATGCCCAAGACCCGCCCGCCCGAGGTCACCAAGGCCCCATTGGGCTGTCGCTGGGTGCCACCGTGCAGGATATCCACCCCCTCGGGAAGTTGAGAGGGAAGTTCGATGGCGTCGCCAATCCTGACCGCCGCCGGGTAACCATGGGCAGCCAAGACGACAATTAATGTCGCACCCGGGCGAAGTCGGACATCCGCTGCCCGGAAAGTACCACGGGCAATCGATTCCATAATCTCCACAGGGTCGGTCTCCATGGAGGGCATTAAGACTTGGCATTCAGGGTCGCCGAAACGCACGTTAAATTCAACGACCCGTGGCCCGAGATCCGTCACCATAATCCCAACATAAAGCGTGCCGCGATAATCAATGCCGTCCGAAATCAAACCACGTAACGTTGGCTCAATAATTTCTTTGCGAATACGGGTTTCAATTTCTGAAGTGACCACACCAGTTGGAGAATATGCACCCATGCCTCCAGTATTGGGACCCGTGTCACCCTCGCCTACCCGCTTATGATCCTGGCTGGGCGGCAGCATCAAATACTGCTCGCGACAAACCATCAGCATGATGGAAGCCTCTTCGCCTTGCATGAACTCTTCGATGAGCACCTCGTCGCCGCTGGTGCCAAAAATCTTGGCCTCAAGCATTTCACGCAGAGCGATTTCTGCTTCATTTAAATTCTGAGCAATCACAACGCCTTTGCCCGCAGCAAGGCCGGAAGCCTTCAACACCGCAGGGAACGGGCGCTGGGCAAGGTACTCCATGGCAGGAGCTACCGATGTGAAGGATGCTGCATCCGCGGTGGGAATTTTATGACGGACTAAGAAATTTTTAGTGAACACCTTGCTCGCTTCCAACTGAGCACCCGCAGCACGCGGACCATAGGCAAGCACCCCCGCATCTTCCAAGACATCAACCACGCCCGCTGCGAGAGGAACCTCGGGGCCAACTAAAACTAAATCGATGGATAGTTTTCGAACGAGTTCGAGAACCTCGGAGGGACGACTGATATTACACGCTAGGCACTCCGCCTCGAGCGCCATGCCACCATTGCCAGGAGCAACTTTAACAGACGCAACCCGGGCGCTACGCAGACAAGCCTTAAGTAATGCGTGCTCGCGACCACCTGATCCAAGAATGAGGACGTGCAGTTTGTCTGGAGTCTCCATACCCCACCCTTGCACGAGCTGAGGGGGAAAGGAAACAGGAATGCACGTATTCCCCAAAGAATCCGACCCGGACAAAGTCCGGGTCGAAAGTGGTGCTCAGGCAGGGACTTGAACCCTGACGCCTTTCGGCACATGCACCTCAAGCATGCGTGTCTGCCATTCCACCACCTGAGCGTGGGAAGAAGCGGCAAAGTGCCATACGCTTTGCCCTGCGCAAGAAAAAACCGTACCACCCCACGCTTGCCAAGCCGCTAGAGCTGGGAAGAGTTAAGGGGCAATGTCCCCCGACCCTGAATCCAAGAAGCCCGCTAATAACCCAATCGACCTGTCGTCGCTTGGCTTTGGCCCCTCATGGACATCAGGTCCAACCGAGAGCGTCAAGGCAGGTGGCGGTGGTCGCAGCTCACGCGAAGATCGTGACTCGCGCGGCCCGCGTCCTGGAGGCGACCGTCGTGGCCCACGCCCTGATGGTGATCGTCGAAGCGGTCCACGGCGCGAAGGTCGCCGCGAAGAACAACGCGAAGCTCCACGGCGGGAAGCCGAACTCATGCGCCCTGTGGTGGTCGCAGAGTTTTACCCAGACGACGCAAAGTTCGAAGCCCTGGGTAAAGCGATGCGCGACAGCCAAGTCACCTACGAGCTCTTCGATGTCGCTAAACTAATCTTAGATAAAGAAGACCGGCTCTCCATTGTCATCAAGCCCGTCAACCCTGAAGCCAAACTCTGGCAATCCATCCCGGATGGCATGCCTTTCCTCAGTGAAGCTGAAGCCACCAGCCATATCGCATCACGCCACCTCGCCACATTCTTCGACACCACTGAAGTTGAAGTCGAAGCACCCAAGGGGAATTTCCAAATGGTGGGACGTTGTCCCCAGACGCGCGAAATTTTAGGCGCCCCCAACCACCACGATTGGATGCGTCGTATCCGTGAACACCACTCGCGATACTTTAGTGCGATGTCGTTCGACCGCTTCAAAGCGTCCATCGAAATGGTACGTGAGCCCGAAGTGGTTGCCGCTTGGATCCAATCCCTCTCTCGCCAACTTCACTACATACCCAAGGACCGGCAAGAAGGTGAGCCAGAAAAACTCGAGTCACTGGACGCTGCTAAAGCTTTCTTGCTCGCACACCGACGCGAAACCGCCGTCCGCGAACTGCCTTGGGTACGCTTTGCCGGACGTCTCATTGCGGAGATGCCTGTAGGCCCTCTGCGCGACTCCGTACTCTGGCTGATTGAAGAGCAGCGCCTCTTCCCCCTCTCGACAGCTAATGGTATCCGCGGTCGCCTCCGTAAAGAAGGCTTCCATCTCTATAAGCGCGGATCAAAAGGTATCACCTATGTTTGCGGAGTCCGTCGCCGTTGTCGCGACGACCGCACAACTTTCTCCGCAAGCATGACGCGAATTTTTGCCGAACTTGATAAAAAGCCAGGCATGAATGCGAGTCAGTTGGCTGCACGTATTCTAACCGACAAAACCAACGAAGAAGAAACCAAGTTGGTGGCGACAGACATTCTCTTCCTCATTGCCCAAGGCTTTGTCGCCAAGTTGCCCAACGGTACCCTACACGCGCAGCCCGTTATTCAAACAGCCGCCGATGCCAAGAAAGTTGCCGATGAAGATGCGGCCGCTGACAAACCTGGCTCCGAAGCCGAAGAAGGCGAAGCGAAGGCCTAAAGGTTACTTTCCGGATTTGCGGACGGGCATCGGATGCGCTTTCAGCAATTCCTCGGTCGTCCAAAATGTCGAACGGTCCTTCGTCTGCGCACGCACCTTGGCTACAGTGGCTTCAGGAACAATCGGCAGACGATTACCAAAGGCGTTACGGACGTAAACAAGGACGGCAGCAATCTCGCGATCAGACAGTAGCTCACGAAGCGCGGGCATCGGCGGTGTACCCGTTTCCGGGCTATACGCCTTCTGCTTAACTTCAATCGGCCCTGCTAAGCCATTGAGAACAATCTTAATAAGACGTTCATCTGAACCCTGGAGCCATTCTGATCCACTGAGCGGAGGGAATGCGGGCGGAAGTCCATTGCCGTCTTTCTGGTGACACGTCATGCACGACGCGTCGCGTGAATAAATTTGCCGACCTAATTCCCAAAGCTCCCGATTCTCATTCGATAACCAATAGGGAGGCTTGGTCTCCGCAGACTCGCGCACATACGCGAGTACCTCTTTTGCCAGCGGCTTTGCCGCATCATATGTGCTTAGCTGCACTGCCGTCTCCCGGAGACAGTACTGGATGTACTCGTCTTTATCTTGGACAACGTATTGTGAAATTTGGAGCGCACGCAGGGCATCCACTTCCCCGAAGAAACTGCAGACGCGGACCACTTCAAGTCGCACGCGTGGGTGTGAGTCTTTCACAGCAACTTCCAGGCGATCCAATACATTGGGCACACGATCGCGCCAATAACCTAAAACCCGTACGGCTTGAGCACG
>DNHH01000130.1:0-222 GCA_003485955.1 Opitutia bacterium
CAAAAGACGACTCGATTGATATCTAAGCACTTTTGCCCCTTGCCAACTTCGGGGACTGTATTTGCCTCTGCATTGAAATGACCCTCCCTGCGCTTTCTACTTGGTCCAAGAATGTGGCTCCCTCGCCAACCCTCGCTGTTGATGCGAAGGCCAAGGCGCTGAAGGCAGCTGGTAAAGACGTCTGCGGCTTTGGAGCAGGCGAGCCCGACTTCGATACGCCTG
>DNHH01000130.1:423-593 GCA_003485955.1 Opitutia bacterium
TATTAAAGATGCCTGTGCCAAAGCTCTCGCAGAAGGTCAGACGAAGTACGCACCGACGCCTGGCATCCCTGCTTTGCGTAAGGCCATTGCTGACGCTTACACTGCGCGCGGCTTCACCGGTATCACCGAAAATAACGTCGTCGTATCCCCGGGCGGCAAGATGTCCTGCT
>DNHH01000130.1:757-11205 GCA_003485955.1 Opitutia bacterium
TCCCCGGGCGGCAAGATGTCCTGCTACCTCGCTATCTTAGCAACGATCAGTCCGGGCGACGAGGTCGTCATCCCTGCTCCTTATTGGGTCAGCTATCCTGAGATGGTTAAACTTGCTGGCGGTATTCCTCGATTCGTCGTCGCTGAAGATACTACCGGTTTCAAGGTCACACCCGAACAACTCCGTGCCGTCTTAACCCCTAAGACGCGTATGGTGGTTATCAATAGCCCGTCCAACCCGACCGGTGCTGTTTACACCCGTGCTGAACTAGAAGCCCTCGTAGCCATCTGCGTGAAGGCAGGTGTCTGGATTCTTTCCGATGAAATTTACGAACACTTGGTCTACGACGAACAGTCAACCTGCAGCCCGGCGACGTTCTCGCCTGAAGCTGCTCGCCTAACGATCACGGTCTCGGGTTATGCCAAAACATATTCCATGACCGGTTGGCGCCTCGGCACTCTCGTTGCCTGCAAAGAAGTTTCCGCCGCCGTCGCTGACCTTCAGAGCCAAACAACTTCCAATGCGACGACCTTCGCCCAGTTCGGTGCGCTGGCTGTGCATCAACATCCCGACAAAGCCAAAGCATCACTCGCTGAGATGGCCGTCGCCTTTGATCGTCGTCGTCTAAAATTGCTCGCTGGTCTGAATGCAATCCCCGGTCTCACCTGTTACCGCTCTCAAGGTGCCTTCTACCTCTTCCCAAATATTCGTAAATTCGGTCTGTCCTCGGCTGATTTCGCTGCACGTCTTTTAGAAGAAGAATTGGTTGCGGTCGTCCCAGGATCTGCATTCGGCGCTGAAGGTTATATTCGCCTGAGTTATGCGACGTCCGATGCGATAATCGAGAAGGGCCTTGAAAGGCTCGCTCGATTCTGCGCCAAGCTCGGATAAGTCAGGCTTAGGCCGATTCTACCATCACGCAGGGCATACCAGCCGCTTCGGCTGCCTCGCGTCCGCGTGGACTGTCTTCGATGACGACACACTGCGCAGGCTCGCGTCCAATCCTTCGGGCCGCTTCCAAGAAGATATCAGGGTAGGGCTTCTGCCGCACCACATCCTCGCACGTCACTACGGCCTCGAAGTGCGCTTCGAGATTAAGTTTACGCAAAGTCCGGCCAACGTGCTGACGTGTGCCGCCTGAAGCTACCGCCGTGCGCGCACCTTTACCGCGAACATGGTGCAAGACATGTAAAACATTTGGCCGAGCTTCGACGCCCGATTCCAAATGGTGATCTAGGAAAACATCCGTGTGCGACCGGATGATACGCGGGTCAAGTTTTAGCCCGTGTCTTTCGTGTAAACGCGTACAGGTATCTTCCGTCGACATCCCTCCCATCGAACAAAAGAACTCCCAGTCAAAATCAAAGGGCTGCCCCGTTTGTTGTTCAATGGCATGCATCCATGATCGCTGGTGCAAGCGCATGGTTGCTGCCAAAGTGCCATCACAGTCAAAAATCCAACCCGGACGACTCAGGAGCGTCGTATCAATCGACTTGAGAAGGGTGTCGCTCATGCAAAGTTATCTTCAATCGGCGGACGAAGCACGAGTTCGTGTACAGCCGCATCGGCTGGTAAACGTAAAAGTCCGATAATAGCTTCTGCCACCGTTTCAGGCTTTAGGTAGTCTGGACGAGCTTGTGCTCGAAAAGGCGTATCAATGCCGCCCGGGTAGACCGCGCTCACATGGATGCTGTGGGCTCTCCCTTCGCGTCGCATAACCCCTGTAAGAGCCTGGAAGGCACCTTTCGCTGCCGTATAACTACCGATGCTGGTATTGGCAAAGAGGGCAGCCGAAGAGACCACATTCACAATCCGTCCACCGCCAGCTGTCGTCATCGATTTCCAGATTGGTTGGGTTAGTGCCAGTTGCGCTGTGCAGTTTAAATCCAACATCGCGGCAAATGCTTTGAGGTCGATGGACTCAATCCGTTCTTTGGCTAGATTCGCCCCTGCGTTATTTACGAGGATATCGACTTTGCCAAATTTTCGGATGGCTTCTTCGGAGAATTTTGCCGCAGCACTATGATCTGTTAAATCAAAGGCACGTGCCAAGAGTCGGTCGACCGGTAGGGCGAGTTCGGCCACCAACACGTTTAATTTTTCAGGATTACGTCCACAGAGCGCGAGTCGACAGCCTGCCTGGGCAAGTTGCAAAGCAAGGGACTTGCCGAGGCCTGAAGTGGCGCCAGAGACCAGGACAGTTTTGCCGTTCAGTGCAGTCATGCTGTCACCATGAGAAGCCTAAGGCTTTTCTGCCAGCCTAAGTCACCGACCAAAACGTCCACCACCCGGCGGACGGAATCCGCCACCGCCTCCCATTTGGCCCATACGACGCATCAACTCTTTGCTCTTTCCGCCCTTCATCATGCGCATCATTTCACGCATTTGGCCAAACTGCTTGAGCATCCCGTTGACGTCGGCGACCTGGCTTCCCGATCCACGGGCAATGCGCGCACGGCGTGAGGCGTTGAGTAAATCAGGTTTACGACGTTCCCGCGGCGTCATCGAAAGTAAAATCGCCTCTGTCTTGCCCAGCATACTTTCTTCGCGAGCGCCCACCTGGACTGATCCCATGCCAGGAATCATTTTGAGTACGTCTCCCAAGGGTCCCATCTGCTTCATTTGTCGTAACTGACTTAAAAAATCATCGAGATCGAAATCCGCTTTGCGCATTTTCTCTGCCAAGCGCTCAGCTTCCTTTTGGTCGACGGTTGCTTGGGCACGTTCGACTAAGCTCACGACATCGCCCATGCCTAAGATGCGCCCAGCCATGCGTTCAGGGTGGAAGACCTCAAAGTCAGTTAACTTTTCGCCTGTACCCATGAAGCGCACCGGTACGCCGGTAACTTCACGCATCGAAAGTGTCGCTCCACCACGAGCATCGCCATCAAGTTTCGTTAAGATGATGCCCGTAAGCGGCGTGGCAGCATGGAACTTTGTTGCTACGTCGACCGCCTGTTGTCCGAGAGCCGCATCCGCCACCAAAAAGACTTCATGCGGCTGGAAGACTTCTCGGATGCGCCGGACTTCGGCCATCAGGTCTTCGTCGGCTTGCAGACGTCCTGCGGTATCAACAATCACACAGTCGGCGCCTGCACCCAAAGCTTGTGTCAAACAGTTGTGTGTTAATTCCGCAGCATCTTTGGATGTCCGGTCTGAATAAAATCCGAGACTTTCTTGTTTAGCTAAAATTTCTAACTGATCAATGGCTGCGGGCCGGTAGATGTCGGCGCCAATCAGGTAAGGCTTCTGCAGGCCTTCTTTGGTGCGTAAGTAGCGTCCAAGTTTTGCGGCCGAGGTTGTTTTTCCTGACCCGTGCAAACCAACGAGTAAGATGCGGAGTGGGCGGGTAGGGGAAAGGTTGCGTGCGCCTTCTCCCAGTAAACGTGTGAGTTCTTCTTGGATAACTTTCACCGCCATTTGTGCAGGCGAGACGGATTCGATGACGTCTTTTCCGAGGCACGCTACTTTCACTCGGTCTGTAAAATCGCGAGCCACTTTGAAGTGTACATCAGCCGCCATGAGGGCTGCGCGGACTTCGACGAGGGCGGGCTCAAGGTTTGACTCACTTAAGGTCGAAAGCCCGCGTAGATTACGGAGGGTCTTGGTAAGGCGCTCGGAGAGGGAAGCGAACATGGACATTACCAGTTAATGAGCCTCGGTTGGTCCTGCCAGCCCTTAACGACAATTAACTCAAAAGCTCTTCCCCAACAGGATTCTCAAGTATACCGATGCCCGCAATCTCGGTAGCCATCATATCGCCAGGCTTAAGCCAGCGAGGCGGGGTACGTCCCATGCCTACACCAGCTGGACTTCCGGTGATAATGACCGAGTTAGCAGGCACGGTGGAACTTCCTGAAAGAAAAACGAGAATCTGGGCGACGCTAAATAGCATGTCGGACGTGTTAGCCTTTTGCATGACTTCGCCGTTGAGGCGGAATTCGATGTCCAAGTTTTGTGTATCGGGTACGGCATCGGCCGTCAGCAAGCAGGGTCCCAGTGGGCAAAAGGTGTCAAAAGATTTTCCGCGCGACCACTGCGTACCACCCCATTCTTTTTGCCAATCACGGGCGCTAACGTCGTTGGCGCATGTGTAACCTAGGACATTCGACAAGGCGTTCTCCGTCGTCGCATTACGGAAGTCGCGCCCGACAATCACCGCAAGCTCAGCTTCAAAATCAACTTTGTCGCTTCGAAGGTGACGCGGCAGGCGGACGGTTTCGCCCGAAGCAACCACCGATGCTGTGCTCTTCATAAAGACCGTCGGCCACGTTTGTGGGGCAACCCCAAACTCCTTCGCATGCGCTGCGTAATTGACCCCAATTGCAAAAACCTCAGTCGGCTCTACCGGCGTTAGGAATCGACTTGGCTTTACTTTCTTACCCGTTGGTAAAAAGCGGACACCGTCGCGCTCGAGCAATTCCCAGCTTTTATCAGCCTGTTGAAAGCAGTAGAGTGGGGCAGAACTCTGAGACTCGACACAGCGGAACACGCGCATCATTTAAGGGTCTATATCTTATGCCTAACCGCAAGCAGAAGTCCGACTTATCCCGCCGAAACTTTATTAGCAAAGCTGCCGTATTTGGCGCAGGCTTAACCATTCTTCCGCGTCACGTTTTTGGTCGCGGTTATATTCCACCCAGCGAAACCGTTAACCATGTGCTCATTGGTTGTGGAGGTATATCGCACATGCACACGGGTGCATGCGCGGGCGCGCTGCATCGGTGGATTGCCGTTTGTGATGTAGATGCCAATCGGATGAACGGTCGTGCCAATGAACTTAAAGGTGCCAATGGCGGACAACTCCCGCGCACCGCTAAAGATTATCGCGAAGTGATCGGCCTGGCAGATGCCGATATTGTTCACGTCTGCACACCCCCACACTGGCATGGTCCCATCGGTGCCGCCGCTGCACGTGCCGGTAAAGCTGTTTGGGGTGAGAAGCCTCTGACGCGCACCATCGGCGAGGGGCTTGCTTTGGTTGATATTGTCCAGCGCGCCAAGGTGCCTTTCCGTGTGAACACCTGGTTCCGCCTTAATACCACAAATTACTACGGCATCGGTCCCGCTCGCGATATTCGCCGTATTGTTGCCAGTGGTGTACTCGGTTGGCCTTTAACTGTACGTGTCGCTTCTGGAGCCGGCGGTATCGAGTGGAAAGTGAATACCTGGTCCGGGAAGACTAACTTAGATCCTCAACCTGTACCGCCGCACCTTGACTGGGATTTTTACTGCGGCCCCTCACCACTCATCCCGTATCACCCTCATCGCTGTCACGGTTCTTTCCGTGGCTACTGGAATTTCGACCAAGGTGGCCTAGGCGACATGGGGCAGCACTTCCTCGATCCTGTACAATACTTCCTCGGCAAAGATGGCGAATACCCAGTGAGTGCTGAGTCCAATGCGCCACCCCAAGATGCGGTAGCTTGTGGCGTCTGGAAGACAGCAACCCTCACCTACCGCGATGGCTGTAAGGTGATTCTCGAATCCGAACTCTGCCCTGGCCACGGTACCCGTCCATTTATCGAAGGCCCTAAAGGTCGTCTCTGGGCAGACATGCGTACGGATCCGCCCGAGCTCGCTATTCAAGCACGCGAATTCCCTCTGCCCGAACATCAAGAAGATGATTTTGTGGCCGCCGTGCGCGAGCGTCGTCCATTCGGTTACGGCGTATCCGAAGCACACCACAGTTGCACAATGGTTAGCCTCGCTGCGCTTTCAGTCAGGCTTGGACGAAAGATTACGCTCTCTGCCGATGGTAAAGAAATTGTCGGCGACGCTCAAGCTCAACGACTGCACTCGCCCGAACTACGAAAACCATGGCTGCTTTAAGTTCGCACCCGAAATTTCTGCAGACTGCAAATACTACACCAGCCATTCGAACATTTTATAATCTCTAATTGTATGCGCCTATACATCGCTATCTTTGCTCTCTTGTGTGTTGCGAACCCGGCCCTGCACGCGGCCGACCTCGCACGTTATGAACCCATCCTGAAACAAGCAGATGCAGTTTTCGTCGGCCCGAAATCGCCTGCGCGGCTTTCAGCGATGGTTGCTGTGCATCAGGCAACCCTCGACCTCGGCAATCCTACACGTACCGATGATGGTACCCAGGCATGGTGGTTTGAGCAACTCCGTCAGCGCCTCAAAAATAATGCTGATCCTGAGGTAACCTATTTTCTCGAAACCGAGCTTTGCTTTGCCCCCGAACCTAAGAAGCCAGCGGTGATGCAGACTTCCGCGCCGGTCACTCAAGTTCCTTATCAAGCCGGCCAAGGCACGATGGCTTCGCTTGCAGATACTGCGCGCTCACTCGATTTAGGCGAACGTCCTCGACTCACCGTCGATCAACTTCGCGCGATGGCGAAGGATACCAAACTCAAAGCCGACGAATCCGATCGTGCGCTCATTTTGCTACGTCGCATGAATCCAGCCTTGGCCGCGCCACTTCTTTGGGAGCGCCTCCAGTCGGCTAAAAAGCGTTCTGAAGTGATGTTATGGGAAGAACAGTTAATGCGCGTGCCCGTAAAGACTATCGGCAAGGTTGCCTATGACGAAAAATGGTCCGCCCCTGTGAAGGCTGCTTGGTTGCGCATCGCCGCTGCTCGCTCCCAATTACCAGTCACCGCACCAAGTCGTGCGGGATGGATCGAGTTATTAAAAGGTCCTGCTAACGAAAACACCGAAGCCGCCTGGGACGCTGTCCCCCGTGTCTTTAAAGCAAGTGACCGTGCTGACCTTGAGGCCATTGCCAAGACCCTTCCTGAGCGTCTCGCACCCCGTGCCAAGCTAGCCATAGGCCTAGTGCGTTGACCGACGCTTGCCCTCGGTCTGTCGGTTAGATTGGATGCAGCATGCCCAAAGCACCCGAGACACCGAACCTGATCCTGACAGGTTTCATGGGTACGGGTAAATCGACCCTCGGACGCGTACTCGCTTACCGCTGGAATCGACCTTTTGTCGACACCGACGAATTAATCGAAAAGTCGACGCGTAAAACGATTGCCGAAATTTTTGCGGAAAAAGGCGAAGCGGAGTTTCGTCGATTAGAGCGCGAAGTCGTGGAATCAAAACTCCCCGCCAGCGGCGCAATCATTTCGTGTGGCGGCGGATTGCCGATTCCTGATGGCATGACGGATCTCCTAAAAGCCAAAGGTGTGGTGGTGACACTCTTTGCTTCCGCCGAATCTATCCTGCGTCGCACCCGCAATCGCACGCACCGTCCTTTGCTTCAAGGTGAAGACCCTGAAGCGGTTATTCGTAAGCTCATGGCTGAGCGCGAACCAGCTTACCTTCGTTGTGGCACGTCCGTCTTCAGCGATGGACGTACTGTTCAACAGATGGTCGAAGCCGTAGAGCGCATTTACGCTCGCGAGTCCAAGCGTTGGATTAAGTCAAAGGGCTAAGCGGCGAAGCCCAGGGCAGTCCCTCCGGCTTAACATCCCGCAAGGCCTTTAATGCGCTCAAGAAATCGCTGCGTGTGACGGCAATCGCACCCAGCGACGCGAGGTGCTCCGTGGGCACCTGACAATCAACTAGGCCGAAATCGCAGCCACGTAAGCGCTGCATCAGTCGGACGAAGCCAACTTTCGAGGCATCGGGTTTATGGTGAAACATCGATTCTCCGCAAAAGACCTTTCCTACGGAAACCCCATACAGCCCTCCGATAAGTTTACCCTCGCGGCGCACTTCCACGCTGTGCGCATGGCCTTGGCGGTGTAACTCTACATAGGCCTGGATCATCGCCTCGGTAATCCAGGTACCATCTTGTCCCGGTCTCAGCGTGGCTGCGCATGCGCGCATGACCGCTTCGAAGTCTTGATCGACTGTCGTTTCCCAGTACGTCTTCCGTTCAGTCTTACGCAAACTCTGGCTCACCTTGAGTGACTCCGGTAAAAGTACAAACCGCGGATGTGGACACCACCATTGAATCGGTTGACCCTCACTGTACCACGGGAAAACACCCGCACGGTAAGCGTTTAAAAGATTCGCAGGATTTAGGACGCCTCCACGCGCCACCGGACTTCCCTTGGGAGCCTTATTTAAATCAACCGTATCCCAGTCCAGCATGCCAAGATGCCACGCTGTGCGCGGCACCTTGGCAAGCGGTCACTTGGTGATGTTGTAAACCGAAGGGATCGAGACGCCGAGTTCGGTCGCAATCTCGCGGACGGAAAGACCTTTGTCACGCATACCCGCTGCACGCTTGCGCATTGTCTCGTCGATGACGGCACGACGGCGGGCTGGGCGGGTCATTAAGCGGAGCAGGCGACGCGCTAGCTCTTGTTTCGAAAGACGATCAATCTCTTTCGTCAGCTTCTGACTCTGGCGGCGATGGGTTTCTTCCCAGGACTCCGAGGCTAGATCACGGGCACGCGCTAAAGCGGCACGGACGAATGCATCTTTGGAGACGTATTCTGAAGGGTTGAGGTCGAGTTTCATGATTTATCAATAAGTTGTAAAACCGTCTAATAGCAAATAGGTTTAATAATAAACTTACGCCATTCAATGATTATCGACTAAGGATACTTACTTATAACTGTATAAATTAGTTCTGCTTAAATAAATTTAACGGCTCCATTCGAGCATCCGTCGCAAGGGAATTTCGGCCGCTGCCCTCACTGATTCCTCGAGTTTAATTTCAGGTCCGCCGTTGACCAAACAGTCCCGCAACTTCTGCAGGGTATTCATTTTCATATAACGGCATTCATTGCACGAACAGCGATCCGTGGGCGCAGCCACAAAAGTTTTATCCGGAACTTCGCGTCGTAACCGGTGAATCATTCCAGACTCGGTAGTCACAATTAACGTCTTTGAAGTTTGTTGTTTAGCCCAAGCGACCATCCGTTCAGTGCTGCAAACTTCGTCCGCTAACTCTCGCACTGCTTCGGTACACTCGGGGTGAGCGACCACAGGTGCGCCAGGGTGGGCGGCTTTGGCTCGGAGAAGTGCTGACGGTGTGAATTGGACGTGAGCGTAGCAGCTGCCTGGCCAGAGTTGCATGCGCCGGCCAGTTCGTGAGGCGACCCACTGACCAAGGTTTTGATCAGGCACAAAGAGGATCTCTTGGTCGGCCGGGATACGTTCGACGATCTTGCAGGCGTTTCCGCTCGTGCAGATGACATCGGAGAGCGCTTTGACGGCTGCTGAACAGTTAATGTAAGCGACAACCTTCAGGGCCGGATTGATAGCTTTCGCCGCCGCAAGTTTTTCCGGCGTGCAGGAATCAGCCAGCGAGCACCCCGCCTCTAAGACAGGTAGAAGCACACGTTTGCTCGGATTCACAATCTTGGCGGTTTCCGCCATAAAGTGCACACCGCAGAAAACGATGG
This sequence comes from Opitutia bacterium, assembly GCA_003485955.1. Classification (GTDB taxonomy): domain Bacteria; phylum Verrucomicrobiota; class Verrucomicrobiia; order Opitutales; family UBA953; genus UBA8828. The sequence goes on from DNHH01000130.1 coordinate 10,090, forward strand.
TTGAGGCTTTAGCTTCAGCGGCCTTGTAGGCCAGGCCCAATGAATCACCGACATAATCAGCGACACCTTGGATATCTTCGCACTGGTAGTTATGTGCGAGGATGATGGCGTCGTTTTTCTTTTTTAGTTCAAGTACTTCGCGTTGTAACTCTGAGAGTGGCAACGGTGAGGCCGGTAGCGGGGGAAAGACGGCTGGAACAGGGAAGGTGGGCACGGCTGAAATTAGCTTTTGGATTGTTGGCACTTCGAACAAACCGCGGAAACTTGTAGGCGTTGCGATACTGGGCGCATGTCATGCTTCGCTGCCACAGCTTTTCCATACCACTCCATGAAGGGTGCTTCGACTTCAACAATCGTTTCGCATTGTTCGCAGATGAGCTGGGCGCGGAATCCGCTACCGCCATTTTCAGTTAAGTAATAGGTGTGATCGCGGCCGACATCGACTTCACGGACGGCACCACAACCGACAAGCAAGGGCAGGGTGCGGTAAACCGTTGCCCGCGAGACAGTGGTGTCGATTGCTTTAGCGCGCTGCAGTAAATCGTCCGCTGTGTAATGGGATGTGGCGGCTAACGCCGCTTCGTGAACGGCCATACGTTGGCGGGTTCCGCGGAGCCCCTGCTGGGCAATATAGGCACGAAATGCATCCGACCGGTCGGTCTCTTGTTGGCGTTGGTGGGATTTACGCGGCATTGCCTATTGAGACACTAATGATACCGTATGGGGCGTCAACCCTCCCTTCGCATAGGGCTTCCTGCGTTGACTCTCCCTGCCCCCCTCCCTTCGCTTATGGGCTTACCTCGTTCGCGAGGCCCTTCACTATGTTCCACAATACGGACGACTTACGCATCCGCCACCGGCTCCCCCTGGTGCCCCCTCAGGACGTGCTTAAAGAGCTTCCTGCTAGCGAGCGCGTCAGCGAAGTCATTTCTACCTCTCGTAAAGACATTGCGAAAGTCATCCAAGCTCAAGACGACCGCCTCGTTGTCATCGTTGGCCCATGTTCAATCCATGACCCTGAAGCAGCTTACGAGTATGCTGATAAGTTAAAGGCTGAAGCCAAACGTCACGCGGCGGAATTGCTCGTCGTCATGCGCGTCTATTTTGAAAAGCCAC
>DNHH01000060.1:0-4138 GCA_003485955.1 Opitutia bacterium
CTCTGCCGAGCTTTAGTCCTTAGTCTTTAGTCTCTCCAAGTCGCCCCGCATCCCTTCTTGCCCTCCGCCGACTGCTTCCTCTTAAGTAAGGGTCCCTATGTGGCGTCTGTTCGTCGAAAAGAAATCCAACTTCCGCACTGAAGCCGAGAGTTTGTTGAGTGATTTGCGTGAACAACTGCGTCTAACGACTTTAACCGATCTGCGTATTTTGCAGCGTTACGATATCGAAGGCGTTTCGGAAGATGCCCTCATGGTAGCGATATCCACGGTTTTTGCCGAGCCACCCGTCGACGATGTCTACCGGGAGACCTTCCCAATTACTCCCGAAGAACGCGCCTTCGCTGTTGAATTTCTACCCGGTCAATTCGATCAACGTGCAGACTCGGCCGCTCAGTGTTTACAAATCGTCGGGGGAGGGGAGCGCCCAGCGGTCGCAGCAGCACGAACCTATGTGATCCGCGGCGAAGTTTCTGCTGCCGACCTCACCCGCATCAAAGCATTCCTGATTAACTCCGTTGATTCACGCGAAGCCTCGTTAGTAAAACCGAAAGCGCTACGACGTATCTCGCCGACGCCCTTGCCAGTGGCTTCGATCAAAGGTTTCCTGACGTTGGATGCCCCAGCATTAGCCACGCTGCGTCAGTCGATGGGTTTAGCGATGTCAGATGCCGACCTTACATTCTGCCAAACGCATTTTCGCAATCAAGCTAAGCGCGAGCCAACGCTCACCGAAATCCGCCTGCTCGATACCTATTGGTCGGACCATTGTCGCCATACCACTTTCTTAGCCGAACTTACCAAGGTTGATTTCGAAGCTTCACCATTCACCGAGCCTTTTCGCCAAGCTTGGCAACGCTACTTAGAGGTCCGAAAGACTCTTAAGCGTGAATCGAAGACTGCCTGCATGATGGATTTAGCAACACTCGCTGCTCGCGAGTTGAACCGCCGCGGAATCCTCGATGATATGGAAGAGTCGGAAGAAGTGAATGCAGCCTCACTCGTTGTCCCTGTAGATATAGACGGCCGTACTGAAGAGTGGTTGTTGATGTTTAAAAACGAGACCCACAATCACCCAACCGAGATTGAGCCCTTTGGCGGTGCTGCGACCTGTTTAGGTGGCGCGATCCGCGACCCTCTCTCTGGGCGGTCCTATGTATTTCAAGCGATGCGCGTGACGGGTGCCGCCGATCCACGCACGCCACTCGAAAAAACCCTCCCCGGAAAACTTTCTCAGCGCAAAATTACCCGTGAAGCTGCCGCTGGCTACTCCGCGTACGGCAATCAAATCGGTTTAGCCACCGGTCTGGTGAGCGAACACTACCATCCTGGATTTGTAGCCAAGCGTATGGAAGTCGGTGCCGTTGTCGCCGCAGGTCCACGCAATGCCGTAACCCGCGGTACACCTGCTCTCGGGGATGTCATTTTGTTGGTCGGCGGTCGCACAGGTCGCGATGGCGTTGGCGGCGCTACTGGTTCATCCAAAGAACATACCGAAACGGCTCTGCAGAATTCAGCCGAAGTGCAAAAGGGCGACGCCCCTACCGAGCGAAAACTGCAGCGACTTTTCCGCGATCGCGTGATCAGTCCGCTGATTAAGCGCTGTAATGACTTCGGTGCAGGTGGCGTCTCGGTAGCCATTGGTGAGTTAGCACCTTCGTTACACGTTCACTTGGATCGTGTGCCCTTAAAGTATGACGGCTTAGATGGTACCGAAATCGCTCTTTCGGAATCGCAGGAGCGTATGGCTGTGGTGATCGACCCGAAAGATGTCGATGCATTTAAAGCCGCTGCGACCCGCGAAAATCTCGAATGCGTACATGTCGCAGATGTAACCAACACCGGCCATCTCATCATGGAATGGCGCGGCCAGAAGGTCGTTAATATTGCCCGAGATTTCTTGGATTCGAATGGTGTCCGTCAAACCGCTACGGCGTACATCGCCGCACCGAATCCTCAGGGACATCCCTTCCATCCAGCGAAGACTACACCGATAGCGAACGATCTTCTCGAAGCTTTATCCACTCTGCCACAAGCCGGACAACGCGGTATGGTCGAGCGGTTTGATGCATCAATTGGTGCGTCGACCGTCTTGCATCCTTTTGGTGGCATTCACCAATCCACCCCTCAAGAGGCCATGGCAGCGAAGTTGCCGGTGCTTGGCGGAGAAACCGATACCTGTTCAATTATGTCCTACGGGTATAGCCCCGTGGTCGCACAATGGTCACCGGGGCATGGTGCCGTCTGCGCTGTTGCCGAATCTTTGGCCCGTCTCACTGCAGCGGGTGGAAATCCCGCACGGGCACGGCTAACCTTACAGGAATACTTTGAACGTTTGGGTAGTGATGCGAAGCGTTGGGGTAAACCGCTGGCTGCTTTGCTCGGAGCCTTTGAAGCCCAAATGGAAATGGGTACCGCTGCGATTGGAGGGAAGGATTCCATGTCTGGCTCTTTCAAGGACCTCGACGTCCCACCGACACTCATCTCATTCGCGATTGTTCCCGGTAAAGCATCGCAGGTTGTTTCTGCAGAATTGAAACATGCAGGATCAGAGTTAGTCCTAATTGAAATTCCGAGCACGGCGGCACTCTTGCCTGATTTGGTGCTTCTGCGTGAGCGCTTAGCCGCTGTACATAAACTTATGGCTGCCGGTAAAGTGCGTGCAGCTTCTGCCGTACGCGCAGGAGGGGTAGGGCATGCCCTTGCGCGGATGACCTTTGGAAATCAGTTGGGTGTTTCTTTGACGGCGCTTCCTGCCAATGACTTCTTGGTCGCGTCGTACGGTTCACTCGTGCTCGAGGTTGCCTCGTTGCGTGACCTTGGCTCGTTGCCGCATAAATCGCTGGGTAAAGTGATTGCTGAGCCTGAGTTCCGCTGGCCCAACGTTTCGATTCCTATCTCGCAACTTCGCCAAGCCTACGAAGGCACTCTCGAGTCCGTCTTCCCGACCCGCGCCAGTGAGCCAGAAGGTCTACCGCCTATCTTTAACCATTCAACACGCTCAACGAGCCGTCCGAAGGTGCGCATCGCCCGTCCGCGCGTACTGATTCCAGTCTTCCCCGGTACAAATTGTGAATACGATACGGCACGTGCATTCCGCCAAGCGGGAGCTGAGCCCGAAATCCTCGTTCTGCGTAATCTCGACGCCGCTGGATTGGCAGAATCGTTGGCTGCGTTAGCCGATGGCTTGAAGCGTTCGCAGATTTTAATGATTCCCGGCGGATTCAGTGCAGGTGACGAACCGGATGGTTCCGGTAAGTTTATCGCAGCCGTATTCCGTTCGCCGATTGTGCGTGATGCGACGATGGATCTTCTGAAGTCACGCGATGGCTTAGTGCTCGGCATCTGTAATGGATTCCAAGCGTTGATTAAACTCGGCCTGGTTCCTTATGGAGAAATTCGTGATTTAGAATCAGGATCGCCGACGCTTTTCCATAACCGGATTGGACGTCACATTTCCCGCTACGCCACGACGCGCGTTTCTTCGGTGCTATCTCCTTGGCTTTCAAAACTTGAAGTAGGCCAGACCCACTCGATTCCATTCTCTCATGGTGAAGGTCGTTTCACGGCATCCGCACCCGTCATTCAAGATCTCGTAAGCAAAGGGCAGGTTGCCTTCCAGTATGTCGACCACCAAGGGCAACCTTCACATGCCATTGAATTCAACCCGAATGGTTCGGTAGCTGCGATCGAAGGCATTAGCAGTCCATGCGGACGGGTCTTAGGCAAGATGGGGCACAGTGAGCGACGCGGATTGAATATTGCACGCAATATCCCCGGTGAGAAAGTACAGCCGATTTTTGAGGGTGGGGTTGCCTATTTTGCATAAGTTATCGGCAACTTAAGGCCCAATTTACTGTCCATCTCGGTGGACAGCCTTCGGTTTTGTCCCTAACACTTTCTTATGCGTCTCGCTGCCCTTCGCATCTTCTTTTGCACCCTTAGCGCACTGTCGTTAAGTGCAGAGGATAAACTTTATGAAAAGATGGACTACGGTCCTTTCTTATCGGCCAACTTCGAGAATGCTCGAGGTCAGACGACCTTGAATGGCAAGGGTAGTGCCGTGAATAAAGGTATCGCTGTACGCCACGGCGCTCGTGAGGCCTGTTCCCTTTTTGATACCGAGACAGTGCGTATGGCA
>DNHH01000060.1:4216-5075 GCA_003485955.1 Opitutia bacterium
CGACCTTGAATGGCAAGGGAAGCGCAGTGAATAAAGGTATCGCAGTTCGCCACGGTGCTCGCGAGGCCTGTTCGCTTTTTGATACTGAGACGGTGCGTATGGCGGGTGGTTGGACGGGTGGCTGGATTCGCCTTCAGGGTGTGACGTTTGATGGCAACCATGGTCCTAACCCAGGTCCGCCCAAGGGTGCTAAAATTTTCTACGAAACCAATCCAGGTCCTGGCTGGAGCGCGGATGGATCTTTTAAAGATAACCGTGTGCTGCCCAATGGCGGCAAAGGCACTCAGTACGCCAAGGTTCCACTTGGTCCAATCCCTTCGACCGAAGCAAAATACCGCGGCCTCTTTATTCACGGCGATAAAGTGATTTTCTCTTACACTGTCGGTACAGCCTCGGTTCTCGAAATGGGTGAACGCGAGAAGATTGATGGCGAAGATGTCATGACGCGCACCTTTGAAGTTACTGCAGGTACACTCGATGGTTACGTGAAGCTTGCGGATCTGCAGGGCGAGGGACTCGTTGAAGCGGCGCACGGACAAGCAGTCATTGCTTCGGGCAATAGCGACCCAGCGAAAGATGCAACGTCCGTGACCGTCTGGGGCGTGCCATCATCAGGCTTAACTGCCAATGGTAAGACGCTGTCTTTAAAGCTTTCGAAGGTCGCAAAGGGAACGCGTTTCAAAGTTACCTATTCAAAAAAAGGGGGTCGTATATCAACCGAGGTAGCTAATCTTTCGGCGCTAACCCGTGGTGGCCCAAGTCGCTGGAAAGAAACCGTCGAAGTGGTCGGGATCTTAGGAAGCGTCGAACAAGAGAAGCAGTTAAAGAAATTGAAGTCTGCAGAGACGCCTGATGCGGA
>DNHH01000060.1:5284-5452 GCA_003485955.1 Opitutia bacterium
CCTACGTCATCGATACGCTCCCCGTTCCTGATAAGAATCCTTATAATTCTTGGATTCGTGTGGGCGGGCTTGATCTCTTCTCGGACAATCGCGTCGCATTCTCTACATGGAGTGGCGACGTCTGGATTGGCACCGGAGTGGATGCGAGTCTCTCGAAGATTACCTGGA
>DNHH01000060.1:5770-6099 GCA_003485955.1 Opitutia bacterium
AAGTAACCCCGAACTTCCACGAATTTACGTTCGACCTACAGTGTGACGCCCAAGGTAACTTCTACTTCCTTAAGGGCGGTCCTGTTAATCCAGGAGGACACGGTTGGGGTCCATTAAGCGACCACCACGGTTCAATTTTCAAAGTATCTCGCGACGGGTCGAAGTTCGAAGTCATTGCTACAGGTGTGCGCGCGCCGAATGGCATGGGAGTTGGTCCCAATGGCGAAGTCAGCAATGGTGATAACCAAGGAACATGGGTGCCCGTCGATTACATCCACGTCCTCGATAAGCCGGGCGACTTTATTGAAGTCCCTGATCTTTCGCACCGC
>DNHH01000060.1:6262-9256 GCA_003485955.1 Opitutia bacterium
CAGTCCCTGATCTTTCGCACCGCGACCCTGCGCCTACACAACATGGAACACACCTTTGCTGGATACCGTATGATATCGATAACTCCAACGGCGGGCAGACATGGGTGACCAGTGAGAAGTGGGGCTCGTTGCTCGGTCGCATGCTTTATCTCTCTTACGGAAAGTCTTCACTCTTCTTGGTGCTTCAAGAGCGCGTGAACGGCGTACCTCAAGGTGGCGTTGTGAAATTCCCTTTGCGGTTTGCGTCAGGTGTCATGCGTGGGCGTTTCAGCAAGGTTGATGGCCAGTTATACGTCGGCGGGCTTAAAGGCTGGCAGACTAACGCCGTCAAAGACGGCACCATCCAGCGCGTACGCTTCACGGGTAAGTCGACAACCATGCCTGATTCACTGCACGTAACAGATGCTGGTATCACGATTGGCTTCTCGGGTCCGCTCGAGGCAACCAGTGCCGCTAATCTCGAAAACTACGCACTCGAACAGAATAATTATATCTGGTCGGGCGACTATGGTTCACCGGAAATTAAACCGAGTGCGGGTACCTCGCGTGCTGAGAAAGATCAGGGTACGGAGAAGATTGCGATTCGTGCAGTCAAACTATCGTCCGATCGTCGCACGGTCTTCCTCGAAGTCCCGGGTCTCAAGCCAGTGATGCAATCACGTATTAAGATGAACGTGAAAGCCGAAGATGGTTCGCGCGTGCCTGATGAAATCTGTCACACGATTAATGTCGTCCCTCCTGCCGATAAACCTGGCACGGATTACCGTTCGTTGGCTCCGCGGAATGCAAAAACGTCTGGCTGGATGATTCCTGCCGTCGTGGGTGTTTCCCTTGCCGGTGTTTGGCTCTCTGTCCGCCGTCGTTTTGGTTGTTGCGGTTGTGGTCGTTGCTCTGAGAAATAAAGTTATCATGCGGTTGCTAGGTTATATCGGTCTGTGCTTTTCAGCGGCTTGCGCCGTTGCGGCACCGTCTGAGCCTGGCTTAGCCCTGCAACTCGAAGCGGGTGGACAGTCAGACGTCCGCATCGATCGACTCGTCGCACTGCATGTACCCGCTGGCGAAGTGGTTTCGCCGTTTCTACCAGTTGGACCCTTTAAAGCTAAGTGGACGGGTGTCCTCGTCTCGGATCTGCGTGCCGATGTTCGCTTCAGTGCTGTGCTTACGGGTACCGCTAAGTGCACCATCAATGGGCAAACCGTTTTCGACGGCACCAAGGGTTCTGCGATCACCCTTAATAAAGGTGAGAACGCGATTGTTGTTGAGTATACCCCGCCGGCCACAGGTGATGCGACGTTCCGTCTGCAATGGTCTGCCCGTACATTTCCGGTAGAGCCCGTTCCGCCCACGGTCTTGCGACATAATCCTGAGCTCACAGCTGCAAGTATGGCGAAGCGTGAGGGCCGTCGGCTCTTTGCACAGCTGCGATGCGCTCAATGTCATATCGATACCGCTCGTGTGCCTATGGCAGGGCAGGGCATGCCTGAGCTCGCACAAGACGCCCCCATCCTTGCAAATCTCGGCGAGCGTTACACGCAGGCATTTTTGTTGGCATGGATTCAAGACCCGCACGCTTACCGTCCGGGTAGCTTGATGCCTAAAGTCTTTTCGGGTGATCTCGCTAAGCCAGATTCACGGGCAGTAGATTTAGCAGCTTACCTTGCGTCGCAGGGTACGCCTGTCGGCGGCAAGATTGATACCACGCAATCAACAACGGGCGGCGCACTCTTTGCGAACCTCGGTTGTATTGCTTGTCATACAACACCGGGTACGGCGGTGGCTGACGCAGGAAATCGCATCCCGCTTTCGCACGTCGCAGCGAAATGGCAGCCTGCTGCCTTGGTCGAGTATTTGCAGGATCCGGCGAAACTTTATCGGGCGACGCGCATGCCCAACTTTCACTTAAGCGTCGAAGAGGCTAAACAGTTAACGGCGTATTTATTGACAGAGGCTAAAGGGACATTGCCACCTGCGCCCAAAGGCGACGTTGAAAAAGGTGCGACGCAGTTGGTCGCATCTGGTTGCTTGAATTGCCATGCAGGTGCGGCGATTCCTGGACGACCTTCATTGGCGGATACATTGAAGTCGGGTTGGACGAAGGGTTGCGTTGCCGATGCGGGTGTTGCCCGCGGACAAGCCCCCGACTTTGCTTTATCGCCTTCGCAAATTTCTGCACTACGCGCATTTGGACAAACAGACTTTGCGTCGCTCAAGGTGGACGTACCTGCGGAGTTTGCGGCCAGGCAAATCACCCAGTTGCGTTGTGCGGCATGTCACGAGCACGACGGAAAGCCCAGTGTGTGGTCGACGTTGGATGCAGACTGCAAGGCTCTGCGTGCAGCAGCGCCCAAGAAAGAGGCCAAAGAAGGCGATCCACTCCCTGGCGGCGCTTTGCCGTCGTTAACGTGGCTCGGTGAAAAACTTCGTCCGGAGTGGTCTGCACCGTTTATCGCTGGTCAATCTAAAACCAAACCTCGTTACTGGTTAATCGCTCGCATGCCTGCCTATGCTTTTTACGCTCCGGGGCTTTCGACAGGATTGAGCCATCAACATGGTCTGAGTTGCACATTGGCAAAAGAAGAGCCGGTGGATGCAGAGCTCGCGCAAATCGGTGATAAGTTGCTCGGTGCGACGGGCGGATTTAATTGCATTCAATGTCACCCAATAGGCACTCGTCCAGCGACGGCACCTTTCGAGGCGCCTTCGACAAATCTCGCGAGTGCGACTGAACGTCTGCGCCCAAGTTTCTATAAACGCTGGATGATTGCTCCAACCCGTGTAACCCCCGACACCAAGATGCCGAAGTTTGTGGATGAAGATGGCCAGACCCAGATTACCGAGACACTCGACGGTCAGGCCGACGATCAGTTTGAGGCGATTTGGCAGTATCTGAGGACGACGAAGACAGCCAAGTGAGACTAAAGACTAAGGACTAAAGACTAAAGAGGCGGGACAGCTGAGCAGCTAGCCAGGTTAGCGGTGCTAGCGGTATGAGCG
>DNHH01000119.1:0-6253 GCA_003485955.1 Opitutia bacterium
GGATGGCAAAGCCTGGGTACACACCCATGCGACTAGAAGACCTTGCTCGCGAAATTGGGGCCGACCAGGTCGCTTATAAACGACTGCGGAAAATTGTCCCAAAACTCATTAACTCGGGCGCTCTAATTGTTGTTAAGCGCGACCTATTAGCCCTGCCACCACAAGGCGACCAACTCGAGGGTACGATTCTCTTTCGCAGTAGCGGATCGGCACGCGTCGTTTTTGATCGCGATGACAAAGGTAATGCCCGCGACCCAGTACACATTCAGTCCGAAGATACCGGCGTAGCCCTCCATGGTGATCGTGTAGCTATTAAGATGGACCCACCTCGTCGCCGTGAAGCCGGCGATTGGGGCACGGGGCGAGTCACCCGGATCATCAAACGTGCGTTCACAACAGCCGTCGGAACCTTACGCCGTACACGCTTAGCGTGGTATGTCATCCCTGACGACCCTCGGATCGTTCGCGAAATTGTCGTGCGCGATCCCGCAAGCTCAGGCCTCAAGCCCCTGCCGAAAGTCGAAGACAAGGTTGTACTTCGCCTCGACCCTTGGGAGCGACGCAACACCAACCCTACCGGCACCCTCATTGAAGTCCTCGGCGTCACCCACACGCCCATGGCCGAGTACAAGGGCATCCTCCGCCAGTACCGCCTCGAACCCGAATTCCCTGAAATCGTCGAAGCCGCTGCTCGCGCCTTCCCTTCGAAAGTACCCGCATCCGATATCAAAACACGCGAAGACTTTCGCAAAGTGCCTACCATCACCATCGACCCCGATGACGCAAAAGACTTCGACGACGCTCTGTCCGTACAGACATTACCCGACGGCAATATCCGTATCGGCATTCATATCGCTGACGTCTCACACTATGTACGCATCGGCACCGCACTCGACACCGAAGCACGTAGCCGCGGCAACTCCACCTACTTGGTGGGCACCGTTATACCGATGCTACCACATGCACTTTCCAGCGGGCTCTGCTCGTTGGTCGAAGGCGAAGACCGCTTAGTTAAATCGGTACTCGTCGATTTCTCGCCTGAAGGAAAAATCCTGAAGTCGACTTTTGCGAATGCCGTTATTTGCAGCCGTAAGCGCTTAACTTACAAACAAGCCTTGGGCTTCCTCAAGGCAGACAGCAACGCCGCCATCCGGGCAATTCCTTCACCGCCTGCCCATCAAACGGGCTCCCCTGGAAAACCGCTCTCGGAGATGAGTGAGTCTGACATTAATTTAGTCCGCGATATGGTGCGTACGCTTTGGCGCTTAGCTGACCGCATGCGCAAGGAACGTTTTGCTGCCGGATCGCTAGACCTTGATATGATGGAAGTTAAAATGTTCGTCGATAAGGATGGCTGGGCTGACCGCACCGAGATTGTCGTCCATGACGAATCCCACCAACTCGTCGAAGAGTTCATGCTTCTGGCGAACGAAACTGTTGCCGAACAGTTAACCAAGGCACGCATCCCGCACATCTCACGTGTACACGACGAGCCCGATCCTGAAAAGCTGACGATGCTTCGTGATTCGCTGGCGATTGCGAATGTACGCGTTGGCGACCTTACCAAGCGTTCCGAAATGGTGAAGACCTTGTCCATTCTGAAAGACCGTGATGACGGGCACATTCTACGCGTCCAGTTGCTCCGCTCACTGCGCCAAGCCTGTTACCGCCCTGCGGCCGACGGACACTACGGTCTCGCGAAGCGACACTATAGTCACTTCACGTCGCCCATCCGACGGTATGCCGACTTAGTTGAACACCGCATCCTTGATGGCTGGATGACCAAGCACGGCATCCCTTCAGCTTCACTCGAAATTATCCGTACACCCGGTATCGGCGATTTAGCCCAAACCTGCGACCATATATCTATCACCGAACGGAATAGTGCCGAAGCGGAACGTGATTCTAAGAAAGTGAAACTGCTCGAACTCTTTGAGCGCGAAATGGAACGTCCGGATAAACGTCCCTTCGAAGCGCGCATCATGGAAGTCAAAGCGCACGGCTTCATGGTCGAGCTCACCGCATCGCAGGCCTACGGCCTTGTGCATATGACGACGCTCAACGACGACTTCTACCGCATGCACCCTGACGGTAATGCACTCGTCGGTCGACGCAATGGACGCGTCTACGCCGTTGGCGCCTCGCTCCAGGTTATCGTCGACAAAGTAGATCGTTTTAAACGCCAGGTAGACTTCCGTGTCTTTGAAGAAGCCTATAAACCGACACGCGGACCTGAGCGTCGCAAAGGTGGTCGGTAAAATCGTCTTGCACCCCCCCCTGCGGGCTTAAAGAAATTTGTATGCGTCAACCCCTCGCATATTTAGCGGTCTTGGTTTGTGCCCTTGTCGGAGCAGCCGAAGAAACGCCCGCGCTCGATCCAAAGGTTCAGGCCGTCTTGGACCGTGCTGCCAAAATGGACCCGCGCGCGGGCACCGTCAGCATCGAAGGCGCAAACGCTGAACTACACTTAACCGAATCCTACCGGTTTTTAGGTCCCGACGACGCTCGCTTCGTACTTTGCGACGCCTGGGGCAATCCACCCACGATTGGCAACGGACTGAAAGGCCTGCTGGTGCCCAAAGGTTTTCACCCGCTACGTGCAGGCGCTTGGGCAGTGGCGATTCGCTATGAAGCCTGTGGATTCGTTAAAGACGACGACGCCGGTGAAATTGATGCGAAGAAACTTAAGGAAGGATTTATAGAAGCCGAAGAAGAAAACAATCCTGAGCGCGTCAAAGCTGGCTATGGCGAGTTATGGATGGTCGATTGGGCTGAACCGCCACGTTACGACAAAGATCGGCACATTGTTTTCTGGGCGAAGCGCATGTCGGAAAAACGTGAAGGCACCAATGAAGATAGTTTAAATTATGAGGCGCGCTGCCTTGGTCGCCGTGGTCTTCTCTCCCTCAATGCAATCGGCAGCATGAGCGAGTTCACGCAAATTAAAGGCGCTATGGATGGCGTCATTGCCCAAGCTCAGTTTGCCGAAGGTGAACGTTATATAGATTTTAACGAAGCCACCGATCACGTTGCTGAATACACCGTACTGGGACTTGTTGCCGCAGGTACGTTTGCGAAAATCGCCGCCAAAGGTGGACTACTTCTGCTCATCGCGAAGTTTGGGAAATTTCTGATTTTTCCCGCTATCTTCTTCTGGAAGTATATCAAGGGAGGTGCGCAATGGGTCTGGCGCAAAATCCGCGGAGAAAAGAAGGATCAGGAAAAGTTTCTAGGCTAAGCGCAGGAATAGACGCCACCAGGCTTTTGCGTAATCCCAGGCCGCTTTGCCAAGACGTAAGCGCCGCGCACGGTCGTCGGTCCATGTCACCGGAATTTCCACAACACGCCCACCGGCGCGCTGCAAGCGAACCATCACTTCACCACCGAAGGCGAATCCGCCACGCTCGGGCATGTTGAGTTTGGTAAAGCTGGCGGTGCGGATTAACTTCAAACCACAACCAGGGTCTGAGAGCGTCGAACCCGGCAGGCGTCGCCAGAAGAACGAGAGTATAGAAGAAATAAGTGATCGACCCGTACCACGACCAATAACCTGGGACCCTGGATGCCAGCGCGAGCCGACGACTGCATCGGCCTGACCCAATCGGATGAGTGCCAAGCCGCGGAGTAATGCCTCAGGGTCAGCTGCCATGTCCGCGTCGCAGTAGGCCAACACGTCACTCTTTTCGGCGAGATGCCGCCAAGCGCAATGAATAGCCAAACCTTTATCAGGGTAATCAACGAGATGCACATACGACACGCCACAGCCCTCAACCCGTTGACGTGTATCATCCGTTGACCCGTTATCCGAAACCACGACCAAGGCATCCTGGCCCACCAAGGCAGACTGAATACGCGACAAGCCTGCCGCAATGCGCGTGGCCTCGTTATAGGCTGGTATGACTACAAGGAGACGCATTGAGATTTCAAAAGTGCCTCATAATGAGTGGTTTTCAAACCAAAACCCGGTTTTATGAAACCTTATTGAGAATGTATCTCAATTTATTCCTTGCCGAATGAGACACATTCTCAACTTTAAAACACCCCTCTTTCAACATGCGAAATCTGCATCTCCTTCTCGCTGCTGCCGCAACTCAAGCCTGCGATAATCCCTTCACGTATTCCTACCTTACGGAAACGCTCAAGCCTGGCAAAACCGAGATCGTCCAATGGGCCACCGCACGACTCGGACGGAATATCGGCGCAGGCTACGATGCGCGCTATCGCGGCTTCGATTTCAAGACAGAGATTGAGAAGGGGCTCTCGGAGAATGAGCAAATCGCCTTCTACCTTAACTACCGCTACTTTGAGACATCCGTTCGCGATGGTCTCCGTTTCGACGGCCTTCAAGTCGCTTACATGCGCATGCTCGCCGACCCAGACAAAGAGTCTTGGGGACAAGCTATCTATATCGAGCCCGGCTACTCGCAGAGCAGTTCGAAAAACGGCGCACTGCGCGACGAATACAGCCTCGAGCTAAAATACCTTCTCCAGCACAACTTCGGCGCCCAACAAGACTGGATCTACGCCGCCAACATCGTCACCGAAGTCGAGTACAAGCCAGCGTCGGAAGAAGACGCACTCAAACTTAAGCTCACCCAAGGAGTCGCCTACCAGATTAATACCAATTGGTTTGCTGGACTTGAGGTGGTAGCCGAAGCCGAGTGGGCAGAGATGAATGACTTCGAGTACTCGGCCGTGCTCGCTGGTCCCTGCTTCCGCCATCAGCGGGAGAGCGGTCTCTTCATTAGCCTGACCGTACTCGCCCAGATCTTCGGAACGTACGCGGATAAGGGAGACCTCAACGTCTCCGATAAAAGTCCTTGGGAAATCCGGTTAAAAGCCGGGATCGAGTTCTGAGGCGACTCAGCGCGTAGCCTGCCAAGCAGCCTTGGCGCGCTCGAGCATTTGCTGCGCCGAGAGTCCGTGCGCTGCACGTAGTGTAGCGACATCCGTCGCATGACCGACAAACTTGTCGGGCCAGCCTAGACGAACAACGGATACGCCGGCGGTTTTTTCTGAAAGTATTTCAAGCACACCGGTACCAAATCCACCCGTGATGGCAGCATCTTCGAGTGTGATAAAGAGCTTCGCGGTTCGCGCTTGTTCAGCGAGTAAAGTAGCGTCGATCGGTTTCGCAAAACGTGCGTTAACCACGCCGACCGATACACCCGTCGCAGCGGCAAGGGCATCGGCCAAAATCAAGGCATCCGGAACCATAGAGCCAAGGGCCCAAATCTGGATGTCAGTTCCCGCGCGCAAAACTTCAGCCTTACCAATGGGGAGAATGACGGGCGCAGACTTGATTGGCTTTCCGGCAGCAGGACCGCGAGGGTAACGAATAAACATCGGGGCCGCGGAGCTCAGCGCCGTGTGCAGCATATCAGAGAGCTCATCTTCGTCTTTCGGCTGCATTACGGTGGCATTTGGAACGCACCGTAGGTAAGCGATATCAAACAAACCGTGATGTGTAGGCCCGTCACTCGGTGAAACGCCGGCACGGTCCATACAGAAGGTCACAGGCAAACGCTGCAGACAAATATCATGAATAACCATGTCGTAGGCGCGCTGAAGGAAAGTTGAGTAAATTGCACACACTGGACGCAGATCACGGGCAGCCATGCCTGCGGCGAAGAGTGCGGCGTGCTCCTCGGCAATACCGACATCGTGGTACTGACCCGGTAGTTCGCGCTTGAGTTGAGAAAGACCCGTGCCCGAGGGCATCGCCGCGGTAATGCCAACGACGCGGGTATTGGCTTTAGCCTCACGCACGAGAAGCTCACCAAAAACATCCTGCCAAGACTTGGGAGCACCAGGCTTACCCGAAGAAATCGGGTCGCCAGTTTCAGGATCAAAGGCAGCAGTACCGTGGAATTTTTCAGGATTACCAAGTGCAGCATTTAAGCCACGTCCTTTCTCGGTATGTATATGTAAAAGCACTGGACCCGGCGCGTCTTTGCAAAACTGCAAATAACGCTCGAGCGTCGGCAAGTCATGGCCGTTAATGGGACCGATATAGCGTAAACCGTACTGCTCAAAGAGGGATGAGTTACGCGTAAAGAGATCTTTGATTTCACGCTTTAAGGTCCGACCAAAATCAAGAATTGCACGACCCCACCCGCTCTTATTCAGAAGCTTCTTTAGGCCGCGCTGAGACTGATTGTAGGAACGGGTGACAATCACCCGACTGAGCATCTCGGCGATGGCACCGACATTACGGTCAATCGACCATTCATTGTCATTGAGAATGACAATC
>DNHH01000119.1:6432-6584 GCA_003485955.1 Opitutia bacterium
TCATTGTCATTGAGAATGACAATCAGGCGCTTGGTGGAGCTAGCTGCGTTATTAAGCGCCTCCATGGTTACACCACACGTCAATGCAGCGTCGCCAATGACAGCAACGACATGGGAGTCTTCGCTGAGGCGATCGCGGGCATTAGCAAAGCC
>DNHH01000119.1:6862-7224 GCA_003485955.1 Opitutia bacterium
CCACCCGTTTGCCGGATGCGATCAAAGCTCTCGCCATTACGACCCGTTAGAAGTTTGTGCACATAGCCTTGATGAGCAACGTCGAAAACAAATCTGTCGCGCGACGAATCAAAAATCCGATGTAGAGCTAATGTTAATTCAACAACACCAAGGTTAGGACCAACGTGCCCTCCATTGCGCGCAGTGACCGCAATCAGGCGCGCACGAATTTCGCCAGCAAGCTCTGGTAGTTGGTCCGCGGAGAGGGCCTGGACGTCTGCCGGGCCCTTAATGGCATCGAGCAACGCCATAGGTTAGCTTGCGGAGTCCTCGTCGGAAGAAAGCTCTTCGATGCGTAGCTCAGCCGAGCGGAGTTTTTCTTC
>DNHH01000119.1:7412-7556 GCA_003485955.1 Opitutia bacterium
GGAGTTTTTCTTCACAGGATTTCAAAAGTTGCATGCCTTCTTCGTAACGTGCCACGAGTTTGTCCAAGGGAATATCCCCTGACTCCATCGACTCGACCACAGCCTCGAGGCGCGCGAGGGCGTCCTCGAGTGACTGTCCCTCAG
>DNHH01000119.1:7733-8817 GCA_003485955.1 Opitutia bacterium
CTCGAGTGACTGTCCCTCAGGACTCTTCGGGCTTTTAGGCTTTTTTTCAGCACTCATGGGTTACCCATACCCTCTCCAAACCACCACCACGGGGCAAGAATGGAAACTCGTACAGGAAGCTCTGTCTCCTTGCCCCTTCCCGCTTCCTGCTTTCTTCCTGCTTCCTGCTTTCTTCTTTGGCCCCTACTCCTTAATCAAACTTCGTCAAACCAGCGACCGTCTTGGCATCCAGTCGACGTACCAGTGCTTTGGCTAAATCCGCACATGCCAACAAATCCGCCAAATCAAGAACGGCATGGTGTGTATGAATGTAGCGCGAAGGCACACCCAGGACAATCGAGGGAACCCCCAAGCCGTGAGACTGGAAGGCGCGCGCATCGGTACCGCCTGAACGACGAACGGTCACTTGGTGTGGAATGTTGGATTCTTGAGCAACAGCGATTGCCAGGTCCACCAATCGCGGCGACATGATGGCGGTCGGATCATAAGCACGAATTTGCACGCCTCCACCCAATCGTCCTTGAGATTCTGCGTGGTTCAATCCGGGAACATCGTCCGCAGGCGGACCTTCCAAAACAATGACGACATCGGGGTCAACTAATCGAGCTGCGGTGACCGCCCCGCGACAACCAACCTCCTCCTGTACCGTCGCAACCGCATGAAGTGCACATGGCAATTTCCCACTGGCGACATCAAGCTCGCGTGTCGCCAAAACGAGTGCGGCCATACCTGCACGGTTATCAAAAGCTTTACCTGCAAAGAGACCAGCTTCCGCCAAAGGCGTGAAAGGACCATCGGGGACAACGGGGTCACCCAAGCGCACGCCGGCTTTCAAGGCTCCTTCAAGCGAGCGTGCACCGATATCGACAAAAACCCTGTCGACGGTGATAGCCTGCGCTCCGCCTTGATGCGGGGGCATCGCGGCAACGATGCCACTCAACTCGCGTCCTGTACTGCGGCAAAGAATTCTTAAGCGCTGTGCAGCAAGAACACCATCCGGCCAACCGCCAATAGGGACGAGACGAAGAAATCCGTCATGGGTGATAGATTGAACGAGAAAACCAATCTCATCCATGTGAGCGGT
>DNHH01000119.1:9033-9312 GCA_003485955.1 Opitutia bacterium
AAGATGACTTTAGGACCTTTGGATGACTTCGGGGCAAGCGCTGCCGAGCCTAGACCATCGAAAGAGGCCTTGCGGCCCTTAAGCTCGGACAAGAAACAACGACGCACGGCATCCTCATGTCCAGAAGTGCCATGGGCTTGCGAAAAAGTTTCGAGAAGACTGATAGCCTCGCGCGTACGGTTTGCACTCATGCTAAGAAGCGTGAGAACAGAGCCGTTCTTCGCAAGCCTCAGCGAACCACTGTTGTCTTTGTCCCCTTGGCAGCTGCCGGTGGCGGCG
>DNHH01000119.1:9502-10397 GCA_003485955.1 Opitutia bacterium
CGCAATGACCGGCTCTGGTTGGGGGTCGACAGGGAAGAGATAAAGCACGAAGTCAGCTCCGCGCGTATTGCGATCAAGGGGCTGAGGGTAGATAACGAGCAGGCCTCTCGCTCCGGGGGCGAACTCGCGAGCCGCATCGATAAGCTGAACTTGTTCACCGTTACGCTGCAGAACTAGCTTAAGGTCGAAATAGTTCTGCGCATTCACTTGTGGTCGAACAAAAGCCGACTGCCCAGGGGCGAGTGTACCTTCGCCTGGAGATCCAATTCTCGCCAAAAGGCTATCCGTGCAGAGATTGTAAACTAACATCGCACCGGCTGGCAGAGCTTTTTCAGAAGTATCAATTACGAATGGCTTCACGCCATCCCATGTCTTCCGGCCAGCAGGGTTGTAAAGGATGACAAGCGAAGAGGTGCTTTCAGGCGTCCGCTTAATCTCGCCTATTTCCTTATAAGATTTCTCGGGTGGCCCTTTAGCTCCGGCTACCAGAGGCGCCACCACCTCGAGTTCGAGTGGTAGCGGATCCTCAGGTAGAATGCTTGTAGGCAGGACAGTCTCCTGAACCCCATTGAGCTGAAGTCCACAGGCAATATGCGCAGGGGGCTTCGAGCCAGGTAGCACAACAGCTGGTGTGGGTGGCCGGATGTAAAGGACCTGGGGAGGCAACTCGCGAGGATCGAGTTCGAGCATGGCGTAGAAGCCATTGCTCAAGAGCTTATACTTACGGTCGGGTTCATGACCGAGCGCGAGAATTCTAACTATGTACGGTGCAGGCGGAGTAGTGGTGGGCTTAGGCGCAGAATCGGCCGCAGGGAGTACTACCGAAATAAAAAGGAATGCGAAAGTGAAACGCATAAATCAGAGGTCATTACGCCCTAGCCAACGGAAACTAACG
>DNHH01000037.1:0-3297 GCA_003485955.1 Opitutia bacterium
CACGGTTCAAAAAAACGTGCATCACCACACCCTAGATCTAGCATATCAAAACCGCCTTTACCATAAAGCACCTGTAGTCGCTTGGTTAACAGTGCGTAAATCTCGCGATGTGACATATGATTACCCAACGCTATAGACTCATAGAGATTCCATGCTTTTTCAAAGAGTGCCGTCGGACTTTCTCCAGATAAGCTCATTTGCTGATTATAGCTCTATTCAAAGTAAAGGCATCAAAAGCGCAAGACGGGTGTTCCTTGGCTCTATTTCACCCCCTTCTTCCACCTTGCCTAGCCCTTCTCCCTCCCTTTGATAAGTTAACGTATGTCTAGCTTCCTTCTGAACACCTCCATTGTTCTGCTTATCCTCGTTTGTATTATCGGCGTGCTTGTGATTCTCATGCAGCGACCCAGTGCCAACGCTGGTATGGGTGCAGCCTTAGGCGGTGGAGCTGCGGAAACCGTCTTCGGCGGAGACTCTGCCAATGTCTTAACCAAGATAACGTCGATCCTTACACTTCTTTTATTCGTGCTCAGTTTCGGACTCTATCTAGCTTTTATTTCTAACGAAAATCGTCCGGAATCGACGCTCGAAAAAGTGGTGGCACCATCCGCACAAGAGCCACCTGCGCCCATACCGGTTAACCCAGTGCCCGCTCCTGCAGTCGCTGAGAAGACACCGGCAGCACCTGCAAGCAAGTAAAGGTCATGCGCGGCCTCTGTCTCGTCGCGCTGCTTCTGTTACCTTGGACGACAAGGGCAGCGCCTCCAGGCTCTGCAAACGCCTTACCGTCATTAAGCAAAGATGATGCCGATAAGGCTTTGCGGGCTTTTCGTAACTCAGGACTTAACTGCGATCTCGTCATTCGTTTTGAGTTAAAACATCTACCGCGAACAGGCAATGCCACCAACCCCGAGAAAGGCACTCTCTGGATGAGTTGGAAGCATGGTTTTCCAGCTGTCCGCATTGAAATGGGTAATACCCGCTTTTTAATGGTACGGAGAAATTCCGAGTCATTACTTTGGCAATATCGGGACAACGTCGTCAGCAAAGTTAGCGGCGCAGATGCACTCAAGCCCCTCATCACGGGCTACCTATTCGCACCATTTGATTTACAGGCACCGTTTACACACTGGGAAAATACAGTTTACGAATCAACGGAGCGTCACCGAGGTCGTCCGCTCAATATGTTCCTCGCCAAGGCGCCCAGTGACAATCCAGCTGCCCCCGTACGCTTTGGTCTAGACCGTGCCTACGTCGCACTCATCGAAGCGACCACACTTGATGCCAATGGGAAGCCAAGCCGGCAAATGCTCATCGAAGATTTTGCTCAAGTCGACGAACAGTGGATTCTCGGCAAAGCTTCTGTCAGGGACGAGGTGACCCGCAACCGCGACATACTTGAAGCAAAATCTGCCTGTGTGAATGCTAGCCTCGAAGCCAACATCTTCTCCCCCGAGTCACTCGCCAAGCCCGCACCAGCAACTGAAGGCACATTCCACTCTTTGTAAAGCATGCCAGTAGATGCACGAGAACTTGCGAGATTTTGCGACTTAATCACACGTCGAAAAGTTATCGGGGATTATCCAGATGCTCGTAACGGCCTACAATATCGGGGTAGTCGAAAAATTACGCGCATTGGTGCGGCAGTAGACGCCGGCACTGCAGTCTTCGAACAAGCCCGCAAACAAGGCGTCGATTTCCTTATCGTGCACCATGGGATTCATTGGCGCCCTAGCCTTCCTGCACGCTCGGTACTCGCAGCACGTAAAACGGCACTCAAACGCCTCAACCTCTCACTTTACTCAAGCCATCTCCCGCTTGATGCACATCCCTTTATCGGCAACAACGCCATTATTGCGAAACGGCTCGGCCTAGAAATTGATCGTTGGTTTTTAGATTTTGAAGGCACCCCCATTGCCTGTCTATGCAAGGGTATCTCACGCGAAAAACTCACGGCACGTTTACGCAAAGAATACCCTGACAGTTTCAAAGCCATCGAGTTTGGCTCAGCCAAGCCGCGTCGCATCGCTATTCTCTCAGGTAGCGGACGGTCGGCTTTACCCGAACTCACTAAGCTCGGATGCGACACACTGGTTACCGGTGAACTACGTGAAGAGCATTTCAATGAAGCCCATGAACAGGGATGGAATCTTTATCCCTGTGGACACTATGCGACGGAGACTTGGGGCGTAAAGGCCCTCGCCGAAGCTGCGGCACAGCGTTTTGAAATCGATTGGACGTTTGTCGGCACGAACAACCCACTCTGAGTCGATGGCTTACCGCGGAAGACTGGCTCCGACACCAACCGGCCATCTACATGTCGGACATGCACGCACGTTTGCACTCGCAGCACAACGAGCTCGAGAAGCAAACGGCATACTTATTTACCGCACTGAGGATCTCGATACGGGTCGTTGTCGGCCAGAATTCGCTGCCGCAGCTATCGAAGACCTGCATTGGCTCGGGTTGAAGTGGTCGGAAGGCCCAGATGTAGGTGGACCACATACACCCTACGTACAATCACTGCGCCTGCCGTGGTTCCGAGATGTCTGGCAATGTCTGCACGCGTCAGGAAACATCTACCCCTGCGACAAATCGCGTAAGGATGTTGAGCGCTGTTTAAGTGCGCCCCATACCGAGGACGACGCCGAGCCCATCTTTCCGACAGAGTTACGTCCATCGGTCGGTGCGGGGCGCGAAGCGCGTGAGCCTGGTGCGATGAATTGGCGTTTTCGTGTACCCGATGGAGAGTCCATTAGCTTCCACGATGCAATCCAAGGCCCGCAGACATTCATCGCGGGAAAAGATTTTGGGGACTTTCTCGTCTGGCGAAAAGACGGATTCCCATCTTACGAATTGGCGGTTGTCGCCGACGATCATGCCATGGGAGTCACGGAAGTCGTCCGCGGAGCGGATCTCATTCTCTCAACCGCGCGTCAACTTCTGCTTTATCGAGCACTAGGTTGGACGTCACCCGCCTGGGCCCATGCACCACTTATTCTAGATAACAATGGCAAGCGGCTCGCCAAACGTACAAGTGGTCTTTCCATCCGAGAACTCAGAAAAAACGGGTATACGCCTACTGAAATTCTAAGCGCGTCGATGGAGAACTTGCAGAAATAATTCCATAAAAAAGGCGCCCTATAAGGCGCCTTTTTGAAAAGGGTTCTTCGAGTTATTTTCCGGCAGGAGCCTTCGTGGCGTCAGCAGCAACACGCTCACGAAGTTTAGTGATGCTTGCTACGGCACGCTCATTGCCTTGAGCGCCTTTCAGGGCTTCGTCCAATAATGCAAGCT
>DNHH01000037.1:3454-3727 GCA_003485955.1 Opitutia bacterium
TGAGCGCCTTTTAGGGCTTCGTCCAATAATGCAAGCGCACGCACTTTATTTTCAGGTTCAATTTGCAACGAAAGCATAGCTTGGTTCATTTTTACTGCAGCTGTACGATTAGGCATGTCAGTGGGGAAATTCTCTTCGATGATTTTACACGCCGCTGAAAAATCTTTTGCTTCAACTGCTGCCTTCATTTTAGCACCAGCGGCTTCACGCTTCGCAGCTTGTTCGGCAGCTTGCTTACCTTTTTCTGTGAAAGCTTTGATATTTGCAGGAGTG
>DNHH01000037.1:3924-4360 GCA_003485955.1 Opitutia bacterium
TTCTTAATTCCGCAAGGTGGGCGAGATACTTCACAGGGCCACCTTCTTGATAACCCGTCTGGGCATAGGGTTGTCCAGATGCGTTTGCTAAAATAATCGTTGGGAAACCTTGCACGCCCCACTGCTTCATGAGTGCGTCATTCTTAGCTTTAGCGTCGGCCGGAATTTGTTTTTTGCGAGGGAAGTCGAGCGAGACGAGTACGAAGTTCTTTTGTGACTTAAAC
Source organism: Opitutia bacterium (assembly GCA_003485955.1). Lineage (GTDB taxonomy): Bacteria > Verrucomicrobiota > Verrucomicrobiia > Opitutales > UBA953 > UBA8828. The sequence goes on from DNHH01000037.1 coordinate 4,149, forward strand.
TCGGCCGTCGAGAAGACTTCTTTGTCTAACTTGATGCACCAACCACACCAATCACTGCCTGTAAAATCAATGAGGATATCTTTCTTCTCTGCCGCGGCCTGTTTCTTGGCTGCGTCGAGATCTGTAAGCCAACCTTCGGAAGCCAAAGCGGCCACGGGGGCTAGCATGAGTGCGAATAGGTGTTTCATAGTAGAACCACAGAATTCTCTCAT
>DNHH01000037.1:4639-5043 GCA_003485955.1 Opitutia bacterium
TGGTCGACAACGGCTCCCTCAATGGGGCTGCTACGCTTCGTCTACGCGTCCTTGCTAAAGAGCTTTCCAAAAAGCTAGGACGTCAGGTAGATCCCGTTTCCGTACTCCATAGCGATAAAGTTGACCCAACAATTATCGACGGTATCCGTGCGCTGACTTTTGAAAATTACGCCAGGGAAGCGAAAGCTGCAGGCTGTGAAACTTTAGAGGTTATTCCGCTCTTCATCGGTCCGAGTCTGGCACTAACTGAATTTCTACCTGAACTGGCACACAAAGTTAGCATCGGACTCAACATTACCCGCACACTTTGGACGCCTGAGGAATCCGCAGGACTTGTGGACATACTCCACGACAACCTCATCTCCACAGGATGGAAAAAGGGGAAAGGCACGGTGCTACTTTGC
>DNHH01000037.1:5219-6308 GCA_003485955.1 Opitutia bacterium
AAAGGGGGAAGGCACGGTGCTACTTTGCGATCATGGCAGCCCCATCCCAACTGTCACCGCTGCGCGTAATGATTTAGCTTCGCAATTACGTAAACGACTTGAGTTGTCTAATCATGAACTCGTGGCTTGCTCAATGGAGCGACGCGAAGGACCAGTTTATGCATTTAACGAGCCGCTGCTCGCCGAGGCTATAAAGCTCGCACAAGGCGAAGTTGTTGTACTGATGCTCTTCCTTTTACCCGGAAGACACGCGGGGCCTGGCGGCGATGTTGCGACGCTGTGCGCACAGAACGCTCCCGCCGGTGTGAACTGGAGATTATCGCCGCTTATCGGTGATCACCCCGGACTCACCGAAGTTATTCGACACGGTTATACGACCTGCTGAATGCTTGTGCGAACGTCTTCCGGAATCCCAAGACGGACGACTTCGCCAACTACCGCCAACAATGGCGTAGGAAGAACACTGACATCAATTGTTCCATCAGCGAGTGACCGTAATTCAACAAACTTTACCATCTCGCCGGGTTGGGATGCCTTGGAAACAAGTGCAACTGGGGTCGAAGGACACATTCCGGATTCTACCAGCGACAGTGCCGTCGTTGGTAATGTCTTTGCGCCCATGTAGAGACAAAGCGTAGCACCGCTAGCGACAAACGGTCGTAGATCTTGCGTTCGTCCGTCAGCGCAATGAGCCGTTAAAAATGTCACAGCTGTTGTGATACCACGATGCGTAAGCGGAAAACCTGCGGTGGCACCCGATGCAACTGCTGCGGTAACGCCAGGCACAATCTGCCAAGGTATGCCGTATAAATCTAAATGCTCTGTCTCTTCACCGAGGCGTCCAAATACACCGGGGTCTCCGCCTTTGAGTCGAACAACTTTACGACCTGCTTTGGCGTGCTCGACCAGTAACAAATGGATCTCTGCTTGGGTGGTTGAATGTGAACCACACCGCTTACCTACAGCGACAAGTACAGCTCCCGACGAGACTTCGGAGAGAAGTTCGTCGCCAGGCAAAGCATCATGGATGACCACCTCGGCCTGCTTAAGCAGACGCAAGCCCCGGACCGTGATAAGGTCCACCGCACC
>DNHH01000034.1:0-483 GCA_003485955.1 Opitutia bacterium
TGGTCAGTGAACCCTTTCTGGAAGGCGGACTTCAAACAGCTGCCGGAACACCCTATCAGTCGCGGCGTTAAACCATTCAGCACCTATGATGAGTGGTATTTCTATATGCGCTTTGTTGATGAGATGAAAGGCATCACCCCCGTGCTTTCGGCGGTTGCGGGTGCAGATACGATGAGACGTGCCGATGGTCCACATGAAGGAAATCCAGAAGTACGTGCGAGTGTAGCTAAAGGTGAAAGCCAAGTTGTTGGTTGGGCATTCGACCGCGCAGATGGTGGACGTGCCTTCGGTTTCTCGGGTGGCCACTTGCACAGCGGTTGGGCCAATGATGATCAGCGCAAGCTGATGCTAAATGCCATTGTCTGGACGGCGAAAGCAGAAGTTCCCGCTGGTGGTATCGAGTCGCATCCTTCGGCTGAAGACCTCAAGGCTAACCTCGATAAGAAGCGCTAAACTGATTTAGCGGTGCTAGCGGTATGAGCG
>DNHH01000034.1:670-13034 GCA_003485955.1 Opitutia bacterium
TTAGCGGTGCTAGCGGTATGAGCGGTATGAAGGGCGAGCCTCTCCATGCTGTCTTTTTTACCTGTCACTTGACCTAATTCGCATACCTCGGACGATGTCAGCATGTCTTCTTATGCACTTATCGGCGGAAATTCGGGCATCGGCCTTGCACTCGCTCGGCGACTTGTCGCTGCCGGTCACACCGTACATGCCGCAGCACGCACGGCTGGTCCACTTGCCGAGCTTGGCGTCCATGTTCAACCATTTGATGCTGAATCGCCGGGTACACTCGTTTGGCCAGAGCGCCTCGATGGATTCGTTTACTGTCCCGGCACGATTACACTTAAGTCATTCGGCAGATTAACCGCAGATGACTTCTTGCGCGACTTGCGCGTCAACCTCCTCGGCGCTGTCGCCGCATTACAGTCAGCGCATCCTGCGCTCCGCGCTTCAGGCTCCGGCTCAGTTGTGCTTTTCTCCACTGTCGCGGTCGCCCAGGGCATGCCGATGCATGCGAGTATCGCTGCGGCTAAAGGTGCGGTCGAGGGACTGGCGCGATCGCTCGCCGCGGAGTGGGCGCCGCATGTACGCGTCAATGTCATCGCTCCGTCGCTGAGCGATACGCCGCTTGCGGGTGCACTTCTTGGCGACGAGACCCGTCGTGCAGGTGCTGCCAAACGCCACCCATTACAACGCGTGGGCGATGCAGATCAACTTGCTGCGACAGCTGAGCACTTACTTGGCCCTGCCAGCGGCTTTATGACCGGGCAAGTTCTTCATATCGACGGTGGGCTATCAACCGTGCGGTTGCTCTGATTCTTTTTTACTCGAACTTCAAAAAGTCTTCGGCATAAAACGGATATGGCAAAAGTCACCGTAGACCTTGATGTCGTCGACATCGTGATAGGCTTGCTGCTCGTCGTCACCAACGCCGTCCTGCTCGCCCACTTCAAGAAGCACAAGCCCGACCAACCTCGCCTGCGGGTGCTCTGTTTCCTCGGCATGCTCTTCGGCTTCTTCTTGGCCTTCTGGAATTTCTTCTACGACCTCGCGCTGGGACGATAGGCGAAAAAAGGCCCGCGCATGGCGGGCCTTTGGTATGAGCGAGGAAAAGCTCTCAGATCATCATCAATGCAGGCTCTTCAAGCATTTGGCGAAGTGCTTGTAGGAACTGTGCTGCGGTGGCGCCGTCGACCACGCGGTGATCGCCAGAGAGACCCACAACCATACGCTGTCCAACAACGATACGCCCTTGAGCGTCGACGATGGGCTTCTGTACAGTTGCGCCTACAGAGAGGATGGCAGCGTTCGGTGCATTGATAATGCCAAAGAAGCCACTCACGCCATACATGCCGAGGTTGGTAACCGTGAACGTCGATCCAGACATCTCAGCCGGTGTAAGTTTCTTCGCACGTGCCTTCGCAATCAGAGCTTTGGCTTCAAGGGCAATGTCGCGCAGGGATTTGGCTTGAGCATCACGAACAACGGGGGTGACGAGTCCGTCTTCGAGGGCGACGCCGAAGGCGAGGTGCACGGCACCATGGGTGCGGATGCTGGTGCCCGCCCACGATGCATTCACAGCTGGTACGCGACGGAGGGCCTCAGCCGAAGCTTTCAGAATAAAATCATTTACTGAAAGCTTGAGCGCATCTTTCCCGCTGGCTTCGGTGAGCCGGCGATTGAGGGTTTCGCGTAGAGCGAGAAGCGGAGCAGCATCGACTTCGGTTTCGAGATAAAAATGCGGGACGGTCAGCTTGGACTCGAGTAAGCGACGCGCAATTGTTTGGCGCATGCTTGAGACTACGACGTCGGCATCTGCCTGAATGCCTTTACCGTCTGCCGGTGCAGCGACCGCAACATTCAGTGGGCCAGCAGCACTCGCAGGCGCAGCGGTAGCTGCGAGAACATCATTACCAACAACGCGCCCGCCAGGTCCAGTGCCACTGAGTGCAGCAACATTCACGCCGGCTTTTTCGGCCATGCGTTTTGCATAAGGGGAAGCTTTGGCGCGCTCACCTGTTTGTGTGGTAGCGACGACAGGTGATGCCATGGCCTGTGGGGCGCAGCTCACGCCGGTGGATTCAGGAATGGGCGGTACCGCAGCGGGCTTGCCAGGTTCAGCCTTAGGCGTTGGGGCGTTTGTGCTTCCGGGAGCGGGCGCCACTTCACCTTTTTTTCCAATCGCGCAAATAGGGGCGCCGACAGGAAGCTGAGCACCAGCCGCCGCGTACATCTTAAGTAATACACCTGGGATGGTATTTTGTACCTCCATGGTGGCCTTGTCGGTTTCGACTTCGCAAAGGATGTCACCAAAGGCGAGCGTATCGCCTTCTTTGACGTTCCATTTCACGAGTGTCCCCACCGTCATGGTGTCGGACAACTTGGGCATATCGATAATATCAGCCATCGGTGTTAAAGTTTGGGTGTTGTAAAATTACGCGAGAACTTTGAGTGCGGCTTCAACGACGCGTGCGGGCGAAGGGATTTGGACGTCTTCGAGCGGCTTCGAATAAATCTGAGGAGCATCGATTGACGAGACGCGACCAATCGGTGCATCGAGTTCATCAAAAGCTTTGGACTGGATAATATAAGCGACCTGGGCGTCGACGCCGCAGAAGGGCTTATTTTCCTCAACGAGCAACGCGCGGTGCGTTTTGCGCACGGAGGTCAGGATGGTTTCTTCGTCAAGCGGTCGGATGGATCGCAGGTCGACGACTTCGACCGAGACACCGTGCTCGGCTTCGAGAATTTCGGCGGCTTTGAGTGAAGTGATGACGGCTCGGCCGTGTGCTACAATAGTGAGATCTGTACCCGCGCGCTTCACGTCGGCAACGCCAATGGGCACAATGTAATCTTCGTCGGGGACTTCGCCTTTGTCGTTATAGAGAATGGTATTCTCCATGACGTAGACAGGGTCGTTGTCACGAATCGCTGCCTTGAGGAGTCCTTTCGCATCGTAAGGTGTCGCTGGGCAAACGACTTTGATTCCTGGATGAGCCGCGAGCATTGCTTCCGGTGTGTGCGAGTGGGTTGCACCAACGTTGGTTCCGCCGTTAGCGGGACCACGGATGACAATCGGGCAGTTAATCAAGCCGCCTGACATGTAGCGGATGTTGCCAGCGTTGTTCACGATTTGGTCAAAGGCTACATAGCTGAAGGACCAGAACATGAGCTCCATCACGGGGCGGATACCTAACATCGAGGCACCGACACCGAGTCCGATAAAGCCTGCTTCTGAAATGGGTGTATCGATGACGCGCTTCGGCCCAAATTCTTTTAACAAGCCCTCCGTCACTTTGTATGCACCATTAAACTGGGCGACTTCTTCGCCCATAATGACAACGTTCTCATCACGTTTCATTTCTTCGCGCATGGCTGCGCGGATGGCTTCACGGTAGGAAAGGATAGGCATGTCGGCAGTTTAGTTCACTCAAAGATAATGGTTCCGCGCGACGTGGTGTCTTTGCCGCGGTTGTCTTCTTCCCAGTAAATATCCTGAGTGATAGATTCGACAGTGGGGTAGGGTGATGCGTCGGCGAAGTCGGCCGCTTTATTCGCTTCCTCCATCGCAGCCTCATTAATCGATGCGACGAGTGCATCGGTGAGCACGCCTTCATTCAGCAGCTCTTTTTCCCAAAGCTTAATCGGATCTTTTTCTTCGCGGTAACCCTTGATTTCTTCTTTGTCGCGATACGTTTTATCAGGGTCAGCCATCGAGTGACCGAAGTAACGGTAGGTGAAAATTTCTAAAACCGTCGGGCGATTTTTTTCATGCGCACGCTTCACAGCAATTGCTGTCTTTGCGCGCACTTCGTAAAGGTCGTGTCCATTGACGAGATCCCAGTCCATGCCGTATCCCTCTGCGCGTTTGGCCAAGGAGCCAGGGTGCGCGGTGGAGCGCTCTTGCGAAGTGCCCATGGAGTAACCGTTGTTTTCAATAATAAAGATAACAGGCAAATCCCAAAGTGCTGCCAAGTTGTAGGCTTCGTGGACTGCGCCTTGATTGACGGCGCCATCGCCCATGTAGACGAGGCAGCAACCCTTAAGGCCTTTTTGTTTTAATGCGTAGGCAATACCTGTTCCGAGCGGGGCTTGTCCGCCGACGATACCGTGGCCGCCCCAGTAATTTTTGTCCGGCGCGAAGTAATGCATCGAGCCGCCTTTGCCTTTAGAGCAACCCGTTGCCTTGCCCTGCAATTCGGCCATGCAACTATTCATATCCATCCCGACCATTAAGGCGTGACCATGGTCGCGATAGCCAGTGATCAGGTGGTCATTTTTTCCAAGGACGGAAAGCGTGCCGACGGCAACAGCCTCTTGGCCGACATAGAGGTGAAGGAAGCCGCCAATTTTACCTTGTTGATAGGTTCGAATACAGCGCTGTTCGAAGTGCCGAATCCTGGCCATCTGGGTATAGAGTTTAACCTTGTCGGCTTTTGTTAGGCCTGCGTTGGCAGGGTCCTTGGCAAAAGCAGAAGGCCCCGCGGGGTTCTTCAGTGATTCAGGGTGTGTAAGGGCGGTAGGCTTGGCCACGGCAGTTGTTAGGTGTCGATTGGACACGGCCCAGCCCGAAGGTCAAGTGAAGCCACAAGGAGGGTGGGGTGAATAACCTTGACCCAAAGGGCATTGAGTTGCCCTCATTTCGCACCCCTTTGTCCATGAATCCAGCCCCTGAGCAGACCGAACGCGAACTTGTCGTTCAAAACCGCATGGGAATCCATACCCGGCCCGCCGCTCAGATTGTTCGTTTAGCCAACCGTTACCCAGATATTGACGTGCAAGTCGCCAAAGATGACGAAGTGGTGAATGGAAAGAGTATTATGAGCTTAATGATGCTGGCTGCTGGTCAGGGATCTCGATTGCGCTTCACCGCTACCGGTGCTGGCTCGGTTGCTTTAATGAATGAGATGGAGGCGCTTTTCGCCCGCAAATTTGACGAGAACTGATCTATGTTTGTTTTAGTGGCTAGTTTGCTACTTGCGGCAAGTTCTCCCGCGGCGACCGCGCCGGTCCTTCCAGACACCGAAGTTATTCGCTATTTGCGTGGAGCAGAACAGGCCGAGTGGTCGCGGGCTTATCTGCTTTTTGAAGCCGGACGAGGGCGTCTTAATCAAGGCACAAGTATTATGAATGCCCCGCGCACTCAGAGTGTTGGCAAGGGTTTTGAAACACCCGCTGAAGCCAAGGCCCGTGGCGAAGCTTTAGTGAAAGAAGGCCAAGAGCAGATTCAACGAGCGACCCAGACTTTAAATCGTTTGCGATCAACTGCGGCAACGCGGTTTGCTGAACTAACCAAAGAAGTCAGTTTAGCTCTAGAAGTTTCAGGCTATCGATGGGAAGAGGGTTTACTCATGAGTGCACTGCGTGCGCAGAAACTTGCTCGAGATGCTGGGATGACGGCGCACCACGTGATTGGTGCCTGGAATTTTGGCGACGACGGCAAGCCTGCACCCAACGCTACGTTGATTGAAGATTTACGCGCGGCATGGACGAAGGCCCAAGCAGAGCGAAAATTTTTAGAACCTGCTCCGAGTGATGGTTATCGCATTACGGCTGCACCCACAGCTGAAGCGCCTGCCCAGTTTTCAGCAACCTGGACTGCGCCAACTGCGGCCAACCAAGTCGCATTGGTTTGGGCTGAGATATACCCTATTAACTCCTCAGCCTCACTGGTTTACATCCATGTCGCCGATGCTCATTCACTTCGATTGATAGATACGGAATGTTTTTTGACGTCACCTCAAGGTGATGCTGTTGGCTTCCGCGCCTCGATTGCTTTACAGGATCGATATAGTTTTGTGCCACGAATTAGCGCAAGTGACACATGGCGCTTAGGTTATCCTTTGGCCGATTGTACGCCTATTGGGGCGGCGATGCTAAGACACCTAAGCGTGAGGGGTAATCGCGTGCCAGTTTGGTGCGGCGAATGGCTGTCGCGTCTGCTGGGCGGCAATGTCAGCCTAGATGACAAGTCAAATGCACTCTGGAAGGTGAAACCCGTGCCAGGCGTCACGGGAGACTTTAAAGTTTCCGCAACGCAAGTCGGAACCACCAAGACCATTGAAGTGGGTACCTTAAGTTTACGTCTTGAGCAGACTAAGTCCGCCAAGACTCCTCCAGCCGCTAAGTAACTGTCACGCTTTTGCTGACCGTACGAGCTGTTTGATTTTTGACTCTGCCCGTTGGCGGTGAGAGACGGTCATGCGGTCGATAAAAAGAACGCCCTGGCAGTGGTCGTGCTCGTGTTGAATGCAGCGAGCTAACAATCCGCCACAGACCATGACATGGGGTGCGCCGTCCACATCGCGGTAACGCACCACGCATCTTTCCACGCGGGGAACTTCGCCACGAATACCGGGGAACGATAAACAGCCTTCTTCAAGCAGATCAATTTCGCCTGGCAAGATATCCACTTCAGCATTTGCCATGTAAACAGGCATGATGCTTTTTGCATCTAAAACAACCTTTCCATCAAGTTCTATGGGCGTGTCCTCGTCGGGCACGTTAACTATAAAGAACTGAATCGACTTACCGATTTGCGGCGCCGCCAAACCCATTCCGCGCGCCGCCCGCATCGCCACAAGCATGTCCTCTGCGAGTGCGCGTAAAGGTTGACCAAAGACCCGCACGCCTTCGCCCTTCGTGCGCAAGATTGGCTCCGGATAAAAAACGATGGTGAGTTCGGCCATGGTTACTTGTTTGGGGAATAGTCACCACTTTCGCACGTCCGCACAAAGGCTTCGCAGCGTTCGCGAAGTTTATTCCAACTTGCGCGTAACCGTCGGCTCTCTTCTGGGTCAATCACGTGGTCTTCAGTGGCTTCACTTAACTCAGCAATTAAGAGACTAAACTTTCGCACAAGATCGTTCGCGGCGCGGCTGAGATTAGGGTCTGATAAAGGGTTTTCTGCTACGAAAGTTCCGCCCGACTTCTGGCAGAGCCAATCAAGAATACGTTTATCGCCGGTTGCTTCGAGTAGTTGAACCGTCCGCTCAAGGGGGTTTGTTTGGCCGCTACCACCTTCGGTTGACTCACGCCATTTATAAAGCAGCGAGGTTGATACGCCCAATTTTGCGGCAACTGCGGCTTGCGCTGCTTGACGGCTAAGTCCTTCTTTCGCACCCGCTTCGGCAGCATGTTGCAAGGCCCCTTCGATGACTTCATGGGCAGCCTTGATTCGAGTCCGACGAATAGCGGGAGGTTTCCTGCGCATTTTAGTAATCGTAGAGAGGTTAGACAGGGGTGCAAGCGTATCGAACCGAAAAGGCTTGGAGGCAGTCAGTTGGGCTTTATTCCTCAGTGTATGGCGCTAACATTGCTCGCGGTAGAGGCTTCTCAGCTAGGTGCAGGATCAGCTTGGGCTTGGGTGATCGCCGCCCTCTTACTCATCGCAGCTGAATTTGTCCTCCCAGGGATGATTATTGGAATTATCGGCGGAATTGCAGGCCTCTACGGACTTTTCTTAGCGGCTGAATCAAGCACGACAGATTTTGCGCTGACGACAACGGTGCTCCTCGTTGGCGTGACCCTTGAATTTTTAATCTTTCGAAAACTTGCCCCGAATATCGCAAAACAGCTTGGTCTCGCTAGCCCGATTTCAGATGCAGGTGCAGCCGTCCCGAGTGCCGCCAGTTTTGCGGACTTAGTCGGACGCGAAGGTCTTGCATTAACCGCGCTTGCGCCGAGTGGCTCAGCAGAGATTGCAGGCCGACGAGTCCAAGCTTCCTCGATCGACGGCTTCTTGGATAAAGGCACCCGTGTCATTGTCTGCGAAACCGTGCCCGGCGGCGTGACGGTTCGTCGCATTTAATTTTTATTATCTCACACCATGCTCAACTATCTCATCAGTAACCCGATCTACATTGCCCTGCTTGTCGGGCTTGGCCTTATCCTTATTTTTGCCCTCGGCTTCTTGCCCGTGTGGACGCGCGCAATGCTTACGGGTGCGCCCGTTGGTCTCGGAGATTTAATAGGTATGCGCCTTCGTGGCGTCCCCTATGCGGTAGTGGTTGATGCACGCATCGCCGCTCATAAGGCCGGCATTCCCCTTGGCGAAGACATGATTGACGGTCACTACCTCGCTGGCGGCAATATTGTGCAAACTGTCCAAGCACTAATCGCCGCTCAAAAAGCAGGTATCACCCTTGACTGGCGCCGTGCGTGCGCAATCGACATCGCGACACGCGGCACCAATAAGTCCGTGCTCGAGGCCGTGCTCACATCCGTGAGCCCTAAAGTCATCGATTGTCCAAATCCATCTGGCGGCCGCACCACAATTGATGCGGTGGCCAAGGATGGTATTCAGGTAAAAGTTAAAGCCCGGGTGACGGTGCGCACAAACCTCGATCGTTTTGTGGGCGGCGCTCAAGAGGAAACAATCATCGCGCGCGTCGGTGAAGGCATTGTAACAACCATCGGATCTTCGGCTTCTTACAAAGTCGTCCTCGAGAACCCTGACCGCATTTCCAAGACTGTGCTCGAGCGCGGACTCGATGCGGGCACTGCTTATGACATCCTTTCAATCGACATCGCTGATGTCGATGTCGGCGATAACGTCGGTGCGATGCTTCAAGAGGCTCAAGCCAATGCGAATAAGAATATGGCGCAGGCTGAGGCCGAAATTCGTCGCGCAGCTGCGGTCGCGCTTGAGCAAGAAATGCGCGCGCGCGTTGAAGAAATGCGTGCGCGGGTTGTCGAGGCAGAGTCGCAGGTGCCGCTTGCCCTTGCGGATGCTTTGCGCAACGGCAAGATGGGTGCGTTGGATTTCTTCCGGATGGAAAATCTTCGCTCTGACACGGACATGCGCCGCGGCATTGCGGGATCGGGCGAAGCTCCTAAGGCCTAATTCATGGAGCTACTCGTCATCATTGGCGTCGTTGCTCTCCTGCGATTTATCGCTGGCAGGATGACGCCCGATGAAGCCAATCCTGCAGCCCCGCCATTGCCTGTGGCGCCAACGCGCCGGCGTGCTGTACGTCGACGTCCTGCAGATGTAAATTTTACACCTGAACCGAGAGCGTTTTCAGATGAGCCGACGATCCCGACGATTGTACCCGTTGCGCCACGTCCAGCTTTGGCACGGGTTGCCCCACGGCGCGCCTTAGCCCCTGCATTTAGTGGTAAAGAGGCTTTGAGAAAAGCGATGATCGTACGGGAAGTTTTAGGCCCGCCCGTTTCGTTACGCTAAACTTATCCGCGCCAGGAGCGCCAGAGTCGGGCGAGTGCAAATGCAAGGCAGCAACCCATGACCATGCCTGCGCCGGCGGGAATCGATTCGTAATAATACGAAACGCATAGGCCCGTGGTTCCGCCGATAAGTGAAAGCAGCACCGACCAAAAAATTACCTGACTAAGCGAGCGAGCAAGAAGTACGCCACCTGCCGCAGGCACAATTAAGAAGGCAGTCGTCAACATCGCTCCAACGAGACGTACGGCCGAAGCTGCTGCCACTCCAGCAAGTGCTACTAAAAGTAGCCTCAAGACTATAGGCCGCGCCCCAGCCATCGATGCATAATCATCATCGAGGGCAGAAGCCTCGAGCTCTTTATGAATCATAATGAGCACGCCTATTACGACAAGGCATAGCGATGCCATGAGACCAAGTTCTGCGTCATCAATCCCAAGAACGCTACCGAAAAGTAGTCCTGTAAAATCGCGCCACGATTGCGCTTGAGCCATCAAGATAATCCCCAATGCAAAGAGGGCAGATTGCACGACGCCGATAGCCGCATCTTCGCCGCTTTCGCGCCGACGTCCCACAAGGACCACAAGCCCGGCGGTTACGAGCCCTGCGATACCTGCACCGATGTAGGTTGAGATGCCCATGAGCCACGCTGCGACAACGCCTGGCAGGAGGGTGTGAGTGAGCGCAGAGCCTACGAAGGTCATGCGTCGCACGACGAGATGACTCCCGATACACGCACAGGCAATTGCACAAAGAGCCATGCCTAAGAAGGCACGTTGCATGAAAGCATGCGTCAGGGGCTCAGGAATCCAGTGCAACATGTCGGTGGGGGTGTTGGCCGTCACACGCTACGCGCAACGAGATTTTTCCTTCGTCGGCTGTAAATATACGATCACACAGCGAGCTATCGATATTGTCGTGAGTGGAGAGTAACAAGGTGACACCGTTGAGTGCTGGACCAAAGAGAATCTCATTGAGAGCCTGTCGGCTGGCTTGATCGATGCCTGCGTAAGGTTCATCAAGTAATAGAAGTGTAGCGCCTTGGCAGAGGGCTCTCGCTAAAAGCGCCCGCTGAAGTTGTCCGCCTGACAGTTCATGAAGTAGCCGATGTCGTACGGAGTTTAATCCGACAGCTTCAACGGCAGAGCGGGCCTGAGTGATGTCTTCTTGGTTATAGCGCGGAGTCCACAGTCGTTGCGAAAGACGACCCATCAATGCTAAGCGCTCAACTGTACAGGGAAAACCTGGCGTGAGTGATGTGCGCTGTGAGAGCAGCGCGACGTCGCTTCGACCCAGACGCGGTGCTTTGCCATTTGTCATGAGTAGGCCGCTCGACGGCTTAATCATACCACTGATTGCTCTCAGTAGCGTCGACTTGCCAGCACCATTTGGACCCACCAACGCTGCCCGACAGCCTAAGGGCACTTCAAAACTAACATCAGACAAAATGATTGGCGCACCTGGCGCTGGCGAAAGTGTTAGGCTTTCGGCTAAGATTGCTACATGTGCGCAATCGCAGGCGCTCATTGCATTTCTTTCCACGGCGTGATGAGTGCAGTGGCAATTTCATTCATCATACCCAGCCAACTATCACCACGCGTCCCTTGTTTGTCTAAACTATCAAGATTGATTGAAACGGGTGGAGGTAGTCCGGTTTCATGGGCGAGCAATTCTGCTGCAGGTGCCCGCTCGCCTCGGTCGCAGATAATCAGGCTAACACGTTCGGCCCGTACCTGCTGAATAAGTTTTGCGAGGCGCTTGGCGGATGGATCCGCAGCCTCTGTCGTCGCAGAGTCTAAGATAACACCTGCGACCTTGATGCCGTAGCGTTCTGCAAATCTGCTAAAATTATTGTGGTGGGTGACGACGACTCGCCGGGTCGCCGGTATTTTTGCAAATTCGGCGCTCAACGTACGGTGTAATTCTTGAATACTTTTGAGGTACGCATCTTTTTGGCTGGCGAGCTTAGTCTGGTCGACGCCCTTGAGTTCCGCACAGGCAGCCGCCAGTTTTTCGACCATTGCTTGGACGATTTCTGGGTCTGTCCAAATGTGCGGATCGGCCTCGCAAATATGCGAATGGTGCTTATGGCCTTCGTGCGCTGAAATCCATGCCTTACCTAGCCATATCACCTTGTCTGACAGCTTGTTAGAAACAACTAACTCGTTTAGCCATGGCTCTAATAATGGGTCTACTCCGACGATGAGATCTGCACTTAAAATAGCCCTTGCGGCTGCGGGTCCAGGTTGGAACTCATGAAGATCTGTATTGGGTCCGGCTAAGGTTTGAATCTTAACGTCTTGGCCGCAGAGATTCTTCACCCAGTCCGCAGGAATAGTGAAGCTGCAGGTGATGGTCGGTTGCGCCGACCAGGCCTGCGGAATGGCCAAGAAAAGCCAAAGGCATAGCAGCCGTAGTTGCCTCATGAGAAAAGAATTTAACAGACGGTTGTTAAACGCAACATAATTGCAACAAGGGGATTTCGCATAGGTTTTTCCGTTTGCCTACGTTGTCGAGACGGTTAACCCATTATGTTCCTATGTCCCCTTTGTCTGTGTGCCTTTTGGCGGCGGCTTATCTTCTCTCTGTCCCGACGCTTTCGGCACAGGCGACCAGCCAAAATACAAGTGCAACTGCGGCTACACCTGAGCGCTGTGTCCTTGTTAAGGATGTAAAATTTTATCAAGGTAAGTTTAGCGGACCGAATGCCTGGAATCGCGTCGAAGTCGTCATCGATCCCCGCGCGAACCCAGATCCGCAGGCTGCCAATAAGCGCTGGATTGATAAAGTGAAAGTCACTCTGACAATCGGTTATAAGGGTGAAAAGTCTAAGAGTGCCGAAGATTGGAATTATTACCGAGCCAGTGCCACGATTTTGACCCTTGAACAAAACCAGCCTCGTTCCGTGTTTTTCTACCTTCCTGGAGACGTGGTGAAGCGCGATCAACTGCGCAAGGACCCAGATGTCTATTACGTCGACGTGGAAGTGGCTGGCACCGCTCAAGCTGTCTTCGATGCCCGCGGGCTCTTGATACCTGATCAAAAGGCAGCCGTGAGCAAAGAGCTGCTGAAAAAAGCCGATTACGACGGCTGCAAGGGGTTTGCTGATCGTGGCGTGCTTAATTCCACGGGCATTCTTCGCCCTCAGTACCTAGTCTCATTTTACGATAAAGTTTCCGACTTTTCGCCAGAGTTTGTACG
>DNHH01000034.1:13199-16395 GCA_003485955.1 Opitutia bacterium
TTTCGCCAGAGTTTGTACGCGAAGATTCCAGTTCACGTTAACCTTCGACTGATTGTTCATGAGCACAAGTTCACAGTCGACAACTGTTGTTAACCTTGGGGCCGCCCATGTTTCTATTTCTAGTTTTCACGTGCAAGCTGGCCAGCTTGTCCTCGATAAGTTTGTACTCGAGGATCTTCCTCCAGGGCTGACGGGTGAAGATGAATGGTTGGGTGCGGCTGTTTCTACCCTTACGGGCTTGGTTAGGCAGCATAACCTCAAAGGAACCGCGACCGTTATTGTCCCAGGCTTCCTATTACTCTCCAAGTCACTGAAGGTTCCACAGGTTGAGCGCGAGCGTCAGGCCCAGATTATCGCCTTTGAGGCACAGAATAATATCCCATACCCGCTGTCAGAAGTCGTATGGGGGAGTCAAATTATCGCTTCCGACGGTGTCGAAGCCGAGGTTTTGCTCTTTGCTTTGCGTGCTGAGATTTCTGCGAGAATTGCGAACCAAGTTTCTGCAGCTGGCCTGCGGCCCACCATTATTCAGGCGGCACCGTTGTTGGATAGTCAGGCGTGGCGCCTGTCGTCCGCTGACTCAACTGAAGAAGTCGTTGTCGTGAATGTTGGCGCTCGGACGACGACGTTGACCTTTATGGGCCCCGCTGGGATGAGCGTACAATCGGCGACGCTTGGTGGAAATACGCTTACACAATCTGTTTCCGATGGTACGGGCAGTTCTTTCCAAAACGCCGAAGCGCTGAAGGTTGGTTACTTTAGCGGTGTCGTGCAGCTGGCAGAGTCGGATCCACAAACGGCTGCGCTAGTCTCGAATGCTCAGGCGTTCTCTCGTCGCCTTGCTCAAGACATCAATCGACGTCTCGTTGGCTTGCGTCGGGGTACGCAAGGTCGCCAACCTTCGCGAATTCTTTTAACGGGACGGGCAGCGCAATTGGGAGGGCTACAAGAGCAGTTGTCAGAAACACTGCGTTTGCCCGTTGAGATTCTCGACCCTCTAAACGGCGTTACCCTAAGTTCAAACGTGAACCCAGAGTATGTTGCAGCGTACCGTCTGCAACTTTCAGAACCTGTAGGAGAAGCAGCGCGCATGATTTTGGCCGATGCCGCTGGCGTGAATCTTATTCCGCCAGAGATTGCTTCCCAATTAGCGTTTGATGCACGCAAGCCACTGTTGATCGGCGCCGCTTTATTGATAGCGCTATCGCCTTTACCCATTTTAGTCGGCCTCTCGTACGCTGAACAGTCAACCCAGGCACAGGTTGCAAAGTTAAAGATTAGCGAGAGAGAGCTTTCTACACGCAAAGCGAACCTAGCGGACACGCGGCAGCAATCGTTAGCGATAGCGGCCGTCAATGCCCAGATGGAGTCCGTGGTTCTTAATCGTGCGAATTGGAATGAATTCCTGGTTGAGCTGCAGAAGGTGATTCTCGCGAATCGGCACACATGGATTGAAGAATTGCGCGTCACGCGCGAGCAACCCCCCGCACCAGCTGTTGCCGAAGGCGAGCCACCCGCACCAGCTCCGCCCAAAGTCATTAAGGTCACATTGGTTACGCGTATGTTGCTACTCTCTGTGGGCCCCGCGAAGGACGCGGTGATTGACGCAAAAGAGTTTGGCCGGAGGCAGCAAGATTTCGTCCAAGCCCTGCGCAATAATCCCTTTGTGGAGGCAATTCCCGATGCGGAAATTCGTTCGGATCGTAATCAGCCCAACCTTCCTCGGCTGACGCTGACATTAATCATCAAATCGGATAAAACTCTCTGAACCATGGCCAGTAGCAAAAATATTCAATTTTATACCGGCATCGGTTTCTTTGGTTTACTCTTTGTGGGTCTTGTGGGCTATGCGGGTTTTTTTGTTTACCCTGATTATAGCGATGCATCCAAAGTTCTGCTGAAGGTCGATAGCTCTATGGCAACCCTGAAGGCGGGGGCTAAGTTCGATTCTGCCAAGCCTGCGATTTCGTTGACGGATGAAAATGTTACGGCGGCACAGTCCGACCTTACGGCACTCAAAGCGCAGCAAGACGCCCTTCGTGCGGCTATTGCGGGTGAACCTGAAAACCAAATAGATTCAAAGTTTGCAGGTATCGCCAATGAGCTTGGCACACAAATTTCAGAATCCGTTTCTCGCTGGCGCCGTGAGGCCGCTGCCAAAGATGTACGTTTGCCTCGCGATGAAATCTGTTTCGGGTTTCGCCGTTATATTCGCAATCCCGGCACTCAGCCTCCGCGTCTTTTGAAAGAAGTTGATCGTCAGCGGCAAATCATCGGCTGGCTTTTCACTGCCTTAGTCGAATCGCGTTCAACGGGTACGCCGTTGCTCTTGCAGTCGATTGATCGCGAGCCGATTGAGACTTACCCTGGTGCCAGCTCAGTCTCAGGCGATGGCCAGGGCCAGGGCTTCAGCGTCGACACACCTGATGCAGCGACCCTCGCGTCAAAACCGCAACCAGACGAATTTATTCTCTCCGGACATAGTTTCCGGCGTCCCGGATTAGTGGGTTCATTTGCGTTCCGCGTTCGTTTTGCAGGAAAAACCGACACGTTGCGCGTTTTCTTAAATACAGTTCAGAGTTCACGTAAGCCGTTTGTGGTATCAGCGGTCGAAATTAATGTGCCAAGCCAAGAAGTCATGCGTGAGATCAATGAAGGTTCAGCCCGTCCGCTGGGCGGAGCCCCTGCAGCTACGCCAGGGTTTGGCGGGCCGTCTGCATCGGTTAATTTTGGCGCGATTGCCCCGGGCGGCACCGTCAATAGCACTGCCGAAAGTAATGATAAGCGCGCCGAGCGCGTGCTTGTCGTTAAGGATGCTGTTTCTGAGTACACGGTTCACCTTGAATATATTTTCCCAGTTGCCACTCCCGCGAACGCGGGTGGCCCTGCATCCAAGTGATTAACCATGTCTAACCGTAACGATAAAATTTTAGCGGGCTCAGCGGTGGGCTTGTTGATGATTGCGATCGCCGTATGGATTTTCGTACTTGGGCCACTTGTGCCTGGAGATGCAGAGCACGACCCTCGTTTAAAATCGCAGGCGACACAACTGGGAGGAGACGTCTATCCCCCTACGCCAAGGGCGGATATTTTTGGCTTTTCTTCAAACTGGGAGCGCCCTGAAGAGAATGAAGAAGGTTGGAATTACGACATTTTCGATTCTGTCGAAACTGTATGGGATGAGCAGTTGCGCGAG
>DNHH01000128.1:0-380 GCA_003485955.1 Opitutia bacterium
GTATGGTAAAAAAGGCTATAAAAGCCTATGAAAGCCTCTTGGAAGGGGTCGCTAAAGGCGGCCGGAAGTAAGCCCTTCTGCCTTCCACTTTTCCTTTAAAGACCCTATATCAAGAGCCTTCCCATGGCTGTTTTTCGCAAGCGCACCCACACCCCGACGCCTAAAAAGAAGGACATTGCGGCTGGTCTTTGGACTAAATGCCCGGGTACGGGTGAGATGGTCTTCACGAAGGACCTCGAGGCTAGCTGGAATGTTTTCCCCAGTGGGTACCATGACCGTCTAAGTGCGGATCGTCGTATTGAGCTCTTAATTGATAAAGGCACCTGGCGTGAGACCGATGCGCGGCTCGTCTCCAAAGATCCCCTGCGCTTCACCGCGGG
>DNHH01000128.1:580-728 GCA_003485955.1 Opitutia bacterium
GGCTCTTACCCTGAACGACTCCTCCAGCACCAACGTAAGTCAGGCCTGCGCGATTCGGTTGTTTCGGGCACAGGGTTGCTCGACAGCATCCCAGTTTCTCTAGCAGTGATGGACTTTGGATTTATGGGCGCCTCGATGGGCTCCGTCG
>DNHH01000128.1:892-3184 GCA_003485955.1 Opitutia bacterium
ATGGGCGCCTCGATGGGCTCCGTCGCTGGAGAAAAAGTCACCCGCGCCATTGAGCGTGCGATTAAAGATAAGCGCGCCTGTATTGTTGTCTGCGCTTCAGGCGGTGCGCGCATGCAAGAAGGTATCCTTTCGTTGATGCAAATGGCTAAGACCTCAGCGGCCCTTGCGCGTCTGCGGGCAGCAGGACTTCCATATATTGCCGTACTTACTAATCCAACGATGGCGGGTGTCATGGCAAGTTACGCAACGCTGGGCGACGTGATTATTGCAGAGCCTGAAGCACTTATCGGTTTTGCCGGTGCACGCGTTATTAAAGAGACCACCAATCAAGATTTGCCGGAAGGATTCCAGACCTCTGAGTTTCTGCTAAAGCGCGGCCTGATTGATATGATTGTTTCGCGCAAGGAGATGAAGCCTCGCTTGGCGAGTCTGCTTCGTGCGGTGGGTCCTCGTCCGAAGCCTGCAAAGGCCCGTTAAGGCAATCGGCACTGCCGATGGACACTCCTGCTGCCACGCTCGCCTGGTTAACCAATCTCCGGGCTGGTGGATCGCGGCTGGGCATTGAGCGTATGCGCGCGTTGATGGACCGACTGCAGCACCCAGAGTTAATCACGCCTTGCATCCATGTTGCAGGCACCAATGGCAAAGGCTCAACCTGTGCGATGTTGGAGGCTATTCAGCGGAAGGCAGGCGGTCGATCGACGGGGCTTTATACGAGTCCGCACCTCATTCATCTGGGTGAGCGCATTCAGCACAACCGAAAGCCGCTACCAGAAAAATCTATTATCGAGTACGCCGAAGTCCTACGGGGCACGGTTGCGGCGATTCATCGAGAAACACCAGACCTCGCGCCAACGTTTTTCGAACTTATGACCTGTATGGCCTTTCAGGCTTTCGCACAATGGAGGGTCGATGTCGCCATTCTCGAAACAGGCCTCGGCGGTAGGTTAGACGCGACAAATGTTTGTAAACCCCTCGTCACTGTAATCACGAGTATCGGGTTAGATCATGAAGAATATCTGGGAAATTCTATTGAGGCGATTGCTGCAGAAAAAGCAGGCATCCTTAAGCCAGGAGTCCCTTGTGTCTTGGGTGAGTTGCCGCCTGAAGCCGAGACCGTTATTCGCGCACGCGCCCATGAGCTTGGCGTAAAGATTTATACTGTCCGTGATCGCTTTGGAGAAAATTTGCCGACGACGAATCTTGAAGGGCGACACCAGGCCGTGAATGCAGGCTGCGCCTTGCTGGCTTGTGAGATTATTAGCCAAAAATTACCCTTCGACCCCGTTCTTGCCAAACAGGCTCTCCAGTCTGTCGAGTGGAATGCTCGCTGGCAGCGTGTCACTCTACCAGATGGCCGTATACTAATTATCGACGCCTCTCATAATGAAGAAGGTGTGCGATCGCTCGAGCCACTTTTAGCTAAGCTACATTCGCCGACGGTGATTGTTGGCGCGACCGGTTTAGCACGAGCTTTGCCGTTGTTAGCATGTGTTGCGCGTCAAGCAGGGATGCTACATCTAGTTGAGGTTGCTAATGAGCGCGCGCTCTCACACGCACAACTTGCAGGATTATTGCCCCCGCTAAAGATACCTGTTCACCACTCACAGGTCAGCGAACTTTTCCCTGCGAAAGGTCAATGTAGTGTCCAAGGTGACACCGTATTGGTCGTAGGGTCGCTTTACCTTGCTGGTGAAGTGCTTGCGCGGCTTTCGGGCGAGACCCCGTCAGTGAACTGGCAAGACCGCTTTACGCCTTCACGCTGATGGAATCGAGTCAGCAGACGCCGAAAGATAAGCCACCGTTAATTGATCCGCAGGAACTGCCCGGCTGGGTTATCGAAGAGGATGCGGATTTTCTGGTTTTTGATAAGCCTGGGTGGGTAGTTTGTCATCCATCCAAAGATGGTCCTTGGTCTTCATTGGTCGGCGCAGTGCGTGTTTGGCGGACGATGGATAAGATGCACCTCGTTAGTCGTCTTGACCGCGAAACGAGTGGAGTGATTCTTTTGGCGAAACATGCTGTGGCTGCTTCGCTCGCACAAACAGCGATGGAACGCCGGTGGGTTCATAAAACGTACCTAGCCATACTTGAGGGGGAGGTCGTCGAACCTGTCATGGTTGATCAGCCGCTCGGCGATGACGTTACGAGCGAGGTCGCTGTACGAACAACTGTTAGGCTCGATGGTGCGCCATCAGCAACTTTCTTTGAGCCGTTGCTCTATCGCAAAGGTTTCACGTTAGTTAAGGTTAAGCCGCATACGGGCCGTAAGCACCAGATCCGCGCGCACGC
>DNHH01000128.1:3346-3895 GCA_003485955.1 Opitutia bacterium
AGCACCAGATCCGCGCGCACGCTCTTTGGATGGGGCACCCTGTCGTCGGCGATAAACTCTATGGGCGCGATGCTTCGCTTTACCTTGAATTCGCCCGTGAAGGCTGGACGCCCCGTCTCGCCCGCTCGCTTGCGCACCGTCGTCAAGCACTGCACGCAGCTCGCCTCGATTTCACTGCCCCGAATTTCGTCCGTACTTTTTGTGCGCCGTTTCCAAAAGACCTTCGCGAATTTGCGGAAATGCAAATGGGCATACCTGTCGCAGAGATGACGCAGATTCTGCAACATGCAGAACTTACTTAACCGTGCGCAATGGTCGCTGCGTCAATGTGACTAGCGCCGCCAATGCGTAGGGCAGTCGCGCATGCACTTAACGTCGCCCCTGTGGTGAGAACGTCATCGATAATGATGAATCTTCCCACAGGCAGTTTTTTCTTTGGTAAAAGCCGAAAAGCATCGTCCATATTTTGCACGCGCTCTTCTCTCCCGAACTTAACTTGTTGGCTAGTGTCCCGAGTACGTTCGAGTACGTGCATGTAAGTGCAGCCGG
>DNHH01000128.1:4103-4292 GCA_003485955.1 Opitutia bacterium
AATCTGTTGCGCGAACTCCATAGCCAAAAATTCTGCCTGATTATACCCGCGCTCTCGGTACCTAGCTTGGTAAAGTGGTACGGGCACAAGGAATGATCCTGCAAGGTGGCGTCTAAAGATAGCGTCTTCCAAGGATAGACTCACAAGGTCCTTAGCGAGAAAAGGTTCCCTGCGATATTTCATACGATG
>DNHH01000045.1:0-3807 GCA_003485955.1 Opitutia bacterium
CACCCACCCAAGGGTCCCGTCTCGCCACCCATCATGAGTGGTGAACTTTCAGCAGACGAATCCGAAGTCGTCTTTAAATTACACGCGCAGCTACTCGAAGGACAAAAGCAGAGCACTGTACTGATTCCCACCGCTGCAAAGTGATTCGCGTTTTTAGCCTCGTCGCCTGCCTCCTCATCTTCGCGGATAGTGCGCGCGCGGCCGAGACAGTCGCTGTCCACAAGGATAGCATGGGTCGGGATTACTGGCTCTATGCACCGCCCAAGGTCGTACCCACTCGCGACTACTGGCTGGTGGTCGGTGTACATGGCTACGGTGGCAACGGAGATGGTGCAGCAGGCCTCGCTTCGTGGACAAAGCAGCGCGACTGCTTCGTGCTTGGCCCAAGCTTTCCAAACAACGGGTATCAACTCCTACTCCAAGACTCAGACACTCAACTTGTGAAGCTGATTGAGGACCTGCGCAAGACAGCGCGCTTCAAACCGCGCATCTTTCTCTTCGGCTTCTCAGGAGGTGCTCAGTTCGTTCATCGCTTCACTCAGAAATATCCCACACTTGTGGCGGGTTGCGCCGCTCACTCTGCAGGAACCTGGGCAACTGGCGGACAATGGGGCGAACTCAATCCAGAGGCGCGGACGATTCCACTCGTCATCAGCTGTGGACAGCGCGACACCGAAAAATCTGTTCCCCAGGCGCCCTTCGCGCGCATCGAATGGGCGCGCCAATTTGAGTCACAACTATCCGCCGGTGGTTTCGCTTATGCTTCAGCATACCCGAAAGATGCAGGTCATGCTTATACGGCAGAGGCGACAGCCCTGACAGATCTCTGTTTTAAGTACGCCACCGGCAAGTCGGAGACACTGTCCGCGCAGCGTGCAGAGGTCGCCACACTTCTCGCCAAGGGCAACAAGCTCGGAGCGGAGGCGTTGGTCGCACGCTCCAAAGTTCGCGTCGCTGCACTTGGTCCCAACGTCCGCCCTGAGGCGACGCTCGAGATGAGTCTCGGTGCCGCACACAACGCAGCCCTCGAGAGATTGATGTCGGGGGATAAAGGAAAGACGTCAAAGTAAAGAGGCGCTGCCGCTATCTACATCATCGTCCCGCTTGCCCCTTCCCGCTCGGCGCTATGCGACGCCTGACGCGCTACTCACTCCAGCGTGAAGAGCGTGCCGCCGATACGATTGATGGTAATCGACTCCCCGGTTGCCGTGGCCGCAGGCGCGCCAGATGCCGATTTGCTATTCGTACCAAAAACGGTTGAAGCAGCCGCACCTGTTCCGCCGGCAACGGTCGAGCCCTGAGTGATGGTTACTTCGCGAGCAACCATGAGGTCACGAAAAGCTTTATAGAAAGCAAGAATTTCGGCGCGCGCAGGAACGGACATCTCAACGGTCTTCGCGTGTGTCGTGGTTGGGTAATTTTTCACAACCAAACCTGCCGTCGTGCTTGCCGTCATATTGTTTACCTTTTGTTCAAGGGCCGCAATCGGACCAGGTGTGGGCACTTGAGTGGCTTGATCGGGTTCGAGCCCGCGGTTTTGGGCGTTAGCCTTAAGCGCACGATTTGCTCGGTCAGCAACGTCGGCAGAACCTGGGACACGCACTGAATAGATGCGAAGTTGTTGATTAGAGTTCGCCATGTCGACGACGACCTCGGCTACAAGGAAGTTACCAGTGGTGTACTCTTGGAAGGAAACCGAAAGAATCTGATCGGCGCGGCCGTAGAAGCCGACATCGGATCCGGCACATTCAACACCGAAGATGCCTTGGTTCGGGAAAGCCTTAGCCTTCATCTGTAAAGCCCATGAAGGGGTCGTTAAGCCTAGAAGGAGGGTCAGCGGAAGAGCGAATCTCATGAAATGGAGTTTGAACCTGCAACCCCATGCCCGCAAGGTGGTTTCACTCAGGACCATGCTCAGCTGCGAGAACCTAACTGTCAGAGCGGGAAACGACGGGCCCCTCATTCTGGATAATGCCAGCGCCCGCTTCCTGCCGCAGGGCCTTAATGCCGTTATTGGGCCCTCGGGCTGCNNCTTGGTTGGGGAAGGCTTTCTTCCTCATGGTCATGGCATCCACCGTCGGGGCAAGGCAAAGGGCGGCGGCCAGGGTCAGGGCAGAGCAGGGGAGTCTCATGGCGTTCATTCTTTACCCCACCGAATGCGCTGGCAAGATTTCATCCAATGCTGAGCTGCCAAAACCTCACCGTCCAAGCGGGTACGGATGGTCCCGTCATCCTGGACGGGGCCAATGCACGGTTCCTGCCCCGTGGCCTCAACGCCGTGATCGGGCCCTCGGGCTGCGGTAAGACGACCTTAATGAAGGCCATCTTGGGCATCCTTCCAACCACGGGCACGGCGACACTGAATGGCAATCCAATCAAACACACCGAGGACCTCATTGGTAAGGTTGGTCTCGCGCCACAATTCACAACCGCACAGCCTCAATTAACGGTCGGTGAATCCTTGGCCTACGCGCTTGAGTTAAGCGTCGCCGATGCGGGCATTCGTAGCCAACGCCTTGAATCTGTTTTAGGCGTTACGGGTTTAGCCCCACACCGCGATAAACGTGTCGGGTCACTTTCGGGCGGACAACTTCGAAGACTATCCCTTGGACTCGAACTCACCCTCGATCCCGCCTGTCTAGTTTGCGACGAAGTGACTTCAGGCCTAGACCCTTATTCTGAAGATCAAATTTTAGCACTCCTCCGCCAGCTCGCCAGCGAGCGCGCCAAGTGCTTTATTTGCATCATTCATAATTTAGCTAAACTCGCTCAGTTCGACTGGGTGACGGTTGTGTACCAAGGCGATGTCGTCTTCCAGGGTTCTTACCCCGATTTACTAACCCACTTCGGGATCGATGACGGATTACGACTCTACGAAGTGCTCAACCGACAAGATCTCTCACATTGGAGAAACCGATGGTCTGAACACCAAATCACAGCCCCCTTGGCTTTCGAAGAAACGGCTACTCAAGTCGCAGCGGCTGTAGCAACAAAAGAGGTTCATACAATTTCCGCCCCGAAGACACCTTCTGGACTTTCGCAATTCATCACGCTGCTCTCACGCCGATTCCTACTTTTCTTCCGTGATACGGGCTACTTAAACCTAACCGTCGCAATCACTTTCGGATTCCCGCTCTTGGTTGTCATTTTTAATCTAACTGGCGTTTGGGATGTTCAAGTTGTCCCGATGGAGCGGAGCGTTGCGTCATTCGACTCCATTAAGCAGGCGGTTGATGTTCAGATTAAGAACGCCCAAGCCGCTAACCTTGCTGCGGGTTTGGTGATGTTCCAAGTTATCCTCCTGACATTAATGGGAGCCAATAACGGCGGGCGGGAGATTTCCGCCGAACGTACGCTCTATGAAAAGGAACGCATGACGGGGCTTGGACCCGTTGCATATGCACTCTCCAAGATTACTTTTGTTTCTCTCATTGGTGCCTTCCAAGGCATTTGGATGTGCGCGTTCGTTAAGGTCATCTGCAACTTCCCAGGTCCATGGATGGATCAATTGTCGGTACTTGCCGCGAGCTGCGTTTCCATGTCCGTCGTCTGCCTTGGTTTCTCCGCCCTGCTGGTTTCACCCGAGAAATCATCCCTACTTTCTATTTACCTTGTAGGATTCCAGTTGCCACTTTCGGGCGTCGTTCTCGCCCTGCCCTCTGCACTGACTTGGGTCTGCCGACCTTTCATCAACGCCTACTGGGGCTGGTCTGGCACCATCAAGTCAATGGCAGGCACACCCATCTGGTATGCCTATTCAAGCTCCCTACCCGATCAGACTGCTTATGTGGCGGATAGCTCGACGGC
>DNHH01000045.1:4004-5696 GCA_003485955.1 Opitutia bacterium
TTACTTGTCCTGCTTGCACAAGCCATGGTCGGCACCGGCATGATTCTCGTCGGCTGCCAGCAAAAGCGCTGGAACTAAGCCGTAAGCCTGTTAGGCTTAAGGTGTCATTATGTCTAAGCCCAACCCACTTTTGCTCGCTTTAGGCATTCCTGTTGCGGTCATCCTCGCGGTCTTTGTCCTACTCAACCTGCGTTCGGGCGGAAAGTTTAGTAGCCTGACACCTTTCTCACCAGATACTTACCGCAAAGATTGGGCCACCCTCCAAGGCAACGCTTACGTCTTGGCCTGCCAAGTCGACAAGCAACTCGCCTTCGTCGAAGGATCCGGTCGCATCATCTCGGTTAAACCCATTGAGAACAGTCGTGGTGCCGGACTTTTACCCGTCCGAGTGCCCGCAAACATCACAACCAATTTTGAATCAGGCCAACGTTACAACCTCAAGCTACGCGTTCGGAAGGACATCCTTGAAGTTGAAGACCACGAAAACTTCTAAGCCGCCATGCGCATCTCCACACTATTCTTAGTCACAGGCTGCTTTGCCTTCGTCTCTCCCGAGCTACTGGCGCAGGGACAAGTTGCCAACCAACCTGGTGCGGCCATCAACGGCGGTGGCGGCGGCGACTACCGAAGCACCACGACCGAAAATATGACGGACCGCTTGTTCGACGTGAATAGCGACTCCGTGGACATGGAGAATGGTTCACTACAATGGAAGGGTAAGACGTTCTTCCTAGGTAACTCGCGCATGATGCGGGCACGCTTTGAACGCTACCTCGCCGCACCCGCCCCTACTGGCGACACCAAACGCTACCTAGAAATTTTTAGCCAAATCGAGAGCCTCCTTGCGCCTAATGTTATTAACGAAAAAACTTGGGCGTCGAATCAACAAGCTGCTTTTGACCTCCTCTTTGAAGCAGCCCGTTACGAACTTGATGGCGAAAGCTCGCTGACGCTTGCATCGCAAATCCGTAAAGTCTGGGAGATGCGTCGCGAGTTTCGCGACCTCGGCGTGAATCAAAACCAATTGGAAGTACTGCGAAAGAAACAAGAAGGCATCGTGATCAATCGCGGCGAACAACTCGAACTCGCCAACGACCAACGCGCTGAACAAAGCGCCAAGAAGGGCAAGGGCGGCGCCCTCGTCAAATCGTCAACGGGCACCACCGAACTTGGCTATAAAGCCAAAGATGAACAAAAGACCCAAGCGGAGATTGTCGCCAACCAGACCAAAATGACCGTCTTAGCCCTACAAGCTCAGGTCGAATTCCAGTCGCAGATTGTCCAGTACCTCTTGGCCCGACGCTACCGCCACTGCATCGTCGCCTGTGCCTTTTACCGCGTGATGTTCAGGAGCTCGAGTCAGAATGTGCGCGTCGGTGCAAAGGAAGTAAAAGAGTTTTTCCCGATTTCAGATTATGTCCCGACCCTGGAATCGCTCGATGGCCTGTGCCGCGAAGCGATCAACGACGTAGCCGTGGGCGTACGCACCACCGAAGACCTGCTCAAACAGGGCGAAGTTTTTGGTGCCTTCGAGCGCCTTCAAGAAACCTACTTCCTCGGGGAATATGAACCCGCCATCCAAGCTTTTAATCCTGCACGTAAACGCGAGTTACTCGAGCTTTGGCGTGACCTTCGCGAACTCCAACGCGTCGGAGATGAGCGTGATTTGGCTAATGTCGATCAGTACCTAAA
>DNHH01000045.1:5841-6641 GCA_003485955.1 Opitutia bacterium
CGGCGATGAACGCGATTTAGCCAATGTCGATCAGTACTTAAACCAAGTCTCTGCTAAAGCAAAAGACTTCCCGGCTGCAGCGGTTCGCTCAAAAGTTGAATCCGCCAAAGCCGCTTCCAACATGCAAATCCTAGCGGCACAACAAGCCGCCGTCTCGGGCGACGTCCCCAAAGCCGAAGCTTCGCTCGAACGTGCCGCTAAGTTCTGGCCACTCAATCCGGCGATACGTGATTTTGCGACCAAAGCTATCGCTCGCCAAGACGTCCTTGCCCAAAAAGTTCCCGAATTCGACCGATTACACACGGACGGAAAATGGCGTGATATTTTTGCGAAACGTGATGAGTTCGCCGTCGCACTCATCCAGGACAAAGAACGCCTTGCTAAATTAAAGGCTGTTGTGATTCGGGTTGGCGAAATCGAAGCCATTCTCCTCCAATCTTCTTCATTGGCCGCACAAGGTAATCCCTATTTGGCATGGGACCTCCTTCAACGCGCCAGCGCGATCGACCCGAATGACCTCATGCTGGCTCGGACGCGCTCGGACATCGCTCCACTGGTTGCGGATTATGCAAGACTCCTCGGACAAGCCGAACGATTGGAACGCGACGGACACAATGCCGCCGCCCTTACCGCTTGGATGGCCGCACAAGAACTTAATCCTATTTCTGAAACCTGCGGTACAGCCGTAAAGCGCCTCGCAGGTAAAGTTGCGGGTGCAGTAGGTACATCGACGGTAACCGCCGGTACGCCTGAAGTGCCCGAAGCACCCCCCGAAGTTCCCGACGCTAAGTAAAGTCTGG
>DNHH01000045.1:6840-7485 GCA_003485955.1 Opitutia bacterium
AACCGAGAGATTCATTCGCTGTTAAGAGAAAGGTGCGCTTTGCCTTAACCTTATCTTTATTGCTTTGCGGCATTTGCGGGGCGGCCGAAACCACAACGCCGCTGTTAACACTGCGCAAAGAACACCCACGGCTGCTCGCGACAGCTAAAACATTTTCGGACATTCCTAATCGCGCAAAGAAGGATTCAGTTTACGCCAAAATTCTCGCGAAAGTTCTTAAAGACACTGAAGGCGATCTCCTTGTCCCGCCTAATAAATTTGAAATTCCTGATGGCAAAAGACTATTAGCGACATCGCGGGCAATTCTAGCTCGAATCGAACGTCTCGGCATGGCCTGGCAAGTAACCCATGACCGAAGATTTGCAGACCGGGCTTGGGTTGAATTAAAATCGGCAGCCGAGTTTCCGAATTGGAACCCATCGCACTTTCTGGATACGGCTGAACTCTGTCGTGCCTTTGCGATTGGCTATGACTGGATGTATGATGCGTGGACTCCCGATCAGCGTAAGATTCTTAAAAATACCATCGTCGAGAAAGCGCTAAAACCTGCACTGGATAATTATACGAATCCTAAAAATAGCCGGTTTGTCCGAGCTACGAATAACTGGAATCAGGTTTGTAATAGCGGGATTGTCTTAGGTGCTC
>DNHH01000045.1:7666-14589 GCA_003485955.1 Opitutia bacterium
ATAGCGGGATTGTCTTAGGTGCTCTCGCTGTGGCAGACGAAGAGCCCGAGCTAAGTCGAAAACTGATTGAGGGCGCTTTTGCCTCCCTCCCACGTTCCATCTCGCTCTACAAAGAAGATGGCAGTTGGGACGAAGGTTATGGATACTTCCACTACGGTGCCAGTTACCTAGTTGCCCTCATTGCAGGATTTGAATCAGCCACCGGTTCTGACCAAGGTCTCCTCAAGCAAATACCGGGTGTAGAACGTATGGCAGATTTTCCGATGAATTTAGAAGGTAGCATCGGTAAAATTTTTAATTTCGCTGACTCAGGCGAAAAGGCTGGTTCGATGCCTGAGATTGGTTGGCTGGCTACGCGTTATAACCGTGCGCAAGCGGCTATCGTACAAAGGAAACATGCCGCCGATAGGCCATCACCCCTAGATTTGATTTGGCTGCCGTCAGCCGAAACAGCGCGCATCCAGTCTGCACCTGCTCGAGCAGCCCAATTTGCAGCGAATGCCTGTTGTAGCTTACGCACGGCATGGAACGACCCCAAGGCTGGCTATGTAGGCTTCAAAGGTGGTGATAATCGAGCGAGCCACGGCCACCTCGACATCGGTACATTTGTTTACGAGTCCAATGGCGTTCGCTGGGCAAGCGATCTCTCAGGGGATAACTACAATCTCGAGGGTTATTTTGGTAGTGCGCGTTGGGGATACTACCGACTCCGTGCCGAAGGCCATAACACACTATCTGTCGCACAACAAGAAGGTGCCGACCAAGAGGCAACGGCCAACTGTCCACTGATCCTTTGCAAAGAATCTAACCAGGGCGGCATTGTAGTTGCAAATTTGAGCGCTGCTTTCCCAAAATTTTCCGAGGTTAAACGGGGTATCCGTCTGTACCCTGATAAATCCTTACGCGTTCAAGACGAACTTAAACCTGGTCCGAAATCATCATCGCAGCAGCTCATATGGTCTTTACATACAGCTGCGAAGATTGAAATCGCTGACAATGGCCGTTCTGCACTGTTTACGCGCGACGGTGAGAAGCTAATGGTTACGTTACTTTCGCCTAACAACGCACGCTTTGAGGCTATGGACGCAGTCACGATTCCTCCGCGTAAACCTCGCGAAGGCGAAAATCCTAACAAAGGTATCCGTAAGCTTATTATCAGACTGGATGTAACCTCAGCGACTACCGTCGTCGTTGACCTCGTGCCTGAAAGCTTAAAGGGCACGCGACCTTTACTCACATCCCTCGGGGGATGGTGAAACGCTTAGCGAATATACTGAATCGACTTGGCCAGTGCATCAACTGCACTAGCACCCTCTAAGAGCTCGGCGACAGAATCCCATTTTCCACCCATTAAGACTGACCGGGCAGACTCTGGCATCGTGGCAGCGTAAGACTTACCGCCGGCATTAACTTTCAGAGCCTCAAGATCGACCGTAACTTCGCCCTGCGGGTTTGCTTGAACCCATGAGGTTAAGGCAGCGAGGTCATCTTTGCTTAAACAGACACAAGGAACACCAATACCGGTAGAATTACCAAAGAAGATTTCGGCGAAGCTTCCCGCAATAATCGCATGAAAACCGAAGCGCCAAAGCGACTGAGGAGCGTGCTCGCGCGAACTACCGCAACCGAAGTTAAAACCAGCGACGAGAATGCCTGCACCTTTAGCACTGGGTAAATTGAGCGGATGGTTCTTCGGGGATTCATCGGGTCCGAAACGTTCATCGCGGAAGGCATGTTCGCCCAGCCCATCAAACGTTACGCAGCGCAGGTAACGCGCCGGAATAATACGATCGGTATCAATATCGTCTCCTGGGACAGCAACAGCCCGGCCAGTGATACGCGTAATTTTAGCAAGTGACATGGAGTTAAGTAAGTTAAAAAAGAAAGCAGGAAGCGGGAAGAATTAGAGCGTGCCAATCAGGGGGCGACTGCCTCCCAGGAGGCCGTGGCGAGAAAGCAGACGGGTTGACCGAGCGCACGTGCGAGCGACTGACGGCGAGCCTGCACCACTGTTGGCGGAATGCCTTCCTCGGCAACAAAGACAGGGATGCCACCAATCATCCAGGAAGGACGGACGGGGCATACAGGTTTACCGTCGTGGTGTGCATCAATCTCTACACCTTCCGCCAAGGCAACGCCTTCGGCAGCGGCGGCGGCAACCACGGACTGACCGCGAGTGGCGCGCTCGAGGACTCGGACGATGGCAGGGTGGACAGACACGCGTGTAACTTTAGGAAACTTTGAAAATTTCGCGGGCGTCGGTAACTTCGCCCGTAATGGCAGCTGCCGCGACCATTAAAGGACTCATCAGCACGGTGCGACCTGTCGCCGAACCTTGACGCCCCTTAAAGTTACGATTGGAGGAACTCGCACACAGTTGATCACCGACGAGTTTATCGGGGTTCATGGCGAGACACATTGAGCAACCTGCTCCACGCCACTCAAATCCTGCAGCGATGAAGATTTTGTCGAGGCCTTCTTTTTGTGCCTGAATGGATGTCAGCTGTGAACCCGGAACGACAATGGCCTTCACGCCTGCTTTAACTTTATGCCCGGGAAGATACTTGGCGACTTCTCGTAAGTCGGAAATTCGGCCGTTGGTACAGGAGCCTAAGAATGCGACATCAACCTTCGTCCCGCGAATTGGCTTTCCAGGAGTGAGTTTCATGTGACGGTAGGCTTCTTCGGCTGTACCTAAGTCGCCGCCCTGAAGCGTCTCCAAGGCTGGCATCGATTCATCGATGAAGATGGCCTGTCCCGGCGTAATTCCCCAAGTTACTGTCGGCCGAATCTTCGCAGCATCGTAAACGCGAACATCATCATAGGTGCAGCCTGGATCTGACGCGAAAGACTTCCACTTAGCTTCAACGGCTGCCCATTCACTATCCTTCGGGGCATAGGGGCGTCCTTTGATATAGTCACAGGTCTTTTGATCGGGATTCACGTAGCCGCAACGTGCACCACCTTCAATTGACATATTGCAAACGGTCATGCGCTCTTCGAGCGAGAAGGCATCGAAAGTTGTTCCTGCGTATTCGTAAGCGAAACCAATGCCACCGTTGACCCCGAGATCACGAATGATGTGCAAAATAACATCCTTCGCGTAAACACCGGGCGCGAGCTTACCGTTCACTTCGATACGGCGAACTTTAAGCGGGCTAAGCGAAAGCGTCTGTGTCGCGAGCACGTCGCGCACTTGCGTTGTACCAATGCCGAAAGCAATCGCTCCAAAAGCGCCGTGCGTAGCGGTATGTGAATCACCACACGCAATGGTCATTCCTGGCTGGGTGATTCCCTGCTCGGGTCCAACCATGTGAACAATCCCTTGTAGTCCACTAGTTGTATCAAAAAGGCGAATACCACTTTCTTTGGTATTACGGCGGAGCGCCTCAATCATCTCTTGGGCTAAAGAATCAGAATAAGGCTCCTTTAGTTCATTCGTCGGGACGATATGGTCAACGGTCGCAAAAGTGCGGTGAGGGAATTTTACCTTAAGTCCCAGATCACGGAGCATACCAAAGGCCTGTGGCGATGTAACCTCATGGATGAGGTGCGTGCCAATGAGCAACTGAGTCTGCCCGTTGGGGAGCTTACGGACAGCGTGAGCGTCCCAAACTTTTTGAAAAAGTGTCTTAGCCATAAGTGGTATAAATGCGCAAACGGAAGATGCATAGGTAAGCGTGGGCGGTGGCGGGTCAATCCCTTGCTAACGCCCCTGTAGAGTTGACGCAAAACGGGTTAATTACATCTTATGGGGCGTGCGTCCCTTGCCACCACGTAGACCTGTACGCTCACCGATACCTAGGCCTAAGCAGGATACAGGTTTTTGGGGCGGTCCCGGCTACTGGATACTGCTTATATTTATTCTAGGTGTTGGCGGCGTTGTCACCTACGAGAAGTTTTTTAATCTGAGGGACGGCGCAGCCACCACCCCTGTCGTCGTCGTGGCCCCTGAGCCTAAAAAAGTTCCCACAGATGTCGTGAGTGTGCCAGATAAAGTAATCACAGATTCCATCTTAGGTGAAAACTTGGTCGACAAAAGTGGCGACGGAGTTGCCGTGGTCGACGACGGTCGCGACGACCTTCCGCCACCACCGCCTAAATTTAAAAACGAGGACATCGATGCACTCACGCTCCGGAAATATAAAACTGTCTCAACACGTTTAACGACTGCACATCTTGGCACCGAAATAAGCAAGGAGGCGAAAGCCGCACACCAAGTTCATGCTACCCCAGAGGAGCCACTACAGGTGAATCGCGGAGACTCAGGTCAAGTCGCCCATTACGCCGCCGTTACGAAAAACTATTGGGACTCTATCGACCCTGATCGCTGCGTTCCCCATCCAGATGCGAATAGCTTCCCTGGCAAAGTCGCTGATGGAGCGGACCGAGTCATTACGGCCGTCAACCTAGTCGTTAACATTCCACGCTGGCGCTCGACAGGCCTCTATGCCGCACCCGGCGAACGCATCACTTTCCGCCTCAATTCAGAAGATGCTAAATTAGGCTTAGTCGCCCGTATTGGTTGCCACCGAGATTCTTTAGTTGGGGGCAAGCGCGACCAGTGGCACCGCTTTCCGGTTATCACCAATACGAAAGCCCTTGATAAACGATCTGTTGAAATGGCGAACCCTTTTGGCGGTTCCATTTATATTGAAATGCCTGACCGGGCAGAGTGGGTGAAATCTCGCGACCGTATCCGTGTCGAAATTGTGGGTGCCGTTGAGGCCCCGATTTATGAATTAGGAAAAACCTCCCGTGCTGACTGGGACAACCGTCGACTAGCACCGGCACCGTGGGGAGAACTTGTCGGCGAGAAGATGGTGCTATCGGTGCCTTCGAGCCTACTGCGCACCCTTCCCTACCCTGAGGAGTTAATGAAGACTTGGGATAAAGTCGTTGAGACCACCGATTGGCTCGCTGCTTGGGGCCGTCGCCGCTCTCCCGAGCGTATTGTTTCGGATGCAGAAATTTCCATTGGGTGGATGCATTCAGGCTACCCGATTATGTGCTACCTCGCGAGCGCACCTGACATGGTAAACCTCAAGAAGCTAACCACCGAAGGCGACTGGGGTTTCTACCATGAACTCGGACATAACCATCAGTCGGGCCTTTGGACCTACGCCGGCTACGGCGAGGTGACCTGCAACCTCTTCGCCCTAATTTGCATGGAGCGTATCTCCGGACAAAAAGTCGGCGGTGGACACAGCGACCTCGGTCCGTTGGCAGCCGAAATGGCACTCGACCCCGTTACCAATAAAGGCTCTCCATTCCACCTACTCTCTCAGTACTACTATCCTATCTTAGCCTTTGGCTGGGAGCCACTGCAGGCGACCTTTGATGAGCTTGATGAACGCAAAGATATGGCGCGTGCCAATTCCATTGAAGCAAAGAACAGCGGACGTGAGTTTCGTGACGCCCAAAAGAAAGTCGATGCCTTGGAGAAAGAGAAGGTCGCTCTCGATAAAAAAATCAGGGCCTTGGATATCGGCACCCTTAAGGTAGCGGACAAAGCAGCCGAAAAAGAAGCTGCCCAAAAACGCTTAGTGGAGCTTGTCGACGAAGTTAAAAAAGCTGGCGAAGCAACCGGAGCTGTTTCGGCGGCAAAGTCAGATGAAAAGAAGAAAGAGATTTTTGTGAAGATATGGTCGAAGCACTGCGGGCATGACCTTGGGCCTTACTTTGCATGCTTTGGGTGGCCGTATACCGATCACATGAAAGCTTTTAATAAGGGTCTAAAATCGTGGATGCCTAAAAACTTCCCACCCAAGGGCGCTCCCCTTGCAGGTAAAGCAAAACGTAATCCTTTTGGCTCACGCAATGAAGCCATGGCCGGCGATGACGAAATCCACGGGATTGATAACGCTGAAAACGAGAAGTAATTCAGCTATAGTTGAGCGACGTTGACAGGGAACCTAAACAGCGGGTGACTGTCTTTTTAGGCATGCTCCGTTACCTCATTCTCTGCGCATGTTCACTTTCACAGGCAGCCATTATGCCTGATAACGTCGTGCCTGGACCCAAGGCACCGTTCGTTCAGCCCACTGGCAATGAACGTGCCGAACTACACCAGTCAATCCGTGCGTACATGAATCAAGTACCATCGACGGTTACCGCGCACCCATCGGCAAAAAACTTCCCCGGAACCGTTGAGTCAACGGCACGTATTAGCCGGAGTGTAAATTATGATAGTAACCTTATCAATCGATGGGATGTCACCGCTGGTAATGCTCCGAATTTAGCAACCTCACCAGAAGCGTGGCAAGATACGGGCCTGTACGCAGCACCAGGGGAAGTTATCACGGTGACAGTCACCTCATTACCCAAAGACCGAAAAGTAAGTATCATTATCGGATGCCACCGCGATAGCCTCTTGCAGCTGGATAAATGGAATCGCTTCCCAGTCATTACCCGGACGTTTGTACTCAAAGTTGGCGAGAACCGTATCGCCAATGCTTTTGGCGGGCTACTTTTTATTAAAGTAAGCTCAACCGCTGAAAATAAAAAATCATTCGAGCCCGTTGAGGCGGCGACCCCATTACAATTCAACGAGGCCGTCGCATCGCCCATCTATACACTTGGAATCGACAGCCAAGAGACGTGGTCCAGTTCACGCCTTACGCCTGGACCATGGGGTACGCTCGTCGGTAAGCGTATCATCCTCCATGTGCCCTCACACCTTTTACGCGATTTACCAGAACCCAAAGAGTTACTCGAGTGGTGGGATAAGGTCTTGGAGGTCGAAGATGACTTCATCGCACTGGATCGCTTTGCCCCTGAACGCGTTGTCCCAGACATCCAAATCTCTGCTGGATTTATGCACTCGGGTTACCCCTTCATGTGCCAACTAAAGGCATCTGGACGACATATCGTTGACCTCGCCCGATTAAAGGCAGAAGGCGACTGGGGCTTCTTCCATGAAC
>DNHH01000045.1:14736-14876 GCA_003485955.1 Opitutia bacterium
GCGACTGGGGCTTCTTCCATGAACTTGGTCATAATCACCAGCGACATGACTGGACGTTCCCTGGACAAGTCGAAGTGACATGTAACTTCTTCTCGCTTCTCGTTATGGAGAAAGTCGTGGGCAAGCCAACAGGGGCAGGA
>DNHH01000045.1:15056-30572 GCA_003485955.1 Opitutia bacterium
GGGCAAGCCAACAGGGGCAGGACACGACTCCATGAAAAACCTGGATGCACTCATGGCAAAACGCCTTGCGAGCCCTCCGAACCTTGGCGCGTTTGAACAACTTGCCCCGTTTGTCGTCCTGATCCGCGCACACAGCTGGGAACCCCTTCGGGCCACCATTCGTTCGTATCGAACAACCCCCCTACCCCCAGCCGATGCAAACGGGAAGCGGTCGATTGGCATTTTACAAACCGAGTTCGTTTTGCGCTATGGCCAAAATGCTAAATCAGATGTCTCGGCGTTTTTTATAAGTCTCGGCTACCAAGTTAGTGAGGACTGCCAAAAGGCCCTTAAAGCGTACCCGACTTTTGTCTATCAGCCGTCCACAGCATCGAAGTAAAGCAGCCTAAATACAAAAAGAATGGCTCTTGAACGCCGCGACTTCCTGCGCCTTTTAGCCCTCTCAGGTGTCTTAGGTAGTACTAGCTATGCATTAAATGCTGAGCCAGTGCCGACAACGGTTTCTGACAAGGATCCGCTGCCAGATGTTTTAGCGCCTTATCTACAACTCGTTGGTATTCCTGCCGCGACTTGGGTCTGCATCCCAGCTCGGAAGGCACAACACGTCGCAATTGCGACAGGTAATAAAACGGAGTCGAGTGTGTCAGCTTTAACCGATGCGAAAGCTCGCCCTGTCCGCGGAACGCCATGGACAATCTGGTTTGCACCAGTTCCACCGGATAAAGCTTACCAAATCATCGTCGATGGCGTTCCCCACGGAGGGCAACGTAAACGACGTAACCCAGCAGATGCATCGGTCGCCCGTGTTGCCTTCCTCAATGATGTCCATGATCGCACCGGCACCATCCAACTCATAGGCCGAAATTTGCGCCCGGAGAATCACGACCTTGTTGTTCTACTCGGCGATATCTTCAATGACCCATCTAGCAAAGATGGGGCGGAACGAACCTTCCGCACGCTCCACACACTCGCCACCGTTACACATGCGGATGAGGTGCCCATGCTGTACCTACCTGGAAATCATGATTACCGAGGTAACTTTGCTGACCGCGTGGACGATCTCTTCTTGGCTCCGCGAATAGTTCCTGGTTCTCACGACCCCAAAGGTGGTATTGGCGCACATGATCAGGGCTGGGACCTTCACATGGGGCCCGTTGCACTCATTGCAGCGGATACAGGCGAAGATTTCGAAAAACGACCAGAGCTTTTTAATACACTGCGCGAACGACAGTCCTCAACGATTAGCAAGGCACTGGCCACAGCCGCAAACGCACCTTGGCGGGTTTTCCTCAGCCATATTCCACTCTTTTCGGATGATATTTGGAATTCCGAGCATGCTCGAAAAACATGGACCTCAACACTCGCTACTGGAAAAGTTGATGTAGCCCTGGCCGGGCACGTTCATACTTGGAAGACCATACCCGCAGGCAAGGAGCAGGTCATTCAGTTCAAGGCCAGCCCACGTGACAGCCAATCCATTGACACGGAGGTGCGTTATGTTCCTCCCTTCCCTACGGTCATTGGTGGCGGACCCGATCCCAAGGCCGCTACGCTGATGCTTTTGCACGCCACGTCGACCGAACTTACCGTACAGACCCTCGCAGCCGACGACGGACGTCAACTCAGTCAACTGCAACTTAAGCGTTAAGACATACGGCACTTTCTGCACCAGACTGCCTAGCAAATTTCAAGGGCAACCTCTCTAGGCAAAGATACGTGATGTTTCTGCGGAGACCATTCTGCCTCGCACTCCTGTCCAAGTTTAGCCTAGGATAGGACATGGTTCCAGTGTCACGCTGGTGCCAAACTGCAACACCATGTCACTCATTTCTCGCCTCTCCGCTCGCCTCCAGAACCATCCTAAGCGTGTCGTCTTCCCTGAAGGTAGCGACCCGCGTATCATCCAGGCCGCACGTCAATTCGCGACGCGTAAACTCGGTATCCCCATTCTACTTGGCGATCGTCAGCGTATTAAAATTGCCGCCGCACGTCTCAACATCTCGCTCGACGGCATTCGCTTACTTGAGCCTGAACGCGCCGACGAACTTTCAAGCTACGCAGAAAAAATTGCCTCCATTCAGCGCTACGGAAGTATCAAACTATCTGGAGATCCCCGGGAACTTGCCATGAACCCTAATTACTTTGGGTGCATGATGGTCGCGACATCCGCTGCCGATGCAATCGTCACAGGCGCTACAGCAACTTCCGCTTCAGGTATTCGTGCCATCTTGCAGACATTCCCCCGCCAAGCAGGCGTTAAAACAGTTTCTTCGATGCTTATCCTGGAGTCCGAAGATAACACTAAATTGGGGAGCGACGGCGTACTCTTTCTTTCGGACTGTGCTGTGGTTCCTGAACCAACCGCTGATCAGCTTGCCGACATCGCCGTCACGACCGCCGGCCTCGCCTCACACCTCTCAGGCCAAACCCCTCGCGTGGCCATGCTTGGTTACTCGACACACTCACCCAATGCTGGCGTTGGTTCCATTCAGCGCGTTAAAGCTGCTACCGAACTTGCACGTCGGAAAGCTGTCGAACTCGGCATCGCCGCAGAAATCGACGGCGAGATGCAAGTAGACGCTGCCCTGGATAGCTTCATCGCAGAAACCAAAGAAGTCGGAGGGTCGGTTGCTGGCAAGGCCAACGTCTTGATTTTCCCTGACCTAAATTCCGGTAATATTGCGGCGAAGATGGTCCAAGTAGTCGCACGCATTCCTGCCTACGGCCAAATCCTCACAGGACTCGAGCGCCCGGCAGCAGAAATTTCCCGAGGCGCTTCTGCGCATGACATTCTCGGTACAACGGTAATCGTCGCAGCACAAGCCGTTGACCGTAGCTACCTCTACCCGACCGAAGCCCCTCGTAAGTCCTAAAGATGGCACTTGGAGGCATCAGTCGGTTCGGAAAAGACACGCCAGGGCTACTGACGCGTCCACTGAACATGTCGACGCCGCGCATTTTTGTCGCCGCCACTCGAATGAACGACGGGAAGACTACCACCTGTCTTGGTCTAACCGCCGCACTTGGCGCCATGGGACTAAAGGTTGGTTACATCAAACCTATCGCCCAACGCGTTGTTCAATCTGGAGATGATCAAGTCGACGAAGACACCCTCCTACTCGATGCCCTCTTTGATTTAGATATTCCCATGGCAGCGATGTCGCCCGTGGCTATTGGGCCAGACTTCACCCGTCAGTTTTTAGAAAATCCGGAGATACTTCGTCCACAATTAATCGACCGCATTTGTCGAGCCTTTGACCGCGCGGCCTATGGCAAAGATATTATAGTTGTTGAGGGCTCTGGCCACGCAGGCGTCGGCTCTGTCTTTGGCGCTTCGAATGCCGACAACGCTAAAATGCTTCGATCCAAAGCAATCATCGTCGCCGCCGGTGGCATCGGCAAACCAGTCGACGAAGTCGCCATCAACCAAGCACTCTTCCGTCAAGCAGGCGTCGAGGTTGTCGGCGTTATTCTCAATAAAGTCATGCCGGACAAAATTGACTTCATTCGCGAGTACGCCGGACGTGGCTTAAAGCAACTCGGGCTACCTTTACTCGGCGTCTTACCATTACGCGAAACGCTCATCTGTCCGAATCTCGATCAAGTGGCGCACGAGACACAAGCCCGCTGGATTCACCGTCCTAAAGGTAATCGCCGCGTCCGTCGCGTGATTATGGGTGCCATGTCCGCTCGACGTTCTGCTGAATACTTAAACAAACCGGGCACGCTCTTAATTGTTTCCGGTGACCGTGAAAAACTCTTGGCGGCATTGGCTACGCCAGAAGCAGCACAATCACTTTCAGGCATCTTGCTGTCGAATGGATTACTTCCACCTGAGTCCATCGAGAAGACTTTAGCTGCGGTTGATATACCTTTGCTTGCTGTTGAAACTGAAGCCTTTGCGGTGACAGCACGCATTAATAATATGACCGTAAAGACAATGGCTGAAGACGAAGATAAGATTCCTGTCATACGCGAACTGGTCGCCAATCACGTCGACTTACCTGCCTTGCTTAAAGCGATTCGGTAAAAGTCGGTAGCTCGCGTGAAGTAAGTGCTTAGTCAATCATCCCTAGGTTAGCCAACTTGCTGTCTAGGGAGTATCGCACTCACCTGCGACATGCTTTCTGTGATTCGTTCAGGTGCATTGGTCGGCGTCGAAGCTTTACCTGTGGATGTCGAAATTAACACCGGCGAAGAAGGTGAATACGGTCTATGGATGGTCGGCTTACCCGATACCGCAGTGAAAGAGTCTGAGGATCGCGTACTATCCGCACTTATGAACACCGGCCTGCGCAGACCGGAAATGCACACCACGATCAATTTAGCTCCTGGAGATTTACGTAAAGAAGGCGCACTTTATGACCTTCCTATCGCAATTGGATTAGCGGTAGCCATGCGACACCTCGAAGCCAAGCAATGCGAAGGCCTTCTCCTTGCAGGCGAGCTCAGTCTTTCTGGCGCGCTACGACCTGTTCGCGGCGGTGTTGCCCTTGCGCTACTTGCACGAAAACTTGGCTTACGTGGCGTACTCCTGCCCAAAGCATCCGCGGAGGAAGCGGCTCTCGTTAGTAACATTGAAGCCTATGGCGTGAAATCACTGGATGAAGCCATCCGCTTTTTATCTGGTGAAATACCTTTGGTACCTATACCGATTGAACAAAGCCCTTTTCGGCGAAACTCGAAAGTAAGTGGAATAGATTTTTCTGAAGTCAAAGGACAAGCTATTGCTCGACGTGCGACTGAAGTTGCGACCGCAGGCGGACATAACCTTTTACTGATTGGCCCTCCAGGGTCTGGCAAATCACTCATCGCTAAACGCATCCCTACGCTTTTACCCGAGCCGAATGCCGATGAGTTTTTGCAAATCTTAGCCATTCAATCCGCCGCAGGTATCACCAGGGATGGTAGTATTGTCTCGTGGCACCGGCCCTTTCGTTCGCCGCATCACACCATCAGTGACGTGGGCTTGATTGGCGGAGGCAGCATCCCGGGACCAGGCGAAGTCTCCCTCGCCCACCACGGTGTTCTTTTTTTGGATGAGTTGCCCGAGTTTCGTCGGTCAGCGCTGGAAGTTTTACGACAACCCCTCGAAGACGGATGCGTAACCGTCTCTCGGGCTACGGCTAAAATCACTTTGCCAGCACAAGTCATGTTAGTCGCCGCCATGAATCCATGTCCCTGTGGATACCTTGGCGACCGCTTACGCGAATGCCGGTGCTCACCTGCCATGGTTCAACGCTATCGTAGTCGAGTCTCGGGGCCGCTCCTTGATCGAATTGATATACAAGTCGAGGCACCTGCCTTGAGTATTGATGAGTTACGGTCGGCGCATGCAGGGGAATCTTCGACAATTATACGCGACCGCGTAGAGTCTGCACGGGGCATCCAACGACAACGCTTCGCGAACCGCTCCGGCGCGTGTAATGCCTCCATGAGTAGTTCAGAATTACGCCAGTACGCGTCGCTTGAACGCGCCCAAGGCGACCTCCTCCAACAGGCCATGGAGCGACTGGGACTATCGGCGCGCGCCTACGACCGAGTTCTCAAGGTCTCACGCACGATTGCAGACCTCGCAGGGGCCGAACGGATTGCCACGCCCCATTTACTTGAAGCGATTCACTATCGAAGTTTGGACCGACGGATTTAAGGAACATATCTCGACTCGCAGGGTCGAAGACGTAAGCAACTTATATGCGTACGCTATTTTTAAGTCTGACTGCAGTTCTCTCTGCTGTCGCAGCTGAAGTACGGCCCAACCTTATTCCTTATCCCCAAGAATGTAAGTGGACGGGTGAAACGATTCCCACGGCTACATTTTTAAAACCTGAAATACTCGTTGTTAAGCCAGGTAGCGTCACATCGCCTGTGGGTGCTGATGAAGCATACACGTTAGAAATCACCCGGGATAAAATCACGATTACTGCGAACAAGCAGTTGGGTGCTTTGCGCGCACAGGCAACATTAAGCCAACTTAGAGAATCTGGGAAAATACCTCTCGGAGTTATTCATGATTGGCCCGCTTTTCCAATTCGCGGAATTCTTCAAGACGTCGGACGTAATTTTCAATCGATTGCAGCACTGAAACGGCAAATCTTAGTAATGGAGAGGTTTAAACTAAACGTCTTCCACTGGCACCTCACTGATTATCCAGGCTGGCGCGTGGAATCCAAAATGCACGCAGGACTTAACGACCCGAAATCACGTAGTCGGAAGCCGAACTCTCAGTATAGCTGGGAAGAGATTCGTGATTTCATCGCCTTCGCTACTGAGCACGGTGTTGAGGTCATTCCAGAGATGGATATGCCAGGACACAGTACCTATTTCGGTAAAGGTCTCGGATTCGATATGCAGACACCGCAAGGACTCAAGGTGCTTGAGGCTGAGATTACGGATTGGGCCAAACTTTTTCCATCACAGTTTTTCCACACAGGATCGGACGAGGTACAAATTAAAATGAAAGAGTTTGTACCAACTATTTTAGCGAAAACTAAAGCTAGCGGCAAAACACCTATCATTTGGAGTCCCGGAGCCGTCGTGCGCGACAACAGCATCGTCCTTCAACTGTGGGCTAAAGCCGGTCTACCCAAATCAAACCCTTATATTGATTCACGTTACGTCTATACCAATCACATGGATCCAGCGGAGGCCGCGAACCAAGCATTTATCCAACTCGCAGGCGTACCACGCACCGATGGCCGAGCACTCGGCGCTATTCTTTGCAACTGGCCCGATCATGTGATTGATGACGAGACCAACGCCAACCGCGTCTCGCCCACTTGGCCTGTCGCTGTTGCTTTCGCCGAGTCCGCTTGGCTCGGCGTAGCCAAGGACAAAAAATCTCTCTACGCCCGCGTACCCGAAACTGGCACACCCGAGCTCGAAATCTACCTCGATCTCGAGCGCCGCATAACGGCACAGCGTAATGCAGTGGTCGCCCTTGGAGAACCCTTCCCATTCGTGGCAGCCGCACAAACTCCTTGGTCCGTTGTCACCACCGAACCTGATTCACCTGAGCCCACTGATTGGTCAAAAGCATCAGCGGCATGGGGCGGCACCGTTTACCTGAATCATCACTGGCACGAACTCCCTAGCTGGCTTGCGCTCACAAAAAAGCCGACCATCGCATGGGCACGGACCTACGTATACAGCGAAAAAGCCCAAACAATCGGACTGTCGATTGGTTTCAACGTCCCTTCTGCAAGCGACGGACATAAACCCGAACTCGCGAGCATTGATGGTCAGTGGGACGTCGCCGGATCAGCTGTTTGGCTCAATGGTAAGTCAATCGCGCCGCCGAAGTGGGCCTACGCTGGACTCAATAGTAAAGCTGTCGCCGAAAAACCTTGGGTCGACCACGCCTGGTGGATGCGCGCTCCGCAAACCGTCCAACTCAAGGCCGGATGGAACGAAATCCGTCTCCGCACACCTTCGCACTTCAATGGCCAGAAGTTACGCAAGTGGATGTTCACCGTTATCCCCACACAGTGGGACGCCAGGACACGTACCCTGAGCGAAGTCGATGGCTTGCGCTTCTCCACTAAGCCAGAGTAAAAAAGGGCATGCGACCCACCCTGCTCGCCCTGCTGCTTATCGCCGCAGTCCAAGCCGCCACGCCCGTCCAACGTCAGTACGCCGAACGTGAGGGCGCACTCATAACAGTCGCCTTAGTTTCCGCGGACGGAAAACAACGACTCGAGGTAGATAGCGACGAGTTTCTCATCCGGATGTCGGACGGACGCACCTACACCGTACGCGACTTCGTCGGCCAACCCGAGGAGAATAGTAATTTATTGATCCGCTATCGCCGCAAGGCTGGCGCTAAATATCCAGAGGATGCGCCACTCAGCGTGCTGATGGATAAAGAGAGTCATTCACTCATCGCTTACTTTAGCCATGAACCAAAAGTGGAATCGGTCGAAACGGACCGTTTCAGGGTAAAGCCAGCCGCAGCACGCGGCGGACGAGGCGAACCCGTGGTCATCGACGGACGCTGGATTCTACTACCTTATAATCCGACCACACTAACCCGCCACACCGACGGCAACACGCCTGCCGCTTATAGTCACCGCTTCGAGAAGGTGGGTAACCACAGTTTCGTCGACTTTGAGGGTGCTGACATTGGCAAACCTGAATCGGGCTTAATACGCGCTATCAACTTCACCGTCGCCTCACCCTATCGCAGTTGCTTCCCAATTGAGCGCGGTGCTAAATGGGAAGTCAGCGCAAGCGGTGGCAAGTTGCTACTCGCCGATATAGGCGAGACCGCCGAGATGGCCGTACTCGATCAAGCACCACGTGGCGTGCGCAGCTTCACCCATTACAACAACTGGTTCGACGGCGCCGCCAAGAATGTAGGCGGCGATACCCTCCCGCGCATTGCCCGCGAATTCAAGGAGGCCCTCACCGGCACTGGCATTGCTGTCCAAGCAATCGTACCCGACAATGGCTGGCAGGATCGCAAGTCAGTTTGGAAGCCAGCAAAAAACTATTTTCCAGAAGGCATGGCTGACCTGACCAAGGTGAGCATCGCCCTGCGCGACGAAGGTAGCTCGCTTGGACTTTGGCTAGCACCCGACAATACGACGAACGACATCAATTGGGCCTCTGGCGCGGAGACAGGTCCGAAATTTATCAAGGCCCAGCCCAATAAATACTTCGCGCAGTACTTCCCTCACCTCTCACTCGCATCACCTGGTTACCGGAATGATCTTACATCACAGCTCCAATCGCTAACGAAGGACGTCAAAGTCACCTACTTCAAGTTCGACTTCAATCACCTCTCCCACGTTTTGCCAACTGACCGCCACGGCCATACCGCCGAGTTTGCCGGCTGGGCGGAGACCATGAGCCTCGCTCTACCTAAGGAGACATTCATCAACGCCACGAACTGGACCTGGCACAGCCCAGCCTGGCGCAATCACGCGGACATACTCTGGCTACTCGCAGGGGACGATGGCTTTAACGGTAACTGGCCTGAGCTCGCCGGTCGCGCTCAGGCCACAACCGACCGCGATGCCTATTTCTGGCGCATGTGGGGCGATCCAGCCGACCGCCCATGGTTCCCCATTTCGTCAATCATGACCCACGGCATCATCCGCAATCCCAGCGGACAGATGTCATTCAAAACCGATACGCTTGAAGATTGGTGTGACCACGTGCTCATGCACTACGGACGCGGTACGCTCCTACTCGAGTGGTACTTTTTACCAAAGAATCTTTCCGAAGATGAATGGGCATCCATCATCGCGGTGCATCGTTGGACCGACAGCCGTCGTGCCGACATGGTCAACACCTGTTACGTCGGCGGAAGACCCGATGAAGGCAAAGTCTACGGCTATATCGGTTGGTCCAAAAATGGCCGCACCGGCACACTCGTGGCACGTAATCCTTCTGCAGAAACACAGACCTTACATATACCCATCGACTCAACGACGCTCTT
This sequence comes from Opitutia bacterium, assembly GCA_003485955.1. Lineage (GTDB taxonomy): Bacteria > Verrucomicrobiota > Verrucomicrobiia > Opitutales > UBA953 > UBA8828. Next base: position 24,499 of record DNHH01000045.1, read on the forward strand.
CCGTGGTAAGCTCGGTGAACCTTGGCACGGAAGACAAGTATACCCTAGCCGCATCGAACTACCTATCACTTGGCAATCCGGACAATCCGCCTACGTCACTATCCCAGGTTATAGTACGGTCGCTGTTGAACTAGAGCCAGGCCAAGCCATAGGTCCGATGATCAAGCGTATGCCAGCCGCTACCACGAAAGTGGGCGAAGGTCCTGGAAAGTTCACCGTAAAGCCCGCGAGTTTCGTCGATGGACGTTGCGAGCTCCTCGTCGTCGGCCGCCCCACTCTACCTAAAGTAATCGTCGACGGTAAAGAAGTTGCCGCACTTCGAAAAACGCGTGGAAAAATCAATGCCTTCGCTGGCTACGCTCGTGATGGAATGATTAGCCAGACCGCACGCGCCTGGGAGATGGGTAGTTATGACCTTTCGTCACTTAAAGGCTCAGAGTCAAAGGTGCTCCTGCAAGGTAAGAATACACGATCGGAAGCTTGGGTACTTGTAGAGACATCGGAAGGCATCGAGACCCCCAAGAATACTCTATCACCGTTAACTCTACCGGGACATCGTCGCGAAACCCATCTTGCTTACCCTGAGGGCGCCGTAGAAGCACCGCCTCCGCCTATACCACCAACCATCGACGAAATTCGTGGTGCAACCCGCGGACGTATTGAAATGGAAGTCTTTGGCAACAATGGCGGCAAAAACGGCGAGAAGGATGTCATCCTCTCGGGGGTGCATCTCGGACGTCTCCCCACCCAAGGTGACGACTGGATGCTCGCCCGACTCGAAGTGCCTGCCGATGAGTTCGGCCTTATCCGTCAGTTCCAAGCCCACTCGACGACAGCCAACCGTATCATCATCCGCTCCGAAGGCGACAAAGGTGACAAGTTTAAGGTGCGCGCCATCCGTCTCGTCCTCACTTTGGCAGATGGACGCGAGGTCTCCACCGAGCCGACCGGCGCCTACACTAGTCACGCCGACTGGGCGCACCGCGAAGGTTCGCTATTCAGTCGGCCAGAATATTCCGGCGCAATTAAGCTTCAGCCTTAAACGTCAGCGGAGCTCAACAGGCTGGTTAGCCTTTAAGTTAACTTGGCGCACTTCGCCTTTAATCCTAACAGCCACTGTTTGATCAATGGCTGAGAGAAGAACGGCACGTTCAAAGGCGCCAGCTTTCCAAGAAAGCTCCTTAACTTCAATTGCACCACGTGCCTTTAATCCATTGGCATGACCTTCTGTCCAGCTCTTGGGTAAAGTCGGCAGCAGAACAATCTCACCGGCGTGTGATTGCACGAGCATTTCGGAGATACCAGCGACGATACCGTAATTACCGTCCAACTGAAATGGCGGGTGATTCGCGAACATATTGGGAAGCATGTTGTAAGTCATCAGTCCGCGAATCATCTCGGCGACACGGTCGCCGCGTTCGAACCGTGCCCACATCGCAGAGCGCCAAGCCCACGTCCACGAACGCCGACTGTCACCTACCGAGCCACGGGCCTCGAGCGACTTCATCGCCGCAGCAGCGAACTCAGGTGTACGCTGCATCGAAATTTGACGACCCGGATAAACTGCGAAAAGCTGTGAAGTATGACGGTGGTGATCATTGGGCTCATCGCGATCAACCATCCACTCCATGAGCTGACCCCATCGGCCAATCTTTGGTCCGACGAGTTTAGCCTGCTTCGCTTTAAGCTCATTACGGAAGTCGACATCGACGCCTAATGCTTCCGTAGCCTCGATCGTGTTCTGGAAGAGATCCCAAACGATTTGCTGGTCATGGGCGACACCATCCTCACGTGGACCATGCTCAGGCGACCAACCCATAGGCACCACCAATCGTCCGTCAGGTAAGGTCTTGAGCTGGCTGAACCAGAATTCACAAACTTCTTTGAGCAATGGATAAGCCCGTGTACGCAAAAATTCTTTATCAAGAGTGAAAGCATAATGCTCCCAAGAATGCTGGACCAACCATGCATTACCGGGCAGGTTCCACTCCCATCCGTTGCCACCCCAGATATTCTGGGATGTACGTACCGTCCAACCGCGAGGGTTACCGCCGAAGCGTTTATCAGCGCGCGTAGCTTCGCGACAGCCAGGTACGGATGCAATAATCCAATCGGTTAAAGGAAGATGGCACTCCGAGAGGTTGGAAACCTCTGCGAGCCAATAGCACATCTGGATATTAATGTTATTGTGGTAGTCCGAAGCCCATGCGGGCTGATTCGATTCATTCCAAATACCTTGAAGGTTGGCAGGCAAGCAACCCGGGCGACTCGATCCAAGCAACAGGTAGCGGCCGTATTGATAGAGCGTTGATTCAAGTTCTGGATCTTGTCCGCCTTTACCATACGCAGCCAAACGTTTATCGGTTGGCAGTGCTGCAAGCGCTGGATCTGTTTTTCCCCAGTTAATATCAACCCGGGTCATCCATGAACGATGATCAGTGACATGCTCTGTGCGTAGCGCCGCAAAACCCTTGGCTTCAGCAGCTGCAACCTCCGCTTCCAACCTAGGTAGCGGCGCCGAGCCTTTGAAGCCTTTAGCGGGATCCATCACATAGTTGGTGCGTGCGCCGAGGATGAGAACCAGCTCCATGCACTGCTCGAAGCGCAGCGTGTCATTGGAGACCGTCACCTTGCCACCCTGCGGCGTCACTGCCTGTACCTTGGCAGCGAACTCGAGTCCGTTGGTAAACTTGCCAGTGGATGTTAATGAAGTGCGGTCTGCCCGCGTCAGATTACCGTGCGCATCTTTTAGGGCGATAGCACCAGAAGTCGGATGGTCGAAGACATATCGAGCGATCACAACTTGAGCGGGCGCACTGGCAAAGGCCTCCCGAGAGGACTGACCAGGGATGACCGTGGTATGTACGCCCTCAAACAAGTTGAGTGCGCGGACATAACCCGTCGGTATGGAAGTTCCGCGTAAGGCAATATCCGTGAGTTCGATTTCACCAACCTGGAAATGTGTCTTATCACGCGGCTTAAATACAATTCGGTAGAAGCGATAGGTTGCGGGTTGAGCAAGATCGAATGACTTACGCTCGAAGCGTTTTGCAAAAGGCATCAGGCCTTTGCGCTCATCAATCTTAACCCAAGCCTTGCCATTCGTTGAACCTTCAAGCGTCCAGTCAGATGGATCGCGATTCGGTACATCGTTGGCCGAAGTCAGTGCATACGACTTGAGTAAAGTCGCGATACCGAGATCGACCTGCCAGATGACATTCGAACCAGCATGTTCAACACACCACTTGCTCTGCGCAACGCCATCGAAGCTGTGACCGACCGATTCGTCACCTGAGTGTGACAAAGTAGAACCATTGGGACGGAGTGCTCGGACTTCAGTCGACGTGGCGTCGCTAAAAGTCACGGTGACTTCGCCAAAGTTTTGGTATGCACCGAAGCTATTTGGCTTATCTTTCGAGTAGTCGTAGCCACCCGAAGGGTTGGCATCTCCCGTCCACAGCGACTCTTCATTGAACTGAATACGGTCAACACCCACGCCGCCATCGAGCATCGCACCCAGACGTCCATTGCCGAGAGGCAGGCGTTCTAACTCCCAACTCTTGGCTGGGCGATCGTAGCGCAGAGTGGCCTCTGTGGCCCCGGCAATGGCAGCTAGGAGGTAGACAAAGAAGACGCGCGACATGGCTATATGACCCTTCGTCTGCAAATGGGTTCCGCCAAGTTTAACCTCAGAGATTAATCGTTTTGCCTTCGCGGAATGAACGGTCGGCCGCAGCCACAATGCGCATCGAGTTTACGGCGTCATCCATGTGTGCTGTCAGGTCGATATTTTCGCGAATAGCTTTCTCGAAATACGCCTGCTCGCGTTGACAGAGACCGTCATGACCGGGATCAGCCTCAGTCGGCACGAGTTCATCTTTCTTGCTGAACTTGCCGTCGGCACCGAGCTCAGCGTGGTGCACCTTGAGTGCCTGAGCACCAGTGTGATCGTCGACGTTATCAGAATTACCAGCCTCAGAACCTTTACCCGCAACGATGGTCACAGAACCCTTTGGACCAACGACGTCTTTCACAAAGAATGCTTCTTCAGACATCATCGGGCCCCACCCTGCTTCGTACCAGCCAACAGATCCGTCGGCAAATGTCACTTGGAGTTGTCCGTAGTTCACCATGCCTTCAGGCAACTCGTCAGAAAGACGCGCACCAATACCCGAGACACGCACAGGGCGGCTGCCTGTCATCAGACACATGATATCCACATAATGGACGCCACAGTCGACAATTGGACTACAGGTCTGCATCAGCGCTTTGTGTGTCTTCCAATTTTCACCAGAACTCTGCTGGTTTAGATTCATGCGCATAACCAAGGGCTTACCCAATGTCTGTGCGACGCGAATGAACTGCGACCAAGCAGGATGGTGACGAAGGATATAACCGATGACGACCTTTAGTTTAGTGCCTTTAGCTTTTGCGACGATGCGCTCAGCTTCTTCGACGGTTACCGCGAGTGGTTTTTCAACGAACACGTGGCAGCCGGCTTCAAGTGCCGCAATCGCGTATTCAGCGTGCGTATCAGGATAACTCGAAATTGAAACCGCGTCAGGCTTCGTCGCCTTGAGGGCTTCTTTGTAATCTGCAAACTCCGCATAACCACCACCAAGCTCTTGATTGAGCTTGTGGCGCGAATCTGCGGAGCGCGTGACGATACCGACAATCTCAAAGCCAGGTAATTTATGGTACGCCAGCGCATGGGATCGTCCCATATTGCCAGCACCCACACAGAGAACGCGAATAGGCTTAGACATCTTAAGCAGTCTCTGTGGTCAGACGGGAATTATCGCGGAAGATAATCGCGAAGAGCACTAAAAGCACAGCGGCAAACCCAGCGGGCACGAGCCAGAACATCGGGTCAAAGACTGTCTTGCCGTCGACCTCGTGAATATACCGTGCATGCAACAGTGGGGCTATCATGTTACCAATCCACATACCGAGCCCAAGCGTAGCCCATGACACAATTGCTTGTGCAGTATTGCGCATGCCCGCGGGCGCTAGCTTATCGGCATAGAGCATACCCGTCACAAAGAAGAAGTCATAACAGAGACCGTGCAGGGCAACCCCCGTGAGCAGCATAGCGGACGCCCCATTGGCATAACCAAAGAGAGCATAACGAAGCGCCCAACATGCCATACCAACAAGCAATACTGTCTTGGCACTAAAACGCACGAGTACGACAGGCAGTAAGGCCAAGAAGATCACCTCAGAAACTTGACCAAGCGTCATCCAAGATTCCGAATCTGCTAAGCCTGCGGTTGAGAGGAAGAAATTAGCGTAGGCGTAATAGAGCGCCAGCGGAATACAGAAGAGACATGAGCACACGAGGAATATAAGGAACTTAGCGTCCCCGAGAATAGCATAACCACTTATACCTCCTGAAGACTTTGTTTCCTTACTAGGAAGGGGATCTGCGAGAGCAGGCGAAAGCATAGCGACGCCAATCAAAGCTAGTCCAGCCAAACGGAACGTCCATGGACCTGTTGCAATCTCACTATCCCAACGCGAGAGCACGGAACCAATAAGTAGACCTGAACCAATCCAGCCAATGGTACCCCAGAGGCGAATAGAGCCAAAAGACTTCGCAGGATCTTCGAGCGATGCCATCACAACCGAATTAAGGATAGGCAGTGCGGCGAAGAAGCAGAGGGAGTGGGCCAGCAAGAGGGCCTGAAACTGTGCCGCTGTATGCACGTAAGGAATAGCAGCGATGAGCAATGCCGCGATAAAACTCAGAAGGGCGAGCAACTTACGGGGAGCGAGAGCGCGGTCAGCAATCCAACCTGCAATGAGCGGTGAGATCATTGCCGCCAATGGACCAACCCCATAGGCGAGACCGATAACGGCTGTGTCGCCCGGGAAGGCCTTCGATAAATATTTGCCCATGGGGACTAAATAAACCCCCCAGGCAAAGAAGTTGAGGAACATGACTAAACCAGCGCGAAGTCGGGGTGACATAGGATGGGATTGGATGAACGAATCGTGGCATACTCAGGGACCACGGCAAGCGTCAGTGCAAAAAATAACCCCGGTAAGGCCGGGGCTATCTAGAGACTTAACTA
>DNHH01000045.1:30745-31475 GCA_003485955.1 Opitutia bacterium
GACTTAACTAATTTCAGGCTCCGGTAGAGTTCTCAGTCTTCGGCGTAGGCTCTGACTTATCCCCACGTCCACGTTGTGGACGAGATTGACCATCTGCAGCAGGCTTACCCTCACCACGCTTAGGATCAACGCCCTGACCGTGACGGTCTTCACGACGCTCCTCACGGAAGTCGCCAATTTTTTCGACCAACGCCTCAAGTGATGGATCTGACTTAAGAATAGCGGCTTTGACGGCAGCACGGAGCGCTTCACCTGCCACACGTGATTGTTCAAAGGCAGCTTTCACATTCGGGTCATTGCGGGCACCTTCCATCGCTTTACGAACTTCTGCCATTTTTTCGGGCGTAGGACGTTCACGTTTTTCACCGTCGGCAGGCAGAGCAGCAATTCCCTTAGAGTCGGCATACGCCTTAAGGGCTGTACGCAGAGCTTCCCGGGCGTCCTCAGCTTTAACCTTAGCGGCTTTAACGGCTTCATCATCGCGCGCAGCTTCCATGGCTTTACGAACTCGCTCCATATCTTCACGGCTTACGCCCGATTGCTTAATTCGCTCTAATTTTTCACGATTATCTTGAATGCGGTCTTCACGACGTGGCCCACGTTCGCCTTGGGCAACGGGTGTACCTTCGTTACGAGCGCGCGGTGCGGCGGGTTCGGCTTGGGCTAAAAGAATTCCCGCCAAGAGCAGCGGCGTTGTAATGAAGAAACGAGATTTCATGAAAGGCATTCT
>DNHH01000062.1:0-2609 GCA_003485955.1 Opitutia bacterium
CGCTCTGATTCAGCCTTTTTATGGTCCCACTTGAAATGTGAATCAGGCAGAGTGCCGCCGAGTTCGTAGAGGCGTGCTTTATTATTAACCATCTCTGCGCGCGTAGTGCCCGTCATCGAATACTGGTTCTGAAGCCAGATTGCTTCTTCAGGACAAACTTCTTGGCAGAGTCCGCAGTAAATACAGCGGAGCATATTGATTTCAAATTCCTTAGGCGCTTTCTCGACGTGCGCCGTCTCTGCAGTTGCAGGAATTTCTCCGGGCGTAATGCGGATGGCTTTAGGTGGGCAGATGAATTCGCAAAGCTGACAGGACACGCATTTTTCTCGGCCATTGGGATCGCGTACCAATGTTGGCACCCCGCGGTATCCTTTGGGAATGGTCGGACGTTGTTCGGGGTACTGTAAGGTGACCGATGGACGGAGGATGTTGCGCCAGGTGACGCGTAGGCCTCCGAGAACTTGAGGCAGGTAGGTGCGTTCCCAAAAGGAAAGTGGACGACGTTCGAGAACTTTAACAGCCATGAGGGTTAGCCTGCGTAGGCGTAGTAAATGAAGGTGAGCACAAGGTTAGCGACTGCAAGCGGGAGTAACACATTCCAGCCTAAGCGCATCACTTGGTCATAACGGAAGCGAGGGATTGTCCAGCGCACCCAGACAAAGAAGAAGAGGAATAGAACGAGCTTCGTAAAGAATGTGCCCAGGCCAATGAGTGTGGCGATAATCCCGGTCCCGACCTCTGGAATACCTGGGAGGATGTGCCAGCCGCCGAGGAACATGAGAATGAAGAGCGACGAGCCGATGATCATGTGGCCGTACTCCGCGACGAAGAAGAGGCCGAATTTGAAAGCACCGTATTCCGTGTGGAATCCGCCGACGAGATCGGTCTCCGATTCTGGCATGTCGAAGGGGTGGCGATTGGTTTCTGCAAAAATACAGATTAAGAAAACCAAACCCGCGAGGGGCTGGCGCATGATGTTCCAGAGGCTGTCTTGGCTGGAGACAATGCTTGTTAAATTAAGTCCGTGGTCACTGCCAGGTGCAGAGGCGATAAGGAAGACGGGGATAACGGCTAAGCCCATTGCCAGTTCGTAAGAGATTAACTGCGCGGAGCCGCGTACCGCACCGAGGAACGAGAACTTATTATTCGAAGACCAGCCAGCGAGTGCGATGCCGTATACACCGAGAGAGCTGACAGCAAACATGAGGAGCACGCCGACATCGGCGCCTTTGCAAAGTGCGAGGGCAGTGCCATCGGGCAGCAGTGCGAAGGGCAACATGGCAATCGTCGCGAGTGCCGGTGCTAGTGCCACGATGGGTGCGAGGACGTAATAGATTTTACGCACATGCGATGGCATGGGCTCTTCCTTGAAAAGGAATTTCCCACCATCCGCTGCGGGTTGAATGAAGCCGCCCAAGCGAAGGAAGGGTCCGATGAGTGGAATCCAGGAAACGAACGGTAACGTCGTCCGGTTTGGTCCCAAGCGTCCCTGAATCCATGCGGAAGCTTTGCGTTCAAGAAGCACTGCATAGCCTGCGATGGTCATGACGATGCCAATGAGAATGATACCGCGCACGCCGACGAAGAGCAGGTCAGACGAAGTCAAAAGATTGTTCAAAAGATTTTCCATGGCTTAGGCCTTGGTCGCAGGTGCGAATTTTAGAAGTTTACCTTCAGGGAAAGAAAGGTTGGCCCAAGCTGAGCCATCAACAATCACGCCATCGCTCGGCACCTTGCTTGGCGATAAGTCAGCGAGTGCAGGTTGCTTCGCGGCTAAGTCCTTCCAGAGCGAATCAGCATCAAAGGCTGCAGGTTGTCCGGTGACAGAACCCAGGAGGCGTGCCAGTATGGCTACATCGGGTAATGTGCCGACAGGGCCTGGGATTGCGCGGACGAAACTTTGGACGCGGAATTGGCAGTTCACGAAGTGTCCACTGCGTTCAAAGACGGATAGCGCGGGTAAAACGACTTCAGCCGCCTTAGCCGTCGCGTCGTTGTGTAAGCCGATGTACACCATGCGGACTTTGGCAAGTGTGGTGGCATCGAGCCCAAGGGTGGTGACGTCTTCGCGGCACACGAGCAGTGTGCGTACGCGGCCCGCATCAATGTCTGCCTTAAGTGCGGAAAGGTCGCGATCGGCAGCACGGTTCGTTAAGCCAGCCAGTAAGGCGCCGCGGAAGTTTGGCGTACGGTCTTCGGAGATAAGCAGGCCGTCCGCTGAACCGGCACGCGCGGGCACGTAAGCTTTAGCTTGGGTGGCTTGAGTGAAGTGCATTAGCAACCGTTGCTCTTCGATAGTTTGGTGTCCGGAGCCCACGACACCGACAGCACCTGCACGTAAAATCTCGCCGGCAGTTGTCAGAGCGCTTTCAAGATCCGCGGCCGCACCGCGCACCTGCGGGGCTGTCATACGGTGGGCGGCATCGACTTCGCGTAAAATTTCGCGACCCGAGTCCGACATCCAAGTGTCATTCACGGCGTCGTTGCGACGTGGGGTGATGCGGTAGATTTTGCCTTCACGCGACCACACCGTTGTGTTCACTCCGGTGCTGGACTCGGTACAAATGCTCGAGGTCTGCTTTAAGAACCAGACGCGCATCTTGAAGCGG
>DNHH01000062.1:2785-5887 GCA_003485955.1 Opitutia bacterium
GCATCTTGAAGCGGAAGTCGGTGCTGGTAAGCGCACCAACAGGGCAGATATCGACCGTGTTTAGTGAATAGTTATTCGTGAGTTCGCGGCCTGGGAAGCAAGTGAGCGTGTTGTAGGAACCGCGATTAACGAAGCCGAGGACAGGGTCTTTGGCCACTTCGTTACAGAAGCGTACGCAGCGTGAGCAAAGAATGCAGCGCTCATCGTCGAGCGTGACGCGTGGTCCAAGCTTGGTGTGCTTGGGCTTCGCATTTTTCTCGTCAACGTAACGCGAATAGCCACGGCCGTATTCGGCTGAAAATTCTTGGAGTTTACATTCACCTGCTTGGTCGCAAATCGGACAATCAAGTGGGTGATTGAGCAGTAACATTTCAGTCACGCCTTCGCGACAGGCTTTGACTGTCGGAGAATCTAGGCGGACGTGCAGTCCGGGTGATACATTGGTCGCGCAGGCGATGGCAGGCTTGGGCTGCCAACCAATCTTGGGCTTACCATTTTCCATGACCAACTCGTTGGTCGCTCGATCGCGTAAAGGTGACCCAAGCTCGACTAAGCACATGCGGCAGTTACCCGCGACGGTGAGTTTAGGATGGTAACAGTAGTGAGGGACTTCCTTGCCAATCGAAGCGAGGGCATCGACCAAATTTGCACCCGCTGAAACTTGGTATTCGACGCCGTCGACATTAAGGGCGACTAGGGAAGGTTTGTTGTCCGTAACCATGAAACAGAAAGTTAATCGCAAGGTAGGTTACCCCCCATCTGTCGCAAGTGTGAAAGGATGTAAAAATCGACAGATTTTGAGGGGGTATGGCTCCGTCTGCTCGTTTAGGACGGTGGTGCCGAATTTAAGCATATTTGGGTCTGCCACGGTCGTTATTTCGTTCATTTGCAGGCACCTTTAGCACGTGCGCAGGTAGCTGCCTGTGATGCTGGCTGGTTTGCAATTCAGGTAAACCTTGGCAGGTTGTGGCATGGCTTGCGTAAGGCTTATTTTAGGTGACCAAATCAACGAGTCGCACTCTTGGTTTCGTCAAGTGGACGAGCGGGTTCTTTATGTGATGATGGAGGTGCGGTCAGAGACGGACTACGTTCGCCACCACGCTCAAAAAGTTATCGGTATATTTGCGGCCATGCGTCGGATGGCGGAGCGCTTAGGTAAGGCTGGACACCGCGTGCGCTATTTTAAAATTGGCGATAAAGACAACCAGCATGCCTTCGCTGATAATTTACGAAGTGTTTTTAAAGAAGTGAAGGCGAGTCGTTTTGAGTATCAAGAGCCCGATGAATATCGAGTCGACGAAGCACTCGCTAGTTTTGCGCGTTCGTGCGGTTTGCCGTTCGCAATGCATTCCTCGGAGCACTTTCTTGATGGTCGCCAGGGCGTCGCTCAGCATTTTCAGCCTGAAGCAAAGCGCTGGCTGATGGAGTCATATTATCGTGTAGTCCGCAAGCGCTCGGCTTTGCTGATGGATAAAGATGGAGGACCGAAAGGGGGGAAGTGGAATTACGATCACGACAATCGTAAGCCGTGGAAAGGTAAGCCAGCTGCACCCAAGTCGTGGGATCTCGCTCACAACCATCAGACGTTATGGGCGGAGATTCAGGCAGCAGGTGTAAAAACTTTTGGCGAGCCTGCCGCAGTAAATTTTCCATGGCCACAGGATCGCGCAGAGGCCTTAAGGCAACTCAAGGCATTCATAGAGTTCGGGTTGCCAAATTTTGGCGATTACGAGGACGCGATGCACACGTCGTCGGATCGGCTATTCCATTCGCGCCTCTCCTTTGCGCTGAACGTTAAAATGTTATCTCCGCAGGAAGTGGCTGCTGCGGCAGTTGCTCGTCATGAAGCCAATCCCAAAGAAGTCTCTTTGGCTGCGACCGAAGGTTTTGTACGCCAGATTATCGGTTGGCGGGAATACATCCGTGGCGTCTATTGGGCGAAGATGCCGAGCTACCGCGAGGGCAACGGACTGAATCACCAAGGCCCCTTGCCCAGCTGGTTTTGGAACGGTCAAACCAAGATGAACTGTTTGCGTTCTTCGATTGGCCAATCTCTTTCCACGGCGTACGCACACCACATCCAACGATTGATGGTCATCGGCTCTTTTTGTCTGACGGCTGGCGTCAATCCACGCGCCGTCGAACAGTGGTTTTTAGGTGTGTACATTGATGCTTTTGAGTGGGTGGAGTTGCCCAACGTCATTGGCATGAGTCAGCATGCCGACAACGGATTCCTGGCAAGTAAGCCATATGTTTGTGCCGCCAGTTATGTCGGCAAGATGTCGAATTACTGCTCAGGTTGTAGCTACGATCCTAAGGACAGGCTGGGCCCCAAGGCTTGTCCGCTGAATGCGCTCTACTGGGATTTTTGGCTAAGGCACCAAGAGCGTTTCGCTAACAATCCGCGGATTGGAATGGCGGTGCGACAGGCGATGGCGATGAAGCCAGCGGAGAAAAGTGCGATACGTAAGAAAGCCGACGAGCTCAGACAGCAGATGGACTCCCTTTAAGTCGTACGCGTCACTCACATAACCCGACACCAGAGGACTTTCAGATAGCGTCCTTCGGGGTGGTGGGAGGCGTTGGGGTGGTCGGAGCCTGCCCCTGTGCGGTCAAAGATTTGCAGGCGTTTACCGTAACGGTGCGCTGCTTTAGTAATGAGGTCTTCGAATTGCTCTTCGGTGACGAGACCCGAGCAGGAGCAGGTTACGAAGAATGAACCAGGCGGAGTCAGTTGAAGGGCGAGGACGTTGAGGTCGTTGTATTTCTTGAGGCCATCGGCGACATCGATGTCGTCACGACCTTCGACAAACTTAGGCGGGTCACAGAGAACAACATCCCAGGTCTTACCGTTCTTTTGCATCTGCCGTACCCACGAGAAGGCATCTGCATGGACGAATTCGACCCGTGCCTGATTTAAATTCGCATTACGCTTGGCCATCTCAATGGCCTGCTCATCCAGGTCAACCCCGGTAACTTCGCTGGCCCCACCGAGCTTCGCGGAAATGGAGAACCCGCCCGTATAACAGCAGAGATCAAGCACGCGCTTATCTTTAACAAGTGCGGCAAAGCGTTTTCGGTTATCGCGTTGGTCGCAGAAGA
>DNHH01000062.1:6068-6210 GCA_003485955.1 Opitutia bacterium
TATCGCGTTGGTCGCAGAAGAAGCCTGTTTTGTGACCACTGGCGAAATCGACTTCGTAGCGGATGCCATTTTCTTTGATGCGCGACTCGCGGACTTGCGAACGCGGAATTTCGTGCGGCTGAATGCTCTCAATATTGCCGAC
>DNHH01000062.1:6426-6680 GCA_003485955.1 Opitutia bacterium
ACCACTTCGCGTTTGGTCCCAAGGGCCTCGTGGAGGATCTGTATCCAGCGCGGTAAGCGCCTTAAGACTGCATACGAAGAAACTTCGATGGAGAGCGTGTCGGCAAAACGATCGACGACGAGGCCAGCAAAACCATCGGCATCGGCATTGATGACGCGGTAGGCATCGGTGGTGGCATCTATGGCGAGAATTTCGCGACGGAAACTAACTGCGCGGCGGATGGCAGCGTCAAACCAAGCATCGTCCGGTTTACA
>DNHH01000080.1:0-893 GCA_003485955.1 Opitutia bacterium
TTAAGGCATCGATCGCCAATGAACTCAAAGGCTTCTCCGGCCCACTGAGCTTTCGCGGTGCTACCAATGGCTCTTCGAATGGCAAATTGAGTAAACAGTTTTTCCAAAAAGGCGTGAAGACTTGAAACGGATTTCCCGCCAGTGTTTTAATCTTAGTGGGATCGTGTAGTAAGTTGCCGTTAAATGACTCAGCCTGGAAGCCGTCTGCGCGTAAAGCGGTTTTTATCGCTGAGTCACGTTCGCGAATACTTGGCTCATAACGACGATTCCAAAACACTGCGCCCGCTTGGCTTTCTTTAATCAGCTTACGTAACTCGGTTAGGCTATCGCCTTGGCGAATGACCAACGGTGAGCCGAGTTTTTCGAATTGAGCCGCAATATCTGCAAGTGCGTATGCTAACCATGCCTCCGATGCCCCGCGGGCATGCCATTTGCCTTCGCCTTTAGGGTCGTGAATATAGACAGGAATAACGGGTCCGCCGGATTTTACGGCAGCGACAAGGGCTGGATGATCGGTGAGACGAAGATCAAGTCGTAGCCAGACGAGTGCAGGGGTAGTCATTCGTTTGGGAACTTAGTCTAGGAAAGGCCAAGCGGGAAGCCGGAAGGGACGTGCTAACCTTAAAGCCTCAAGCCTATTCAAATCTCACTGCCAGTGAAGCAGAACACCCAATGTAGCCACGCCAAGCGTATAGGTAAGAAGCCAAGCCATACCCCATGCTAGGTAGCTGCTCTGTGTCCAGAAGGTGCGATGCAGCTTTAGCGATCGCTCCAGTACAACTTGAGAACCGTCTTTGAGATCGCCCAAGCTATGTGCATACCTCAACAGATGAATGAAAGGGACGATTCCTGCGTAAGCTAAGAGTGTTAGTTGAACAAAGAAGCCCTTATAG
>DNHH01000080.1:1068-2635 GCA_003485955.1 Opitutia bacterium
CACCCCATCCACTCGCGGTCGAATCTTCCAGCGATGGTGCCTTTCATCAAAGCGTTGGCTAACCAGAAATAAGCCGTGAATAGGCACCAGAGACCAATGAGTAAAATCGCAAGCCACGCCATAATCGTGACCCAGCGACGGGATGCCCGTAGTTCCGATATGAGTTCAGCGTGTGGCATCAAGAAGGCGCAACGTTTGCGGTTGGTTGTTTTCCCAGTTGATGACCAGTCCGAGTGCGATGACTGCAACGATGATCCAGACGATGAGTGTAAGGTGACAGATGGCTGCTGCGCGCCAGTAATTGCGCTGTACGCGAATACTCAGAGCGGCGGCTTGCTCGGATGGTGTTGTCGCGAATGCGGCAACCGCCTTCGCTGCACGTCGGAGTTCGATGATAGGCCAAATATGCAGAAGTACGGGTATTCCAACGAGTGACCAAGTAAGTATAGCGACCGTGGTGCTCCAAGAGCCCTCAGCAACACGACCGTAAGCACCGAAGGCCATGGTGACACAAACAAGTAGCCAGAAACCTAATCCCAGGATAGCGAGCCAGGACATGGAAATCAGTGGACGACGTGCGTCTGCGAGTAGATGCAAAACGTCTTCAGCCTTCGGAGTGGGTATCCGGCTTTCCATAAGTCACTCTATCTGTGCCGTGAGAAACGTGCGAGATGAAAGTAACGCTCTTTCCGTCGTCACTTATCCGCTTTTATCCAAACGATGCCATTGACCGTCTGTAGCTTTGCGGGCTGCCCGCTGAAATGAATACGGACTTTGCTGTCAGGCCAGCGCGACTGGACGTGTATTTCCGTTACGCACGTTTCACTAGGGGTTACCTCAAGGATGCCATCTTTGCGGTTAGCTTGGCAATGATACCCCCAATAGGAACCGTCCGCACGCACCACGACATACGCCCGCGTGCGGATGAATGTATTTACGCACTCCAACCACGGCTGGGATAACGTGCCCTTCGGCTCGGTTGCACCGAGATTTTGAAGTGCTTCGCAGAGGAGTAGCTCCATGCCCGTCTGTTGATAGAGTAAGAAAAGTGCACGCGCGCGTGCGATGGTGCCGCTGGTCTGTTCAGGGTTCGTAAAGATTGAGACGTTGCCGCGCGTCAGACGTAGTAATTCGAGCGCCGCCTGTTGGCAGCGAATACGGTCGGCCGCCTCGGCAAAACTTGCGGTCCATTGTGCAAGTAATCCCGCGGCATTACAAAGGCGCGTCGTATCGAACCCTGTAGATTTTTCGTTGGGTAAGTTATCTAGTCGAGCGATGAGATCGTTGATAGCCCTTTGTGTAGCGGCATGATGGCGGTCGTAGCGCGCTCTCCAGGCTGGTCGGTCCACCTCGCGGAGTTCTTCGTGCATGACTGACATGACATCAAACCAAGCGGGGTCGTAGCTCGGTAAGCTCGGTTGATGCGCGAGGGCGAGGTCGATTAAGGCCCCTGCCAACTCAAGCTCACTGATGTCGCCGCCCGCATTTCGCTGACGTGCATGGTGAGCGGCAGCTTTTGCGACTGCTTGTGGGGTGGCCGTCCGTGCCCCTGCTAAATCGAGCGAAG
>DNHH01000109.1 GCA_003485955.1 Opitutia bacterium
CGGTAAAATCCTCATAGGGGGTAGGACTGGTCTATTTTCTGTACAGTCCGACTTTCTGCAATGCCAAAACCGATGATTTCAAGGCGCTTTAGAGCCTTGAAATCATCGGTTTTAAAGCCTCCCGCAATCCTAGCTAGAATTACCCTGCAAAAGGCTCGAGGGTGCGTTTCACGCGCGCCGAAGCCAATTGAGCATACCGAGGAAGCCCGTTGTCGAAAGGCAGCACAATTTCGCCCTGAATCAAGGGGGCTGCATACTTGATGAAAGGAATCTCAATCGACATGCGGTCGGAACCAATCCAGTTCGCAGGGAAGGCCTTTACGCCGTTAGCAATGTCACCAAGAGGCGCGAGGGCGGTCTTTACCGCGTAGTGATCCTTACCTTCAATACGTGCGAGGACGACCATCTTACCAGACTCACCGGCAAGCGCAGCTTTAACGGCAGCTTGACCACAAAGGAAGGCTTCATCGACGTCTGTGAGTGATGCGAGATGCGAGGCAGCGCGTTGAGCGATACCAAGCTTTGCTGAACGAGCTTTCACGCCATCGATGCGTTGTTCGACGAGTGTGCGAAGGTATTCACCTGCGCCACCGAGAACAGCGTGCCCAAAGGCATCTGTGCTCGAGGCATCAACACCGAGGTAATTTCCGGCTTCGTCTTGGACGCCTTCGGAAACAACTACGAAGCAATGTGCGTTAGCTTTAAGAACTTCGAGGACGCGATTGACGAAAGCGTCAGCGTTGAAAGGAGCTTCAGGAAGGAGGACGATGTGAGGGGCGTCGTTATTCGCGCGGTCTTTACGACGTGCAAGCACCGAGGACGCAGCGAGCCAGCCTGCGTTACGACCCATCACTTCAAGAATAGAAACGAAATCGTTTTGTCCCATCGCTTCGTTATCGAGCGACATTTCGCGAACCGTGGTAGCGATATACTTAGCGACCGAACCATAACCTGGGCAGTGGTCGGTTACAGGAAGATCGTTATCAATCGTCTTGGGTACGCCGATGACGCGGAGGTCATAACCCTTTTCCTTTGCTGCCGCATCAATCTTAGCCGCAGTGTCTTGGGAGTCGTTACCACCGATGTAGTGGAAGTAACGGATATTATGGGCCTCAAAGACTTGAAGGATTCGGTCGAAGTCGGACTGCTTCTTTACCTTATAGCGGCAAGTGCCGAGGGCGGCACCTGGGGTGTGACGCAGTGCGCGGACGGTCAATTGTGACTCGGAGGCGAGGTCCACAAGGTCTTCCTTGAGAATGCCATGGATGCCGTTGAGGCCACCATAGATCTCAGGAATCGTATCTTCGTGGTTAAGAGCCTCAGAGAGGACGCCTGCGAGGGAAGCGTTGATAACCGGGGTGGGACCGCCGCTTTGAGCGACGAGGAGATTGCCTTGAAGTGACATGGGAATGGAACGTGTGAAAGGTTGGTTGTGTTAACCCTTCCCTCCCTTGGCAATGCGGAAAACAATTAGAGAATCCGACCCGGCTTAACGCCTGCTGATTCAGGCACACGGACGGCCCAGGCCGCTGCCGCTATCGCAAAGCCGTCCACCTGTGAACCCGCTGAGCCCGTTAAATCAGACGCCTTTAGCAAGACAGCCTCGATAGAAGCACGGTTGAGCCTCAAGCGGGCGTCTCCCGCAAGACGGTCAACGAGGTCATTCTTATGAATCTTACCCTCCCGAAGATCACGAGCGACAGCCACTGCATGCTCCTTGATAGCTTCGTGAGCAGATTCGCGTCCGGCTCCTGCTTTAACCGCTTCCATTAAGAACGTCGTTGTGAGCAAGAACGGCAAATAGTGACCGAGCTCACGTGCAACCACCCCGCGATTGACTTCCATTTGACCTAAGACCGTAAGGAAGGCTTCAAAAAGTCCATCGGCAGCTAAACACGCATCAGGAAGTAAAACGCGCCGAACAACCGAACAGGAGACATCGCCTTCGTTCCATTGATCACCCGAAAGCGAAGCGGCCATCGCCAAGTGCCCGCGCAGAATCGTGTGCAGGCCATTGATACGTTCACATGTACGCGCATTCATCTTGTGCGGCATAGCGGAGGATCCGACCTGACCAGGTAAGAAACCTTCACTGGCTAATTCATGGCCAGCCATTAGGCGTAAAGTTTTGGCAAACGACGAAGGCCCTGAAGCCGCAACGAGGATCGAAGAAACCACTTCGAGATCCATCGACCGCGGGTAAACTTGGCCGACAGCACCCAACACATGGGGTATACCTAAATGTTTGAGCACGCGCGTCTCGAGCTCTTTTGCCTTCGCGGCGTCACCGGCCAGCAACGTCAGCGCATCCAACTGCGTCCCAACCGCACCTTTTAACCCGCGCGCAGAAAAGGCTCCAATCGCTGCATCGAGCATGGCAACACCCCGGAGACACTCTTCGCCAAACATCGCCCAGCGCTTGCCAACCGTGGTAGGCTGTGCGGCGACATTGTGCGTACGCGCAGCTATCACTGTATCTCGGTCAGCCTGCGCGCGCTTAGCTAAAGCTTGGGCAGCGGCCACGGCTTTCGCGCGCAACAAACGGAGCGAGCGATATAATTGAAGCTGCTCAACTGACTCAGTGAGGTCGCGACTGGTTAAGCCTTTATGGATGTGCTCATGACCCGCGAGTGCGCAAAATTCATCGATACGTGCTTTGACATCGTGACGTGTAATCTCTTCGCGCTTACGGATTGATTCGAGATCTACTTTATCCTTCACCTTTTCATAGGCAGCAATGGCTTCTGCGGGAATCGGTAAACCGAGGTCGGCCTGGGCACGCATCACCGCAATCCAGTACTCACGCTCCAACACCACACGTCCACGAGGGGACCAGAGTGCGCACATCTCTGCAGATGCATAGCGGTCAGCGAGAACGTTAGGGACGGTGTCCATGAAATCAGAAGGTGAGTTTGGCGGAGATAAGGCGAGACGGCAACCCGAGAGACGGGCTAACGACGGGAACGGTTTGCAAGCACACGAACACAGGCCGCACGGAATGTGGCGAATTCATCACCCGAACCATAAACTTTCGCTAAATCAAGCTGCAGATCGATGAGCTCACGTAGCGTAAAGTTCGCAGCCGCAGGGGCTACTTTAGTCCCAAGGTACCAAGCATTCTGCGTAAAAGGATTGAGGCTAGATTTACCCCCCGACCCATAAAGCGAGCCATAGCGTGCGCCCGCCGTCGTAATTTCGCGCTCAGACACACCCGTTGAACTCAGCTTCAGTGCACCGGCGTCAGCGAGCGCGCGCATTTGAATTAAAAGTCGCAAACGCGAGTGCAACCCGCCGAGCAGCGGCCGAGGCGAACTTGAGTTAAACTCAAAACGGTCGAGCGCATCGAGAGTCCATTCAAGGTCTGCAGCTAAAACAGCATCAACGACCTCGAAGGCTTCGCCTTCACCATAATTTGGAACCAATCGCTGGACGTCTTGAACGGTGATTTTCCCTTCGGTGCCAGCATACACCCCAAGCTTTTCTGATTCACCGAGCAGCACACGCGTTGATCCAGAAACTTTTTCGAGCAAAGCTTCCGCAACACCTGGGCCCGCTTTGACACCAGCGTCACGCAAAGCCTTTTGTGTAAACTCAAGCCAATCGTCACCACTCATCTTGGGTATATCCAAGTATTAGCCTGCCTCTGCCTTCAGCG
>DNHH01000068.1:0-19039 GCA_003485955.1 Opitutia bacterium
CTTTAGTCCTTAGTCCTTCAGCTTTAGTCTCGCTCAGCTTATTTCTTCTTCGCAGCACGCTTCTCTTCGATAGCCGCTTGCGCAGCAGCAAGGCGAGCAACCGGCACGCGGTAAGGCGAGCAGGAGACGTAGGAAAGACCCACGCGATGGCAGAACTTGACGGAGTCAGGTTCGCCGCCGTGTTCGCCACAGATGCCGAGTTTGATATCGGGACGGGTCTTGCGGCCCTTCTCGATGGCAATTTGGACCAACTGTCCGACGCCGGTCTGATCAAGTGTAGCAAACGGGTTCTTCTTGAAGATCTCATTCTCCGTATAGGCACCGAGGAAGCTACCCATGTCGTCGCGGCTCATACCGAGCGCAGTCTGGGTGAGGTCATTGGTACCGAAGCTGAAGAACTCGGCCGTCTGAGCAATGTCATCGGCAGTGAGTGCACCGCGAGGGACTTCGATCATCGTACCGACCTGGTAAGCAATCTTCACCTTCTGCTCGGCCTGAACTTCGGCAGCGACGCGGTGAATGACTTCGACCTGGAGGTCGAGCTCGCGCTTGAAACCAACGAGCGGGACCATGACTTCAGGCTTAACCTTAATGCCCTTCTTCTGGACATGGGCAGCGGCTTCGAAGATTGCGCGGGCCTGTGTTTCGGTGATTTCAGGGTAAGCAATTCCGAGACGGCAACCGCGGTGGCCAAGCATCGGGTTGAATTCGTGGAGAGCTTTGACGCGCGAGACGACTTTCTCCGTGGGGAGACCGAGTTTCTTCGCTAGCGCAGCTTGTGCGGTTTCGTCGTGCGGTACGAATTCGTGGAGGGGAGGATCGAGCAGACGAATCGTCGCAGGCAATCCTTTGAGTGCTTCGAAAATACCAATGAAGTCTTCGCGCTGGTAAGGCAGAATCTTCGCGAGGGCTTTTTTACGTCCAGCAACAGTGTCGGCGAGGATCATCTCACGAACGGCATCAATGCGGTCGCCTTCGAAGAACATGTGTTCGGTACGCGTGAGACCGATACCTTGGGCACCAAAGGCAATCGCCTGTTGGGTCTGCTCAGGATTATCAGCATTGGTACGTACTGCGAGACGGGTGGACTGCGCACACCACTTCATCAATTGAACATAGTTGCGGAATTTCTCAGTCTTCTGGGCAACTTTGTCGTCACTTAAGAGGCCTGAAATAATTTCCGAAGGGGCTGTCTTGATTTGGCCCGCATAGACAGTACCTGCGGTACCATCGATAGAGAGGAAGTCGCCTTCCTTAAAGGTGTGACCAGCAATGGTCGTCGTCTTTTTATCGTAGTCGATTTCGACTGCAGCAGCACCGCAGACGCAAACCTTACCCATTTGACGGGCAACCAGCGCAGCGTGCGAGGATACGCCGCCACGTGCGGTGAGAATACCTTCAGCAGCAATCATCCCGCGTAAATCTTCAGGGGATGTTTCAACACGAACGAGCAAGACCTTCTCGCCGCGCTCAGCAGCGACCACGGCACGATCTGCGTTAAAGTAGATTTTGCCCGTGGCAGCGCCAGGACCTGCAGGCAGACCGTTAGCAATGGCTTTCGCTTTCTTGACCTCTGTGAGATCGAAGATCGGGGCGAGCAACTGTTCAAGCTGGTCAGCAGGGTTACGGAGAACCGCAGTCTCCCAATCGATAAGTTTTTCCTTCACCATGTCGGCTGCGAACTTGAGTGCAGCGGCTGCGGTACGCTTACCATTGCGCGTTTGCAGCATGAAGAGCTTACCTTCTTGGATAGTGAACTCGATATCTTGGACGTCCTTGAAGTGCTTCTCGAGCGTCTGACGCACTTTGAGAAGTTCAGCGTACGACTTCGGCATCACATCCTTAAGTTTCAGAACTGGCTCAGGGGTGCGCACACCCGCAACGACGTCTTCGCCTTGCGCGTTCACGAGGTATTCGCCGTAGAACTCGTTCTCGCCGTTGGCAGGATTGCGTGTGAAGGCGACGCCGGAACCTGACGATGCACCGGTGTTACCGAACACCATGGCTTGGACGTTTACCGCTGTGCCCCACTCTGCGGGGATGTTGTACTTGCGACGATACACAATCGCACGGTCATTCATCCACGAGCTGAAGACGGCACCGGCGGCGCCGCGTAGTTGGTCCCATGGGCTATTGGGGAAGTCTTTACCGGTACGATCTTTGACGAGCTTCTTGAAACGCTTCACAAGTTCTTTCTGGTCATCTGCCGTGAGCTTAGAGTCTTCGACGTCGCTCTTGTATTTAGCGTGTTTGAATTCTTCGATGATTGATTCGAAAGGTTCGTGGTCTTCGCCTTCGCGTTTTTGCACGCCGAGAACGACGTCGCCATACATCTGGATGAAGCGGCGGTAGCAATCCCAAGCGAAGCGTGCGTTGCCGGTAGATTTCTCGAGGGCGATGACGGCTTGATCGTTTAAACCAAGATTCAGAATAGTATCCATCATACCAGGCATCGAATCGCGTGCACCGGAGCGGACGGCAACGAGCAGCGGCGTACCAGTGGTTGAACCAAACTTGGTGCCCATGATGCGCTCCATATTGGCGACACCGGCTTCCATCTGTGCCTGGAGTGCGGCAGGATAGCTCTTCTTATTCGCGTAGTAGTAAGTGCAGACCTCAGTGGTGATTGTGAAACCTGGGGGAACGGGCAGACCGATGCGGGTCATCTCCGCAAGATTAGCGCCCTTACCTCCAAGGAGCGCCTTCATGCTGCCGTCGCCGTCAGCTTTGCGGTCACCCCAAGTATAGACATACTTAGTGGATTTACCGCTGGTGGACTTCTTCTGGGTGGTCTTGGCCATGTGTGTGGAAAGTCGTTATAAGGAGTAGGTGAACGCACGTCCACTAAGTGACATACGTAGTCCAACAGAAAGCCTCGAGGGGCAAGGGTGTCAAAAAGAAAGGGGAAGAACGCTATCAGCGCGCGGCAGGAAGCAGGAAGGGGCAAGTGGGAAGACCTTGCTAAAGCCTTATCAAACAGAGGTTAGCGACGAATGAATGCCCTTCCCTCTCAATGTTATCTTCCTGCTTCCTGCTTCCCGCTTCCTGCTTAAGGTCATCGTTATGTCGCAATCGCTGCCCATCGCCTTGTCCATTGCGGGATCCGATTCAGGTGGTGGCGCCGGTATTCAGGCCGACTTGCTCACCTTCGCCGCTCACGGTGTCTACGGGACAACTGCAGTCACCTGCCTCACCGCGCAAAACCCCGAAGGCGTCACAGCAGTACACGCAAGCCCCGCCGAAATCGTGCGTGAGCAAATTCTGCAGGTACTACGCTACTACCCCGTTAAGGCTATTAAGACCGGGATGCTTTTCGATGCTGCAATCATCCGCGCTGTCGTCGCTGTACTGAAAGACAACGCCCATATTCCACTCATCGTCGACCCCGTAATGGTCGCTTCGAGTGGCGCACGCCTACTGCAAGAAGATGCGATGAGTGTACTCATGAACGAACTCATCCCCATTGCACATGTAGTGACGCCCAATTTAGATGAAGCGGAAATTTTACTCGGAAAGCGCCCGCGCGAAACTGAAGTCGGCATGATGGTCGACGCCGCTGAGCTCGCCAAAAAACTCGGGACGACTGTTCTGCTTAAAGGCGGACATAGCCAAGGCGCGACGCTACGTGATATCTTGGTCGATAACAACGGACGTGCTTTGTCTGTCTGCACAGCCAACCGCATCAGCGACGTCGATACCCATGGCAGCGGCTGCACACTCTCGGCCGCACTGACTGCGCGTCTCGCACGGGGAGAAGACCTTACGGAAGCTTTTCAAAACGCACACGCCTACCTGCAAGAAAGCCTAGCAGCCTCGATTCAGGTCGGCCCGCGTAAACAGATTGGGCACTGAGCCGGCGGATTGTTAGATGGGGCTCACCATCTGTCGCTCCACCGTGCCGTCGAGATGGAAGTCCACCAAGCCAAAGGCGGGCGGGAAATCATTATCGAGAACACCCTTCCACCAGTTGCCGCTGACTGCACCTGAGTTAAGGTGGCGGACACCCAGGTAGTCGACTTGATCGACATAATGGATATGTCCAGTCAACACAGCGCGCGCACGCGGAAAACGTCGGAGCAGTTGCGTGACCTCTTTGAGGTCGCGCTGGAGATCGCCATAAGGGAAGCCCCACTTCTCGCTTGGTTGATGATTAACCATATACATCCAAGCACCTGGCGACTGAATGGGCACATGACAGCAGAGCGCGGCGTGCTCGCCGTCACCAAGTTCAGATAATTGCGACTCTATCCAAGCCAACTGCTTTTCGCCAAAGGAATAGCGGCGTCCGCCCATGCTGTCACACATCAGAAAACGCCATGTACCAATACGCACAGCATAGTATGGCGCAGGCATACCAAGAAGAGTTAGTGCTCCAGCTTTACCTTCTTGGGCGAGACCTACGTGCCCCTGGTGGTTTGCGGCATCACCTTTCGGGGGAGTCCAGACATCGTGATTGCCGAGACAAGAATGGACAGGAAGATCGAATCCAGCGAAGGCCTTTTTCCATGCAGCCCAGTGCGACTCGACCTCGGCGAGAGTACGACCGTTAAGCTCCATAAAAGAATCGCCCGTATTAATAACCGCCACTGCACCCGACGCCTTCACCGCGGCGAGCACCTTGGCCATGCCTTCAAAGGCAACAGGGCGATCGCACATATGAATGTCGGTCAAGTGGGCGATACGCAGCCCGCCCTTAGGCGCAGGCTTGGCTGCAGCTTCTGATGCGGATAGCAGCGGTCCGGCGAGACCAGCGACGCCGAGCAAGGAAAGGTTAGACAGAAAATCGCGCCGGGTGGGGTTCATGTGAGAATAACAATAAAACCGTCGCCTAGAATCAACCCTAGAGCAAAAGCCTAACGATAGTCACTTGTACTGCCGTCTTTTCGTTCTTCGTCTTTGAGCCGACAGGGTCTATACATAAGCAGACCGTTGCCTTATGCCCCTTACCGATAGCCACTTTCAAGAATTACGTAGATTTGTTGGTAGCGAAAATGTTCTGACGGCACGCGAAGATCTTATTCCCTATGAGTTTGATGGTACGGCAGCACTCAAGCATCGCGCTGAAGTTGTTATTTTGCCTGCCAACACCGAAGAAGTTTCCGCCTGTGTAAAATTTGCGGCGACTCACAAGATCCCTGTCGTCACCCGTGGTTCAGGTACTGGACTGAGCGGCGGGAGTGTACCATCGGAAGGCTGTCTCGTTCTCTGCCTCACACGAATGGATAAAATTATCTCGGTCGATGCAGCCAACTTAACCCTGCGTGCACAGTGCGGGGTGATTACCGCCAACATTGATGCAGCGGCCAATGCCCACGGGCTTTTTTATCCACCCGATCCAGGTTCGATGAAGATCAGCACGATTGGTGGCAATGTGGCAGAGAATTCAGGCGGCTTACGCGGACTGAAGTATGGAGTGACGCGCGATTACGTCATGGGATTGGAAGTCGTCATGCCCGACGGCCAAATTGCCCGCCTCGGCAATGCATGCGTCAAAGACGTTGCCGGGTATTCCATGAAAGATCTCTTCATCGGATCCGAAGGCACCTTAGGCATTATCACCGAGGTCTTACTTAAACTTTTGCCCAAGCCAGCGGCACGTCGCACGATGCTCGCCAGCTATGACCGAATGGAAGACGCGGCGAATACAGTCTCCGCGATTATCGCTGCACGTATCATTCCCTGTACTCTTGAGTTTCTTGATCGGACAACAATCGGATGCGTTGAAGATTACGCAAAAATCGGACTGCCTCGGGATTGCGAAGCACTGTTGTTGATGGAGACTGACGGACACCCCTCTGCCGTCGAAGATGAAGCGGCTAAAATGCTGGAGATTGCCCGCGCCCATCGGGCCCGGGATGTCCGCGTGGCCAGCAACGACGCCGAAGCCTTGAAACTGGCCTCCGCACGACGCAGCGCGTTCTCAGCCCTGGCTCGCGTACGCCCGACGACGATCCTTGAGGACGTCACTGTACCTCGCGATCAACTCGCTACCATGGTCGGCTTCATTGCTCAGGTTGCCAAAAAACATAACCTGCTCGTCGGCACCTTTGGTCATATGGGAGATGGCAACCTCCATCCCACCTTCCTTACCGATGAACGTAACGCCGATGAAATGCACCGCGTGCATTTAGCTCTCGAAGAAATCGTGGATAAGACACTCGAGCTGGGCGGTACGATTACCGGAGAGCATGGCATTGGCTTGGCTAAGAAGCAGTGGCTCAAGCGCCAACTGGGAGAGGCGAGCCATGGGCTCATGCGGCAAATTAAACAATCACTGGATCCGCATAACTTACTCAACCCTGGTAAGATTTTTGACTAAGCCATGCGCGGCTCACTCAAGGAACTGGACTACTCGATCCTGCAACAGTGCATGCGCTGCGGGATGTGTCTGCCCGCTTGCCCAACATACGATACCACCAAACGCGAACGGCATAGTCCACGTGGGCGTATTTCGCTGATGCGCTCAGTGGCCGATGGCGAATTAAAGATCACCGGGGAGTTTGTGGCCGAAATGAGTTACTGCTTAGGTTGCTTAGCTTGCCAGACCGCCTGCCCTGCTGGCGTCGACTACTCCAATCTACTCGAAACCGCTCGGTCAGATATTCAAACCCACGGCCCTCGTGCCACGCTCGTCGCTCGCTTCTGGCGCGCCGTGACCATGCGCGGACTGTTCATGCGGCCGCGACTACTACGCTTCGCGGGACGGTGCCTCGGACTTTACCAACAACTCGGACTGCAAACCGCTTTTCGCAAACTACACTTAACAAAGTTACTCCCTCCGCACTTAAAGAAACTTGAACCGCAGGCACCAACCATGGCGCGGCGTTTCTCCCACCAGTTAATCGCAGCCGTCGAATCGCCCCTCCAAGGTAAGCGCTACCGAGTCGCACTGTTAACTGGCTGCGTTCAGGATCTTGCCTTCTCGGCCATCAATCGCGATACCGCAGACGTCTTACTGGCGAATGGCTGCGAAGTGTATACGCCACCAATCCAGCCCTGCTGCGGTTCACTGCATGCACATAATGGAGAAGCGGAGGCTGCGCGGACGCTAGCGCGACGGATGATTGACCTTTTTCCGCCGTCGGAATTCGACGCCATCATCAGTAATGCTGGCGGCTGCGGTAACCACCTTCGCCACTACGGTCAGTTACTTGCACTCGATCCCACCTACATCACACGTGCTAAACTCTGGGACACTAAACTAAAGGACATCCATGAATGGCTTATCCAAATTGGGTGTCGGGCACCTCGTCCAGGGATGGCCGCACTCACAGTGACTTACCACGACTCATGTCACTTAACCCATGGTCAAAAGGTGACCAGCCAACCGCGCGAACTCCTACGCCTTATCCCTGGCATTAAGCTCGTCGAACTACCTGAAGCCAACTGGTGCTGCGGTAGTGCAGGGATTTATAATGTCACCCAGCCCGAACAGTCAGAACTTCTGCTGAATCGTAAGATCGACCACATTCTGCGCACTGGAGCTGAGGTATTGGCGACATCTAATCCAGGCTGCCATTTGCAAATTGCGCGCGGGCTGCAGGCAGCTGGCTCGAGCATTCAAATGCTCCAACCAGTCACCCTGCTCGCGCGGGCTTATAAGTCAGAGCAGAGCGCAGGTCACTAAGACGAAGCGCTCACTCACCACTCCACTCGCCGGTGTTGCCGCGACCGTGCGGTTTTCCACCGAAGCAATACGGGCACGACTTCTCGTAAACATAGCGCGGGTCTTTCTGCTGCTCTGCCGACAAGGGCATTTGACAATTAAAGCAGAGAACCGAATCCGTCGGCTGTAGCTTGGGATCGAGACCGACGCGTTCATCAAAGACGAAGCACTCGCCGTCGTAATGATCGCCGCCGACTTCTTCAAAGTACTTAAGGATACCACCGTCAAGCTGATGCACATTCTTGTAGCCCAGCATTTCCATAAACGGACCAGCTTTTTCGCAGCGAATACCACCTGTGCAGAACATCACAACGGGTCGGTCTTTTAAATCAGCAGGAAGCTTTTCGACGGCCTTCGGAAAATCACGGAAGTTCCAGATGTCTGGAGCGATGGCTCCACGGAATGTACCCATACGGACTTCATACTTATTACGCGTATCGAGCATAACCACGGGACGTCCTTCATCGAGCCAGCGCTTAAGCTCAGCGGCTTTCAACTTCGGCGAAGGCTTGCGCGCTGGGTCCACCCCAGGAATACCGAAGGCGATAATTTCTTGTTTAATCTTCACCAGCATCCGCTTGAACGGCTGCTCAGCAGAGGGACTTTCCTTGGGGGTAACATCTGCGAGGCCCGGTATCGAACGGATCAAGGCGAGAACCACGGCCAATTGTTCCTGCGTACCTGCGAGGAAGAAATTAATGCCTTCAGGAGCTAGTAGAATGGTGCCTTTGATTCCCTGAAGCGTGCATGTCTCGAACAACTTAACCTTCCAGGACTCTAAGTCACCCAAGGGGGTAAACTTATAACAGGAAAGGTTGATGACACGTGCCGACATGGCGCCCAGTTTGTCGAAGGCGACAGAACTGAAAAGACCGAAAGAGGGTTATCTCGGGTAGGATTAGTTCTTACCGTTACCACCGAGCATAACCCCGGCAAAAACAATTAGCACAATGATCAAGATGACGGTCACCGTAACTCGCCTGAGCGGTTAATCCGTCAAGATCTCCATCGCCGACTTCTTCTGCGGGATGAAGGGCAAGACGTGTTCCGTGTAAGGCACAACCACATCAAGAATGTAAGGCCCGTCGTGCGCTAACATTTCCTGAATAGCTTCACGGAGTTCGGAGCGCTTGATGACGCGACGTCCTTTAACGCCGAAGCCGTCAGCAATCTTTACGAAATCAGGGTAGAGGCCGCCGATGTTATCAGGAGAACCAATGTTAGTAGGGTCGCCGAGAATGGTATGTCCGCGGACGCCTGAGTAGAAACGATCTTCCCACTGCATCACCATGCCAAGGTGTTGATTGTTCAACAGGAGAATCTTGGCGTTAATCTTCTCAATCGCCATGGTGGCGAGCTCCTGGATGTTCATCAGGAAAGATCCATCGCCGTCGATATCGATAACTTGCTTCTCAGGATGCGCGACCTTGGCGCCGATAGCTGCGGGGAGACCGAAGCCCATCGTGCCGGCACCGAGTGAAGAGATGAACGTACGGGGATCGTTGAAGTGGTAGTACTGTGGCGTCCACATCTGGTGCTGACCGACACCGGTACTAATAATGCACTTACCCTTGGATTCTTCGAAGAGCACCTGGACAGCCTCTTGAGGCATGATGTGCTTTGTCTTCGAATGATCGTAAGCAAATGGGAATGGGTGCTGTTGCTTCCAGCCGTCAATCGTGCGATACCAACCTGCGAGGTTTGGTTTCTTAAACTTCTTCTTCGCCAGCGCAGTTAAACGCGAGAGGGCATACTTGGCATCCGAGTGGATGGGATAATCAGCGAATTTATTCTTATGGTGCTCGGAGCGATCGATATCGATGTGAACGATGGTCGCATCGGGTGCGAATTTCTCAATCACACCCGTGATACGGTCGTCAAAGCGCGCACCAATGGTAATAAGCAGATCGCTCTTACAGACAGCCCAATTGCCGGCGACGGTTCCGTGCATGCCATACCAATAAAGTGACTGGTGATGATTAACGGGGAATGCACCTAAGCCCATGAGCGTCGACGCCACAGGGATATTGGTGTACTCGGCAAATGCGCGTAGTTCCTTGTAAGCGTTACCGGAAAGGATGCCACCACCCACGTAGAGAACGGGCTGCTTGGACTTCTCGATTAGGCGGAGAACTTGATTGAGTTCATCGTCCGATGCATGCGGCGGGACTTGTAAACCTGGAATGCTAACGTCGTCGATCGACTTAGGGAATACCGGGACGAATTCGACTTGTTGGATATCTTTGGGGATATCAATCACGACGGGACCTGGGCGACCTGTAGTGGCAATCTTGAATGCCTTATACATGATGCTCGGTAAGTCGTTGTAATCGAGCACGAGGAACGAGTGCTTCACGATCGGCAATGTCATGCCGTAGAAGTCCGTCTCTTGGAAAGCGGCACGGCCAATGAACTGCTGGTAAACTTGTCCCGTGATACAAATCAAAGGAATGGAATCCATATGCGCGTCGGCAATGGCAGTGACGAGATTTGTGGCACCTGGACCTGAAGTCGCCATGCAAACACCTGGCTTACCGGTCGCACGAGAATAGCCCTGCGCCATGAAAGCACCACCTTGCTCATGACGTGGCAGAATGGTACGGATTTTATTAGTACGCGTGAGGGCTTGGTGGAGCTCCATCGACGCACCGCCTGG
Source organism: Opitutia bacterium (assembly GCA_003485955.1). GTDB lineage: Bacteria > Verrucomicrobiota > Verrucomicrobiia > Opitutales > UBA953 > UBA8828. Next base: position 10,323 of record DNHH01000068.1, read on the forward strand.
ATAAGCAAAAATGGTGTCGACGCCTAGGTTCTCTAAGCAACGTACCATAACATCACAGCCTCGCATTTGGCCTCCGGTCTTTGCAGACGCAGTGGCAGCTAGGGTGGAAGGTGCCTTCCGGGCTGCGTTTTTCTTGCTCATGATTAGGTTAAAATTGGATACAGGCCGACAATGCGGCCTAAGTAATGAAAAGTTGAGAAAAGGAAGGCGACGCTCGAGGGCAAGGCGGAATGCTTGCCCAAGAGCCAAGAAAGCCTAGTTTAGGCCTATTCATGGCCTTTCGTACCCTACTTTGCCTATTTTCGGCAGCCTGTTTAGCCAAACAGCCCAACGTCATTTTCATGCTCTCGGATGACCATTCCCCTGCGTCTATTTCCGCTTACGGGCCAAGTCATCTCACCACCGGCGGCTTTGCCTCCACCCCGAATATCGACCGCATCGCCAAAACCGGGATGATTTTTCAGAACTGTTACGCAGCGAATTCTATCTGCACACCCAGTCGCGCTGCGATTCTCACCGGACAACACAGTCACCACAACGGTGTCTACACCTTGCAAGACCCTCTAGATCCGCAACGCCGTCACATCGCGCACTGGTTTACAGAAGCAGGTTATCAAACCGCTATCTACGGGAAGTGGCACTTAGAAACGTCTCCCCAAGGATTTCAGACCTGGGAAGTTTTTCGTAATCAAGGTGAGTACCGAAACCCAACGTACTTAACACTGGATGCGCCAAAAAAAGGTCATACTGAAAAAGGTTATGCTGACGAAGTTTCCACCGACAAAGCTCTCGGCTGGTTGCAGAAGCGAGACCCTAATAAACCTTTTCTACTCTGCTTACATTTTAAAGCACCTCACAGAAATTGGGTTCCCGCTGAACGTTATGCCCGTCGATTTGAAGGTGTGACAATTCCCGAGCCCAAGACACTCCTCGATGACTGGGAGAATCGTAGTAATGCCATCACGCGTAATCACCAGACGATTGGGCGGGATATGACGGTCAATGACCTCAAGACCCCCAAGCCTGAAGGCCTGCAAGGCGACGCTCTCCGTCAATGGGCCTACCAGCGCTACATCAAGGACTACCTGAATACCGCCCAGGTGGTTGACGACAGCGTGGGTCGCGTACTCGATTGGCTCAAAGCCAACGGACTCGAAGAGAACACCATTGTCATTTACTCGTCCGACCAAGGGTTCTTTACCGGCGAACACGGATTTTTTGATAAACGCTGGATGTACGAACCTTCAACACGCATGCCATTGGTCGTGCGTGCACCGGGCGTAACTCAGGCAGGCAGCGAATCGCGCGCGCTGGCGTCAAATATCGACTTTGCACCCACCCTCCTCGAGCTCACCGGCGTTCGCCCAAACTTATCTGCATCTGAGAAATTTGATGGCGCCTCGCTCGTCCCTCTCTTGCGCAGAGAAATCCCGAATGATTGGCGCACCGCGGTGTACTACCGCTACTGGGAGCATAATTCAAATGAACACCCGGTGCCGAATCACTTCGGCATCCGCACGGCTACGCACAAGCTCATCTGCTACCAAGGACAACCACACGGCATGCGAGCCGCCTCCAAAATCGCCACACCTGAAGAATGGGAACTTTTTGATTTAGTCAAAGACCCCAATGAGATGGTTAATGTCTACAATGACTCCGCCTATGTAGACGTTCGCAAAACACTCACCGCTCAACTCAAAGCGGAGCGTGAGCGAAATGGTGATACTCGCTAAGTCGAAACGTTAACTCAGCGACCGTAACCGGCAGCGGCTTTACCATCTGGACCGAGGCGACCGGTGGCCCAAAGCACGCCACGGGTGACGAGATCCAAGTAACGAGGATCTTGAACTGTGGCATTATTGTGGGCGAGGGTTGTGCTAAAGATACGGGTATTCTTGGGACCGTAGGTATTCGTCCAAACAACAACCGCTTCCGTAACCTTATCTGGCTTACCGTCTTTGCCTTTTTGCACCTGCTTGCCTTTGGCGAGTACGTGACCGGTTAAAATAGCGACGTTGTTGTAAAGCTCTTCGTTACCTGTCGTCCAATTAGGAAGTCCAACGGAAGCCGGTGATGTCGTGTCGACATAGGTAATCTCAATCGGGAGCTGCGGACCGTGACCTGATGATTGCAATCCGAGGTATTCAAACCAAGCAGCATTATCGGCACCGGCTTTGACAGCCTGACCATAGTTTCCGAAGCGGTAAGAGTGCATCGCACAGTGCAAATTCACTGCGGGGAGTCCATTCCGGTGGGCTACGAGAATCTTTTCGATGTAGGCTTTATCTTTCACATCGGCCGCGCACTCATCGTGAACGACCACATCAAAGTCTTTTCCCCAGTTGGGTTGATTAAAAATATCGAAAGTTACGTCTGTGCCTTTGGAAGGACTGTAAGCGTGGGTGACCTTGACGTTGGCACGCTCCATTAAACCTTTTTCTATGATCACATGCTGGGCGGCATAATCGTGGCAGCACCCACCGGTCACGAGTAGCACGCGAATCGGGGCAGGGGTTTCTGCCGCAAAGACAGAAGTTGCTACAGTTAAGAGGAGGGTAAGGTTACGCATAGTAAGTGGGGGTGTACGGAGGACAGTAGACTGGAGCTAAAGTTCCCCAAAGGGAAGCCGGCTATCCGTTATTCCTGATCGGCCAACCAGCGTTCTGCTTCAATGGCTGAGCGACAACCCATGCCAGCAGCTGTGATGGCTTGGCGATAAACATGGTCCGCACAATCGCCAGCAACAAAGACGCCAGGCAGGTCGGTGGATACGGTGTTATCGTGAGCCACAAAATAGCCATTAGTATCTACTTTAAGTTGATCGGCAAAAACTTTGGTGTTGGGGGTGTGGCCGATAGCAATGAATACGCATTTTGTCGGAATGACGCGGGAGCCTTTACCTGATTCTTCGACCTTGAGGCCATTCACTTTACCGTCTTCACCGCCGATCACCTCGACAGGCGCACAGTTCAAAGCGAGTTCGATTTTTTCATGATCCTTCACGCGGCGTACCATAATCTCGGAAGCACGGAAACTATCACGACGATGGACGAGTGTCACCTTGCTCGCAAAGCGCGTTAAGAAGAGTGCTTCTTCGCAGGCAGAGTCTCCACCGCCGACGACAACAACTTCCATGCCGCGGTAAAAAGCACCATCACACGTAGCACAGGTGGTAACACCTTTGCCGCCGTAGTATTTCATCTCACCAGGAATACCGAGCAATCGAGGCGAAGCACCGGTAGCGAGAATGACAGCTTTGGCTTCGTAAGTTTTTTCAGCACCTTGAAGTTTCTTTGTCGTGCCTTTGAGATCAACCGACTGGATAAGGTCATATTCAAAGCGGGCACCAAAACGTTCGGCCTGGGCGCGCATGTTGCTAATCAGCTCATTGCCATCGACTCCATGGGCGAACCCAGGGAAGTTCTCGACCTCGGATGTGGTGGTCAATTGGCCCCCCGGTTGACCGCCCTCAATCACGAGGGGACTCAGGTTTGCACGTGCAGCGTATATAGCGGCGGTCAGGCCTGCACAGCCCGTACCAAGGATAATGACGTTTTCGGCCATACCGCATTGGTGGCAAGGTATGCCCCCAGCGCAAGGCGAGAGAATAAAAATGCCTCCCCTTCCGCCTTGCCCATCCCGCCCCCGTCCCGTTCATTGTTAAACCGACCCGCTCGATGCTCCTCGGATTCTTCAAACTCTTTGCCGGCAGTCATAACCGCCGCTTCCTTCGTCAGTGCACCCCTCTGGTTCGCCGGATCAACGTGCTTGAACAAGACTATCAGCGTCTGAGTGATGACCAGCTGCGCGCTAAAACAGCCGAGTTCAAGGCTCGTATCGCCAAAGGGGCCACGACCGACTCCCTGCTTCCTGAGGCATTCGCCGTGGTTAAAAATGCAGCCCGTCGACTCAAAGGATCCGAAATCACGGTCTGCGACCATACCCTCAGATGGGATATGGTGCATTTTGATGTTCAGTTGGTTGGCGGAATTGCCCTCCACCAAGGCAAGATTGCGGAGATGGCAACCGGCGAAGGTAAAACGCTGGTCGCCACCCTACCCCTTTACTTGAACGCCCTCACGGGTCGCAACTGTCAGCTCGTAACCGTCAATGACTACCTTGCACGCCGTGACTCGGAATGGATGGGGCACCTCTTCAAATGGTTGGGCCTAACCGTTGGTTGTATTCAAAATGCACAGAGTCCCACCGAGCGGCGTGCAGCTTATGCCTGCGACATTACTTACGGAACAGCTTCGGAACTCGGCTTTGATTACCTGCGCGACAATGGCATGGCACTCGCCGCTGAAGAACAAGTTCAACGCGAGCACTTCTACTGTATCGTCGACGAAATCGACTCCATCCTCGTCGATGAAGCCCGCACACCACTGATTATTTCAGGGCCCGTCGCCGAAGAACGCGAACCCGCTTTCCCACGCCTCAAAGCGGACATTACACGCCTTGTCGACTTACAGGTAAAGCTTGTCGACCGCCTGATGGTAGAAGCTGAAGCCGAACTCGCCAAAGTGTCTGCCAGTAAAGACCCCAGCACCGATACCATCGAAAAGATTTGGTTAGCAGTACACGGCATGCCCCGTAATCGCGGCTTACTCCGCATCCTCGAAAATGGCCGCTGGCGTAAAGCGCTGGAACGTCATGAAGGTGTCTTAGCAAGCGAGTTAGAGAAAGACCGTCGCTACCACCTGAAAGAGCGTCTCTACTTCTCAGTCAGCGAACGCCAACACGAAGCAGACCTTTCACAGCTTGGCCGAGATACCCTTCGTCCGAATGCACCTGACGCATTCGTTCTCCCTGACCTCGCCTCCCTCTTTGTCGCCCTTGATCAAAACCGCACCCTCGATCAAGCCACGCGGGCTACACGTAAACAAGAAGCCGAAAGTACATATATACAAATCAGCGAGGATATCCACGCAATCAGTCAGTTACTACGCGCCTACACACTCTACGAATGCGACGTGCATTACGTGGTACAAGACAGCAAGGTACATATTGTCGACGAACATACGGGTCGTATTCTCCCTGGACGCCGCTGGAGTGACGGGCTTCACCAAGCCGTCGAATGTAAGGAAGGCGTGCCACTCGAGCGCGAAAATAAGACCTACGCGACCATCACCATTCAAAATTACTTCCGACTTTATCAAAAGCTTTCCGGGATGACGGGTACGGCGGAGACAGAGGCGGCGGAATTCAATGACATCTATAACCTCACGGTTGTAACCATCCCGACCCACCGACCTTGCATCCGTGTCGACGAAAACGACATTGTCTTCAAGACCCGCCGCGAGAAATTCGCCCATGCCATCAAGGTCATTCAAGAGGCACACACCCGCGGACAACCCGTCCTCGTTGGCACAGCCTCGGTTGAGTCTTCGGAGACTTTAAGTCGCATGCTCCAAGGCGCGCACATTCCCCACAAGGTTCTCAATGCAAAACAACACGCATTGGAAGCAGAGATCGTCACCATGGCTGGACAAAAGGGCGCCGTGACTATTGCAACGAATATGGCAGGCCGCGGCACAGACATTAAACTAGGCGAAGGTGTGCGTGATCTCGGTGGTCTCTTTGTCTTAGGTACCGAACGCCATGAATCGCGCCGTGTGGACCGCCAGTTACGTGGACGTTGCTCACGCCAAGGTGACCCTGGACGCTCACGCTTCTTAGTGTCGCTTGAAGACGACTTGATGCGTCTCTTCGCCAATGCGGGAACAATTTCTTCGCTCTTAGAAAAATCATTCAAAGAAGGCGATCCCCTGGAGCACCCCATGCTCAACTGGTCAATCACCACTGCACAAAAACGTGTGGAAGGTCAGAATTATTCGATTCGCAAACGCTTACTGCAATACGACGACGTCCTAAACCGTCAGCGCGAAGTCATTTACGCTGTACGCAATGGTGCCATCCGTGAAGCCAGCCCGCGTGAAGAACTTCTCGAACTCGTCTCCGAAGAAATTCGTGAACGCATCACGGCGGTATTCCCTGATCCCCGTGGGCCAGCGTATCGCGAAGCGGCAGAAGCATTTATCAGCTGGATGACAACCACCTTCCCAATTCGTCTCACAATCGACGAACTCATGAAGATGCCCGTCAGCAAAGCGGCCGATGAAGTCCTCGCCCGCGTGCGCGAACTTCATGTCGCCCGCGAACAATACGAAGATAAAGCAGGCCTAGCTAACCTCGAACGCCAAGTCATCCTTCGTGCGGTGGACCGTAATTGGCAGGACCACCTCACTGAAATGGAAGATCTACGTCGATCGGTCGGCCTTAGAGGTTACGCTCAGAAAGACCCTCTCAACGAGTATAAGACCGAAGCATTCAAAGCCTTCTCAAACATGATGGGGCGCCTGCGTGGCGACGCCTGCGCGGGTATGTTCCGCATGGCAACGTCGATGGAAGCCTTCGAAGAGACCATGCGCAGAGCACGCGGCGATGCCGTCGCCTCTGGACCAGAAACAGATGCGACACCTGCTCCCGCGCCGAAGCAAGTACCTTACCGCCGTGAATTACCTAAAGTCGGCCGCAATGCCCTCGTGCGCATTCGTAAAAACGGCGAGACCCAAGAACTTAAGTGGAAAAAAGCCGAAGGCCTTGTTCGCGATGAAGGCTGGCAACTTGAAACCATCATTTCTGAATAAGGCGTGATGGCTACTTGGCGACGCCACCTTCCTTGGCTCGCGCCCACCGCGTCGTCACTGTTGCTCTTTACCGCTTTCCTTCCGGGACAATTCGCCTGGGCAGGTTTCACATGGGCGATTCCTTTGGCGTTATGGTCGGCGACAGAACCTAGTTGGAAAACGTGGCGACGCACCACAGGTCTCGCAGCGCTTATCACTTGGTCGATCATTCTCATTTGGCTACGCCATGTTTACCCACCCCTTGGGTGGTTAGGTTGGATTATCGTTTCAAGCTACTGTGCACTCTATCTCTTTACATGGTTGTTAGCCTTGCGCTGGATCTTCCCCACACTCGGTGGGCGCAACTGGGCGTACCGCCTGTTGGCAATGCTGGGGTTAGCAGGCCTCTGGATTGGTCTTGAGGCTTTGCGTGGTTGGGCACTCACAGGCTTCGGCTGGCTGCCACTCGCTGCCTCGCAAGTCAGCAACCCAGTGATGCTCTCGCTCTGCGAGGTCACCGGCCAGCTTGGCCTTTCAGGTGCCGTTATCCTTGGAAATCTCGCCGTAGCTCGCTGGATCCGCCGACAAATCGTCGAGCGTAGAGACTTATCGGGGCCTCGAAATATTCTGACGGGCTTAACCCCAGAAATCTACCTGGGCTTTGCCCCGGTCGCTCTGGCATTCGCCATCCACGTCGACTTTCGATTGAATCTAATTAATACGAGTGATACCACACGCACCCTCCGAGTTGCTGCAGTACAAACGGACGTTGACCCGAATGCTAAGTGGGATTCGCAACGTCTTGCTGAACAATTAGAATCGTTACGTGAACTGACGCGCGATGCGGGTAGCACTAAACCTGATTTTATTCTTTTGCCGGAAGCAGCCATCGCCGTCTTGCCGCTACGTCATTCTGGCTATCTCGCGACGCTCAGAGACTTAAGTCAAGAAACAGGGTGTCCGATTGTACTCGGAGCGCTGGAAGAGCGGAAAGAAGAGTATGCCAACGCCATTGCTGCTGTGGGTCCCGAAGGCGTCATCGGCCTACCCTACGCCAAACGCCATTTAGTGCCTTTTGGCGAATATGTGCCACTCGCAGACTGGCTGCCCCTGCGCAAAGTTGTGCCCATTTCCCGTGACTGCCTGCGTGGCATGAGCGCAACACCGATTCTCCTTTCAACGCGCGCAGGAGATACTGTCATCCTCGGTCCGCTCGTATGCTACGAAGACGTCTTTCCGGAACTCGCCCGTGATCACGCATTGGCTGGGGCAGACGTCCTTGTGGTACTCACCAACGACGCTTGGTACGGCCGAGAACTCGGCGCATGGCAACACGCTGCGCATAGCTCGCTACTGGCCGCAGCTACGCGCCTACCTGTCGTGCGTTGCGGGAATGCAGGTTGGAGCGGCAGCATGGATACGCTCGGACGCGGTACGCCTGTACTTCGTGAAGACACCATTTACTTTCAAGGCGGGTTCGCATTGCCGTCTGTCAGTTACAACACCCAGCGTCGCGAGACGCCAACCTTCTGGGTCAGACATGGCGACTGGATAACACCCCCTTCCATCGCTTTATTCGCTTTAGCGGTTCTGGTGCGGCGACGTCTTAAAATCAGTCCTGTATCGACCCAAACACTTTCTTAATTCACGGTAAACCCCAGAGACAAAACAGATAACCCGTCTCGCTTACTTCCAGAGATAACTATGCCACGCACACTTTTCACCTGTCTCCTGATTGCATTGACCTCTCTGGTGAATGCTCAGCAACAAAAGTTGCTGAAGCCTGAAATTCAAATGCCAGAAGCGGGCTACGCAAATGTGCATATCATTATGCGTGAAATTCCCACGGTTAAAGTTAAGGTCAATGGCGTTGATTTAGTGTTCGGTGTCGACACGGGTTGCCAAGGGCTGGGAGTGTTGACGGAAGCGGCGGCCGCCAAGCTCAACCTCAAGCCAGAGATGACTTTGCCCACGATGGGTAATACCGGGAAAAGCGAAATTGATTACGTTCGCGTTGATAAACTCGAAATGGGCGGCGGTACCTGGAGCAACTTCCATGTGGCGGTGCTCGCTCTTAAAGGAATGAAG
>DNHH01000068.1:19276-20826 GCA_003485955.1 Opitutia bacterium
ATTCTCTTTAAAGGACCTTTCTATATGGACCTAGCCAATCGCACGATGCTGATTGGTGCCGTGCCCGATACATCCGCTGCACATGAAGTTCCCTGTTTCAGTCGCGGTGGACATTGTAACGTTAATATCGTCGTGGATGGTCGTAAAGTTCCTGTGCTCATTGATTCAGGCGCTTCACGATCGTACGTCACATCAATGAAGTTTACTGGAAAAACCATCTTTCGTGGCTACGGAAGTGTGGCGACCGTACGTGGCGTCTCCTTTGTAAAACAAGAGGTCTGCTTAATTAAGTCCTTACGCCTCGGCAATATGCCGCTGAAAGGCATTACCTTCTACCGCGACGAAGAGCATAATATCTTGGGCGACGATTTTCTAATGGCGCAACCGATTGCTATCGATCGCGATAGCCGCCGTGCTTGGCTCTACCCTTCGGTTGGTAGCGACAAGGTTATAGCCACGACGAAACAATCTGACTTCAAGGGTAGCTCAGCCGCAGGTAAACCTGCGACGTCGCCCAAGCCTACAGAAACGCCAGCGCGCTGATTATCGGCGTTTGCGCGAACGGCCGGAGGACTCTCCGCCTTCACTGCTTTCGCCACCTTCACCACCGCGCTCTTCTTCGTCGCCCCAGCGCATCGTTTCATCTTCAGAGAGTTTTTCGTCTGCCTCAGGAAGATCTTCAATTTCGTCTTCTGGACGACGCCGGGCGGGCTTGGCTTCATCATCCTCGTCATCGACAGGCAATTCGTGGCCTTCGGGCACAAAGTCCAAGATATCGGTGATTTCTTCGAGTGGATGAATGTCGCGAGCTTCAATCAGCGCTTGGTTACGAATATCACCAACATGTTCATCGATGTCTTCGTAGGTCAACTTCTGCTCGAGCTTAATGTTGTCGTTTAAGAACTTCACGCGCAGACGCATGATGTGCTCGAGAAAATCTGCGTAGGCACCTTTGTCGCCATCCTTAACGTTGGGTAGACCAAAGAGCATCTCTTCGGACTCAAGCAAGTGCTCGGCCACGCGCGCCAACTTGACGAGATCGTCCTTATCAACTGTTTGAATTTGAAATGGAATGAAGGCGGCTTCGATAATTTCGTTGGAAAGTCCGTACTCGCGAAGCGGGTCAAGCATGTCGAGAACCCACGTCATTTGACGCGGATCAAGAATGCCGAGGCCATCGGGCTCGTAATGGCGAGGGTCGGACGTCTCTTTGACCCACCACAGGGCGGCTTTCTTATCAAAACGGACGGTAGACCAATTCAGCTTGGACGACGAGGGAGGCATGCGGGTTTGGAAATGTCAGACCTACGCTGGCTGGCAATAGTTTTGAGAAACCCCCTCCTTCCGACTTCTCCTTAGCCAAAAGGCCACTCATGATGACCCCATGGGAATCCTTTACGAAAAAGTGGCAACTCGGGCGCTCTTCGCGATGAACCCTGAAGCAGCCCATACCCTAGCCCTTCGTGGAATGGCCCTACTTGGCTCTACAGGCCCACTTCGGGCCTGGCTCGAACGCTCAGTCACACCTGCCGGGGCTAAGCCCATTAAGG
>DNHH01000068.1:21025-22142 GCA_003485955.1 Opitutia bacterium
TCGCTGGGCTGTCTTTTCCTAACTTCGTAGGGTTGGCTGCTGGGTTTGATAAAGACGCTTTGGGCTGGAAAGGGGCCGCTGCACTGGGCTTTGGGCACGTAGAGATAGGTACAGCCACATGGCATGCACAGCCCGGGAATGAAAAACCGCGTGTTTTCCGCTATCCAAGCCTTCGAGCTGTCGTTAATCGCTACGGCTTCCCCAACATAGGTTCGGAAGCTATTGCTCGCAGGATTGCCAGTGGACCAAAGCGCGGCGACCGGGTTGCCCCCTTGGGCATCAATATTGGTAAGTCCAAGATCGTCGATCCATCCGACCGCGAAGCCGTGGCCAAAGATTACCTCGCCTCGTTCAAAGCCTTAGCCCCTCACGCCGACTACATTGCAATCAACATCAGCAGCCCAAACACACCTGGGCTACGCACACTCCAGGATCGTGGCCCACTCCTCTCGCTGCTCTCGCAAATTCAGAAAGCGAACCAAGAACTCACGGAAGGGTCGCGTCCACTATTCCTAAAGATTGCTCCCGACCTCAATCCACGACAACTCGACGACATCCTCGCTGTCGTTGCTGAAACATCTTTTTCAGGAATCATTGCGAGCAATACCACCATTTCTCGCCCACACGGTACTGAGGCTTGCGAAGCCACCGGCGGCTTAAGTGGCGCTCCCCTTCTTCCACGTGCGCTAGAAGTCGTACGCTACCTTTGCAAAACATCCGACGGGCGCATACCTGTTATCGGCTGTGGAGGTATTCTCTCAGCCGCCGATGCGGGTCGCTTCATGGATGAAGGTGCAGCGCTGGTCCAAATTTACTCCGGCCTAGTTTTCCGCGGACCTGCCCTCGCCCGCGAAGTGGCTCAGGGACTGGCTTGGCGCCAGTTAACCTGGATTTAATCTGTTCAAAAAAGACCGTAGTCGATTTCTCAGCGCTTAAGCGGCACTGGCTTAATGCGCACAGGAATATGCACTTCGCTGCGCTTTAAGAAACCGGGAACGAACGGGCTATTCCAATAAACGGCGTAAGGTTCACCAATGGCTTCGTATTCCAACTGCGTCTTAAGCCAGTCCTGAAGCTTCGTTAAATTATCTTGGTAAGATTTTTGGGTATAACTTCC
>DNHH01000018.1:0-423 GCA_003485955.1 Opitutia bacterium
CTTTAGTCATTTAGCTTTAGACTTTGGTCGCTTGTGCACGGGCTGACTCAGAGTGTGATCCGGCGCTTGCTAAGGTAGCTGAGACACTTCGCTTCAGCGGCGCGCATCATCTTGGCATCGGCGGGTTTTTTGTCGCGGTAGCCTGCGAGATGTAGCCAGCCATGTACCAAGTAAAGTAACAACTCAGACTTTGCGGACTGGCCATGCTCGGGCCCCGCGCGACCGGCTTGGTCGACATTGATGACGATTTCGCCGGCAAATGGTTCAGCGGGGTGGGCTTCGCCGATGAAGGTAATGACGTCCGTCACCGACGCGTCATTCATGAATGTTTTATGGATCTGGGATATTTCTTTATCCCCAACAAAAACCACTGAGAGCATGCCCTTAGGGCATTTCGCCCAGCGCTGAAGGTCCAAGGCAGCA
>DNHH01000018.1:626-1370 GCA_003485955.1 Opitutia bacterium
AGCGGTGCGGGAAAGCCTTTGCGACGGCTGGTCGTATCAACAACGCGGCTCATAGATTAAAAGGCGGCGTGAAGTTTCTCCCAAAGTTCTTCCAGTGCTTGAGGGAGAATATGCGTCTCAGCTGTGACGGGCATAAAGTTATGATCGCCTTCCCAGCGAGGCACCACGTGTGCATGCAGGTGTTGAGGAATACCTGCGCCGGCAGTTTTGCCGACATTAATCCCAATATTGAATCCGCTTGGACGCATCGTCGCTTGTAAGACCTTTTGTGCACGGATAACGAGTTCAAGAAACTCAGCACGCTCATCAGGTGTGAGATCCGCAAGTTCGGCGACTACTCGATTCGGTAGCACCATTAAGTGTCCGGGATTGTAAGGAAAGTTGTTCAGCAAAATAAAACAGGTCTTACCACGGTGGACGATGAGTGAGCTCCGGTCGTCTTGAGCTGCGAGTAATTCGGGGAAGGGGTTACCAGCTGCTGGCTTCTTCCGGCTCTCAATATAGCGCATCCGCCAGTAGGGATGAAGGTGGTTCATGTAGCCAAAGGGTAGGGCTCTCAGGGTCAGAGGCAAAGACCGATTATGCAAAGAAGTCGCATCCCGTTCTAATCTAAGTCAAAGTAAGGTATGGGTGCGTGTTGTCAGCCAAAGCCGATTGAGCCTCAAGCTCCCGCGTGTTGTCATGCCCAGCGACCCGATACCACAGGGCCAGCTTGGTGGAAGCTCGGGCTTTGTTTAGTGCTGG
>DNHH01000018.1:1548-1789 GCA_003485955.1 Opitutia bacterium
TTTTGTTTAGTGCTGGCAGGTTTGAACATGACCTTCGGGATAAATCTAGATCGTGAAGTTGATGGCGTTCGCGAAATTCCAAATTTCAGCCGGGTTTATTGGGGTATTCACGGATACTTACTCACTGCATCGGTGGTCGCGTTTGCTCTGCTTGGTTGGCCACTTGTACGGGGAGCTTGGCAGACTTGGCGTCGGCGTCAGTTGACGCTCGAGTCACTTTTTCTGCTTTCGGCGTTTGGCG
>DNHH01000018.1:1938-8123 GCA_003485955.1 Opitutia bacterium
TCAGTTAACTCTCGAGTCGCTTTTTCTACTTTCAGCATTTGGCGCACTCGTGCTCTCAGCTATCTCGACGTTCACAGGTCGTGGTAGTGTTTATTACGACGTCATTCCGATTGTCTTAGCTATCTATACCTTTGGATCACTTTTGGGTGAACGAAGTCGGGGCCAGGCCAATGCCGCTTTAGCTGCTCTACGTACCACCTTGGACACCGTCACGGTTGTGGGCTCAGACGGAGTGCCCCTGCGCCAACCGCGTTCCAATTTACGTGAAGGCCAACGAGTAGCTGTCCTCGCAGGTGAAACAATTCCTATCGACGGCACTGTGACTTCCGGCTCTGCGACGGTCGTGGAAGCGGCGGTAACGGGTGAACCTTTCCCGGTTGCGAAACATATCGGCGACAGAGCTTTTGCGGGATCGGTGATTGCGGATGACGGTTACCTCCAGATTGCACCTGATTTAAGTAAAGCCAGTCGCATGGATGCGGTACTTGACGCCGTAGTACGTGCACTGGATACGCCGACGCGTATTCACCGTGATGCGGATGCACTACTTCGCTGGTTCCTGCCTGTTGTAGTCATCGCTGGATTGATCACATATTCGGGTTGGGCGTATTACGGACACTTTGAAAAAGGCTTACGGGCGATGCTCGCCGTTTACTTAGTGGCTTGTCCCTGTGCGCTCGGTTTAGCTACGCCCGTAGCGGTGATGAGTGCGTTGCATCGCCTTGGGCGAATCGGACTCGCACCCAGTTCGGGTGACACCGTGCTGAAGTTAGCGGAGGTTGATACAGTTGTATTGGATAAAACCGGAACACTCGGCGAAGGTCTGCCGACGATTGAACGTATATATTTAAGCCCTGCTGCGAATGTTGGCGAAACCGATTTACGTCAGAAAATTGCTACCGTTGAATCCCGCGCCCGCCACCCGTTAGCGGCTGCGTTGGTACAATTAGCATCACCCGTTGAACTCCCTGGATTAAAAGTCGAAACTCAGCCAGGTTTAGGTGTGGTTGGAAAGTGGGATGGTGGTGAACTGCGCATCGGTGAGAGAAGTCTGATGCCAACCTCTGCTGATTTCTCTTTTGCCGATTTGCTCAGCGGTAAGCGCATCTGGGTCGCACTCGATGGACGAGCGGTTGCGGTAGTTATTTTATGTGAAACGTTGCGGGTGGATGCTCGCTCGACTGTGCAGGCCTTGCATAAGCTCGGATTAAATGTGGAAGTACTCACGGGAGATCCTTCACCAGCTTGGACATCAATTGAAGGTGCCCAAATTTCCAGTGGACTTTCGCCAGCAGGTAAAGCCGCTAGGGTGCGCGCATTAAATCAATCTGGTCGGAAGGTGCTCTTTGTCGGTGATGGACTGAATGATCTCGAAGGGATGTCGGATGCGCACGCGACTTTAGCCATGGCAAGTGGGGCGGATTTGACACAACAGAGTTGCGATGCGGTCGTGGTCGTTGACCGTCTATCCACAATTCCTGAGTCGATTCAACTTTGTCGAAAAGTCCGCCGAGACCTCCAAGTTAACCTTTGGATTTCGACAGGGTATAATTTTGTGGGAATTGGCCTAGCCGCCGCTGGCTTGCTTGCCCCCTGGGTTGCGGCCGTGGTTATGCTGACTTCTTCGCTTTTAGTGGCTGCCCGGGCCGTCCGCTCGGCTAGTTCTGACGCGGTTTAGGCGGCCCATCCTTGTCAGAGGGCATCGAGTCCGTTAAGTCTATAGCCCTTAAGCCCCTCCCGATGAATCGCCTGTCCGCTTGTTTGTTATTAACTTCCGCACTCTTTGCACAGCAGTCGCCTTCGGCTTCGCAGGTCGCCGGCCTCGAACAAGACGTCGCGCAGGTTCGCATGGACGTCGCCCGTCTCTCAGAGCAAATCACCGATTTACAAAATGCCGTCCGTGCATTGCGTGCGAATCCTGCCCCTGCAGCTGGAAATTCAACTGCAGATCGCCAAGCCATTCTCGCCGAAGTCGATAAGAAGACGAACGCGCTGCGCACGGAACTCGATGCCGCTTTTGCGACATTTACTAAACAGGTGAATGCAGCGCTTGCGAATCGAACCAGCTCGACAGCGGTAGTGCCTGTATCAACGCCATCTGCGGGACAGCCTGTGACGTCCACTGCTGAACCATCCGCACAACCCACGGTAACTCGTCCAACAGATAACCTGCCGCCCGATATGCCTCGTACTGGCATTCGTTATAAGGTGAAGGCGGGTGAGTCTTTAAGTGGTATTGCCCGTCGTAACGGATCGAAAGTTGAGTGGATATTAAAAGCGAACCAGATGGACAATCCTAACCAAGTTAAGGCAGACTCGGAAATCTTCATCCCTCAGCCCTAATCCCTTTAGGCTGATTTACCATGAGCACCCCTAAAAAATCGAATCTTGGACGTGGCCTTGGCAATTTAATTGCCGGTGGCGCTGGCAATAAACCTGCACCGACGCCCGCACCTATTCCTGGAGTAACGACTTCAACACCCTCTCCTTCTGCACCTGTTGGTATTCTTGAAGTAGCTGTCGGCCAGATTGTACCCAATCCACGTCAGCCACGTCGCGAATTTGATGACCATTCGGTCAAGGAACTTGCGGAATCCATTCGTGCGGAAGGTCTGATTCAGCCTGTGGTTGTTCGTAAAGTTGCTGGCGGTTATGAATTGATTGCCGGCGAGCGTCGTCTCCGTGCATTTAAGTTATTAGGTATTAAGCTTATACCTGCACGCGTCTTGGAAGTGAATGATGTTGTGAGTGCGGTGCTTGCGTTGGTCGAAAACTTACAACGTGCAGATCTTAACCCAGTCGATGAAGCCCTCGGGATTGCTTCGCTGATGCGCGATTTTAAATTAACTCAAGAAGCGGTTTCCGAGCGTCTCGGTAAGCCGCGTGCAACCATTGCCAATTCAGTCCGTTTACTACAATTGGATCGCGAAGTTTTAGGCTATTTAACGAAGGGGAAATTGAGTGCAGGTCATGCGAAGGCTTTGCTCGGACTTGAGCAGGCTTCGCATCAAATCCAGGCAGCACGTCGGATTGTCGAAGACGATCTTTCGGTGCGTGCGACCGAAAAACTTATTCATCAGCTCCAGGCGGCCCGTCCACATGATCGCCGCCGCAAGGTCGCTGACGTACTTGCTGATATTCAGAAGCGCTTAACTTCTCACTTAGCTGCGCCCGTCACTGTTGTTCGTCGTGGTCCCAATGGGCAGATTACCATTCGTTATGTCGGTGACGAAGACCTTCGCCGAATTCTCGAGAAGCTGGGACTTAAGGGAGACTAAGGGCTGACGCGCTACGCGCAGACTAAGGACTAAGGCAAAAGGAGACTAAAGACTAAGGCCTAAAGGGAGACTAAGGACTTACGCGCTACGCGCAGACTAAGGACTAAGGACTAAAGGCTGACTTCAAGACAATCGCCTTGCCCTTTACGGGCCTGCAACGGCCTTTAGTCCTTAGTCATTAGTCTCGCGGCGGGTGGTGCCGCCTTACGCTTTCTTCACGAAGCAGGACTTCAGGCCCATTTTGGTGCCGTCGATTTTGCAGTCGATGTCGTGGTCGCCGTCGACCAGGCGAATGTCTTTAGCTTTGGTGCCTTGTTTGAGTACCTGCGATGAACCGCGTAGTTTGAGGTCTTTAATGAGCACGACGGTATCCCCGTCGGTCAGAATGTTGCCGACAGCGTCGCGTATAACTTTGGGGCCATCCGTTGTCACGGCGGCGATTTCGAGCGGCCATTCATGTCCACAGGTCATGCACTCCCACTTGTCTGGATGTGTCGCGATATCGGTCATCGTGCATTCAGTACAGACAGGAGTATCGATAGACATGGCCTTATCAGGCATTGCTAATCTCTAACGGCAAGAGGGAACCCACTCGATGGCTATTGGTCTAAAGAACATGCCCCGTTGGAGTGCTCTGCTTTTATTTGGATTTTCTAACTACCTGTTGGCAACTGAGCCCCTCAGTGTACCTCAAGGCTTTGTCGCTGAGACAGTCTACATAGTTCCTAAGGCTACGCAGGGTTCTTGGGTGAGTCTCGCGGTCGCTCCCAACGGCGATCTCGTCGCTGGCGATCAAGGCGGTGGGCTTTGGCGCATTGCGTTGTCTGATCCAAGCAAACCAGTCGTCACGGCCATCGCGACAAAGTTTAAGGGAGCTCACGGTTTGCTCTTTGTCCAAAACTCACTCTACGCAATTGTCGCCGAGGGTAGTAACACTGGCATTTGGCGTCTACGTGACCCCCAGGCCGACGGCTCTTTTTCTGATCAGGTCTTACTGCGCCGCATCCAAGGCTCGGGTGAACACGGCCCGCACCAGCTCGTACTCGATCGCGACGGCACAATCCTCGTCATTGCAGGCAACCATACGAAGTTACCGGCCGACGAGTTACCTGGGCCCAAACCACATTGGGCTGAAGACACTTTGGTTGAACGTTTCGAGGATCCCAACGGTCATGCTGTAGGCATTCGCGCCGTTGGCGGTTGGATTGCCCGTATGAATCAAGACGGTACCGGTTGGCAGCGTGTGACGGTCGGCATGCGCAATGCTTACGACCTCGCGGTGGCTCCGGACGGTGACATCTTTACTTTCGATAGCGACATGGAGTGGGACATGGGAGCGCCTTGGTATCGTCCAACGCGCATCTACCTCGCCACACCGGGAGGCGAACTTGGCTGGCGCTCTGGTTCCGCTTGTATCCCTGAGCCGACCATCGACACGCAACCGCCGATTCTTGAAATCGGTCCAGGTAGTCCAACGGGAGTTACCTTTGGCACGGGTACCAAGTTTCCCGCTCGATACCAACGCGCCTTCTTTGCCTGCGATTGGACCTACGGCACGCTTTATGCGATTCATCTGACGCCGAACGGTGCTGCATGGTCAGGGACGAAAGAAGTTTTCGCATCGGGCAAGCCATTGCCACTAACAGATGTCATTGTACGTCCGCAGGATGGTGCGCTCTACGTGACCGTAGGTGGGCGAGGTTCACAGAGCGTGCTTTACCGCATTCGCTATACAGGCACCGAGTCCACCGAGCCTGTCGCTTGGTATGAGTCCACGCCTGAGCAGAAGCTCCGCCGGGAACTTGAGCAGTTACGTCTCTCAACCATACCAGCCATCGCATTAGATAAAGCATGGCCGCTGATGGGTCACGACGACCGATGGATTCGTTACGCAGCCCGTATCGTCGTCGAAGCTCAGCCTGTTGAACTGTGGGAGAAGCGAATCGTGCATCGTCCTGGAGATATTTATGGGAATCTTAAGCTCAACGCTGCCTTAGCCTTAGCACGTTGTGGTAATCCAAAGTCTGAGGATCAACTTAGAAGAATCATGGATGTCGCCATGCATGTCACTGAAGTGCCTCAACGCGAGGACAGTCTCGACGTCGTCCGCTTAATGCATGTCGCGCTGGCGCGCTACGATATACCTGAAGATTCTGGTGGCTGGCAGGCTAACGCGGGTGGCAAACCATTCTTGCGTAAATCTATTCTCAATAACGCACTCAATTTCGGCGATATGATTAATCGTCAATTGGCTGAACTCGCTATTGCGGTCGATGCACCGGATGCGCCCGCCAAGTACGTTAAGCGCATGCGCGAGGCGCAGTCGCAACCAGGTCTCGTGGTCGATCATGAACTACTCACGCGTAATGATAACTATGCGAAGGATGTGAACGCAGCCCTCAAGGTTACCCCAACGACAGTACGTATCGGGTACGCCGTCTATCTTGCACGCGCGAAGGTGGGTTGGACGCCAGAGTTGCGCCAGGAATTCTTTGGGATGCTCGATGAGATGGCCGAGGCCAAAGGCGGACACAGCTTGCGCGGTTTCGTTGTCAATATACGCAAGGCAGCGCTCGAGAATGTGCCTAACTCTGAACGCGCTGCCTACGCCGAGATTAAGCCACCAAAAGTCGCTGAGGTGCGCCCTGTCGCCAAGGGTCCTGGGCGTAGTTGGACCGAGGACGGAATCCTCGCTGCATGGAAACAGTCCAATAGCCATAACTTCGAGAACGGACAGCGCATGTTCCAGGCTGCGGCCTGTTCAATGTGTCACCGCGTCGGTGATTTTGGTGGTGCGCAGGCGCCGGATTTGACCGGCGTCGGCTCACGGATGACGCCCGCTGACCTTATTCAAAGCATCGTTAATCCGAGTGCAGTGGTTTCAGATCAGTATACACAGTCTGTTAT
>DNHH01000018.1:8333-8512 GCA_003485955.1 Opitutia bacterium
AATTATGCGAACGGATGGCACCAAATTTATCGGACGAATCATTTCAGATACTGCCGATAAAGTGCAGGTCGCCATCAACCCCTTTTATCCATCTCAGCAAGTCACACTGAATCACTCCGACATTCAATCAATAGAGCGCTCCGCAATCAGTTCAATGCCCGTCGGTTTAGTGAATGCGC
>DNHH01000018.1:8706-14559 GCA_003485955.1 Opitutia bacterium
CAGATTTAATGGCCTATTTGTTGGCAGCTGGAAATAAAGTCGATCGTCTATATCAAAAATAGGAGCGGATTGCTGGCTCGCAAAATGCCAGATGGTTGTCCTACGGTAAGACATGTCAATCGCTCTGCTCTTCTCTGGCCAAGGCGCACAAGTGGTAGGTATGGGCAAGTCTCTCTATGAGGCTAACCCTGTCGCTAAATCGATTTACGATCGGGCAGCAAAGGTACTTCCGTTCGATCTTAAGGAGGTTTGCTTTAACGGACCGGCCGAGACTCTGACCGAGACGCGCGTCTGTCAGCCTGCGCTCTATGTGCAGGGTTATGCTATTGCTGAAATCCTGCGCGAACGCGGCCACCTTAAGAATCTCAAAGCATGTCTTGGGCTTTCCCTCGGTGAACTAACGGCATACGCCTATGCGGGCGTATGGGATTTTGAGACCGGATTACGCATTGTTGCCGAGCGTGGTCGTTTGATGCAGCAAGCCTGTGAGTCTTCCAAGGGCGGTATGGCTGCAGTGATTGGCGGCTCGCGCGACGACATTGCTAAACTCTGCGGTGCCTTTGACATTCAGGCGGCTAATTTCAACTGCCCCGGGCAGGTTGTCATTTCAGGTGAGGCTGAAAAGGTGAATGCGGCCGTGGCGCGTGCGAAAGAGTTTGGTCCTTTCAAACTTGTTAAAGCACTTACAGTTGCCGGTGCCTATCATAGTCGCCTGATGGAGCCTGCACGTGTTGCCTTTGAGAAATTCCTCAACGACATTCCCTTTAATACCCCGAAGGTTACGGTTTACACTAACACGACAGGTGAAGCGGTTAGTGATCCTTCAGCTCTGCGTACAGCGTTAGCAAAACAAGTCGTCTCCTCGGTATACTGGGAAGACAATTGTCGTGCCGCTGCTGCAAGTGGTATCACTCAGTTTTATGAATGTGGTCCTGGTGCTGTACTTGCGGGCATGATGAAGCGCACGGCACCCGAGGCGCCCGTCACATCGATTGCAGAGTTTGTGGAAATTCCAGCCTGAGGCACAGGGTTTCGCGAGACTAAGCACTAAAGTAAGCGTTCCGGTCACCGGACTGCCTCTATCTTTAGTCTTTAGCCTTTAGTCTTCGAAGCAGCCCCCTAGGCGACGCCTCAGTGCTTAAAGTGGCGTTGGCCGGTGAAGACCATGGCCATACCGCGTGCGTCCGCTGCAGCGATGACTTCGGCATCCTTAACTGAGCCTCCTGGCTGAATAGCACAGGTGGCGCCAGCATCAGCGGCGGCAATCAGTCCATCAGGGAAGGGGAAGAAGGCATCCGAGCAGACCGCAGATCCTTGAAGCGGAAGTTTGGCTTCGCCAGCTTTCCAAATCGCAATCCGCGAAGAGTCGATACGGGACATTTGACCGGCACCCACGCCGAGCGTGCGTTCGCGACCGGCGTAGACGATGGCATTGGATTTTACATGTCGAACGACGCGCCAACCAAAGAGCATCGCTTCCATTTCCGTAGGGGTCGGTGCGCGTTTCGTTACAACTTTGAATTCGCGCGTGTTAACTGGCTTCTGGTCTCGATCTTGAACGAGTACCCCGCCAATAACGGCACGCACTTCGCGCAGGG
Organism: Opitutia bacterium; assembly: GCA_003485955.1. Classification (GTDB taxonomy): domain Bacteria; phylum Verrucomicrobiota; class Verrucomicrobiia; order Opitutales; family UBA953; genus UBA8828. The sequence goes on from DNHH01000018.1 coordinate 10,305, forward strand.
TATCGGCGCGTAAGCCAACCTTTGCACGCATTAATCGAAGATTCTTTTTCTTGGCGAAGATGGCGGTGGCGTCGGCGTCAAACTCAGGAGCGATAATAACTTCGGAGAAGATTTCAGCAATCGCCTCGGCTAAAGCTTTGTCGACCGTACGGTTCATGACGATGATACCGCCGAAAGGCGCCTGACGGTCGGTCTCAAATGCTTGGTGCCATGCCTCGATCAGGGTAGGAGCGGAAGCTGCACCACACGGATTGGTGTGTTTAAGGATGGCGAGGGTAGGCTTCTCGAATTCGCCGATCAGGTAAGTTGCCGCGGTGATATCGAGGATGTTGTTGAAACTGAGTTCCTTGCCTTGGAGTTGCTCAAAAGCTTCATGGAAACTCCCGTAAAGCGCCGCTTGCTGGTGAGGGTTTTCACCGTAGCGGAGACGCTGGGCGAGGGGTAGGGTGAGTGAGAAGCGTGAAGGAAGCCCTAGGACATTGCCGGCGCCTGGTTCCGACTGTGATTCAAGGTAGTTGGCAATCGCGGCGTCGTAGGCAGCCGTGCGCTGGAAGACTTTCAGGGCGAGATCACGGCGCAGGGCGGCGAGTTGTTCGGGTGCAGCGAGAGCGGCGAGCACTCGGTCATAATCAGCTGGGTCAGTAACGACGCTTACAGAGGCGTGGTTCTTAGCCGCACTGCGCAACATGGACGGTCCGCCGATATCGATATTCTCGATGGCATCATCGAACTCGCAGTCAGGCTTAGCGACCGTCTGCTCGAAGGGGTAGAGGTTAACGACGACGAGGTCGATGAGTTCGATGCCATTGGCTTTGGCTTCGGCAAGGTGTTCAGCGGAATCACGTCGGCAGAGGAGTCCGCCGTGGACTTTTGGGTGCAGGGTTTTGACCCGACCCTCCATGATCTCGGGCGAGCCAGTGTGTTCGCTAACATCCGTGACAGGGAGCCCTGCTTCGCGGAGTAGTTTAGAAGTGCCGCCGGTCGAAAGGAGTTTGTAGCCGTGTTGCTTCACCAAGCTGGTGGCGAAGGGTACGAGGCCGGTTTTATCAGAGACAGAAAGGAGGGCAATCGGCATGGTCTTAGTGGAAGATGGAAAGGGTGGCGGGGAAAGGGAAAAAGATACGTAGAGTCTAAATCGTCAGTTTGGATGGTATGACAGACTGCAGAATCGCCTTCATTCTGCCTCTGGGCATATAACATCTTATGCTTGGAGCAATTACAGGTGATATCATCGGTTCGGTTCATGAATTCAGCGGCAATGATCGCTCTGACTTCAAATTATTTGTCGAACATTCATCGCCGACGGACGATTCACTGCTGACGTGGCTAATCGCACGGGCGCTGCTTAAGGGGGATAAAGATTACCGTCCTTACCTTCTCGAATCGGTTGCACTTTTTGAAAAAAACGCACACCGCGTTCCTCTCAGCGCGGCTTTTGGTCATGGGTTTGCCGAGTGGGTTAAAGAGGGTGGCGTGGAAAATCGTGCCTCTTACGGAAATGGTTCGGCGATGCGCGTGGCACCCATTGCCTGGGCATTTGATGACTTAGAGGACGTACTCGAGCATGCCAGGTTGAGTGCTCTGCCTTCGCATAGTCATCCCGAAGGCATCAAAGGGGCACTGTGTACGGCAGCATGTACATGGGTTGCGCGGAAGACGCGTGATCCGCAGGCCGTTCGGTTGATGGCGGAAAAATACTACGGTCCATTGCCGAACTTGGATGTAATTCGCCAGACGCATGAATATAACGAAACCTGTCAAAGGTGTGTCCCGGAATGCATGGCGATTGCTGTCGGTACAGAAGACTTTGAGTCTGCAATCCGCTTTGCAGCGTCGATTCGTGGTGATGCCGATACGCTCGGAGCGATTACGGGTTCAGTTAGCCAAGCGCTCTGGGGCATTCCGAAGGCGATTAGAGATGAATCCCTAGCAATAGCCGGTCGTTGTTACCCTGGCTTGGATGTTACGGTCAGAGAGTTTGAAGCACGCTTTGGGACTGCTTGAGACTAAGGTTAAAGACTGACGTCATTGAACGTACCTTTCCTTTAGTCTTTAGTCCTTCGTCCTTCGTCTCTTACTTTCCTCCTGTGGCCAGCAGCGTCCTCATTCTCTCAGGTGGCATTGATTCTACCGTCTTACTCGCGCATTTAATGTCAGAGGGGCGCACGGTGCGTGCACTCACCATTGATTACGGTCAACGCCATCGTCGTGAAATTGATTCAGCCCGTGCCGTGGTCGCTCATTTCGGCATTGAGCATAAAGTGGCAGACCTTCGTTCGGTTGCCGATTTAATGGGTGTGAATGCGTTAACCGATACTACCCAAAGCGTACCCGAAGGTCATTATGAAGCGGAGTCGATGAAGGCCACGGTTGTTCCAAATCGTAATATGCTGCTCTTGGCGATGGCAGGGAGTTGGGCAGTTGCGACCAAAGCTGAGACTATTGTTTATGGCGCCCATGGCGGAGATCATGCGATTTACCCCGATTGCCGTCCTGAATTCGCGGCTGCGATGGACAAAGCTTTAAGTCTCTGTGATTGGCACTCCGTGCGTCTGGAGCGTCCATTTGTAGATTGGGATAAATCCAGAATTGTCCGGCGCGGTTTTGAATTAAAAGCACCCCTGCACCTGACATGGTCGTGTTATGTTGGCGGCGAACGTCACTGTGGACGTTGTGGTACCTGTGTGGAACGGCGCGAAGCTTTTACAAAAGCTGGCGTGAAAGACCCAACAGACTACATCGCTTAAAGAGCGACGCTTAGTAACCTTGGCTCGCCTCTCCGCCGAGTGGCGTAGGTGGACGTGAGCGTGTATCCAGTGAGTCCGCTGCGTATGGCTTATGCATTTGCCAGCCGGCGCGCAGCGGGGCCCCGAAAGTCTTAACTGCATCCGTAATTGCGCGGAGTACGGCCGGGTTCGCACGCTGTGACCATTCAGGGTGAAGCCAGACCGTTGGACATGGCCAAACGCCACCTAAGGTTAGCAGCCATTTCCCGATTGATTCGGCATCTTCCACAATGACTTTTAATTCATCGGCTTGGGTAAGGGCTTCAGCGATGGGCGGCTTATTCCATTTAGGACTTACCGTCACCCATGCAAAGCCTGCAGCGATTGGATAGGCTCCGCAGGTTTCGAGGTGTGCGGGTAACTTGACTTTATTGAGCGCTGCAATCAAAGCGTTTAAATCGTGGATGCAAGGTTCACCGCCGGTAATGACAACAAATTCGGGTTGGGCAGCGGCAGCCTCTGCGGCGAGTGCATCGGCCGAGAGTTTACGAATGTCTTTAGGTATATGGTTGGGGTGCCAGGTAGAAGCAGAGTCGCACCATGTGCAGCGGACTGGGCAACCTTGGAGGCGAATGAAGAATGCTTTCCGTCCGAGGTGAACGCCTTCGCCCTGCCAACTTAAGAAGGTCTCGTTGACAGGATACATCACGGCACAAAGCGCACGGAGTTACGGCTATCTTCATGTAACTCAATCTCTGCAATCCAGCCGCGGCCTTCGGTCTTAGCTCTTACGAGTGGATCAAGTTGAGCGTGAAGGTGGCGCGCGATGCCTTCGGCCGATGCGTTTTCGATGACAAAAAGTTTGAAAACGCTACCGTTTTTAGACTTTAGCCAACTCAGTTCAGGATCATCTGCGCCGACGACGCACGCATGATCAAGGTATTGGTCTATCCATTCACGGATGAAGCCAAGGCCTCCGAAATCGACAACGAAGCCATGACGGTCGAGCTCTTTGCAGGCAAAGGTTAGGCTTAGGCTCCAGCTGTGCCCGTGAATATGCGCACAATGCCCGCTATGCCGGTGTTGTCGGTGGGCAAAAGGAATGTCTGCGTAGACTTTACGGCAGGTGAGCATGCGCAGACACTAGGGGGTAAAGCCTTGCGGGCTAAAGGATAGAATTACGCCAGGCGCAGGGGAAGGGCGAACGGACCTATCCTTAGCTTTGCGACTAAGCCCTTGGCTTACTTCTTCGCCTTCGCGTGCTTTTCAACGATGTCGTAGAAGGCTGCAAAAAGTTTATCAGCGTCGTTCGGACCAGGTCCAGCTTCCGGATGATACTGTACGGAGAACACTGGTTTATCTTTTAAGCGTAAGCCAGCCACGGTGTTGTCGTTTAAGTTTAGCTCGGTGACGATGGCACCGCACTTTGCGAGTTCTTCGGGCTTTGATGCGAAGCCGTGATTTTGCGCAGTGATGGAAACAGTATCCGTCTCGCTATTCTTTACCGGTTGATTGCCGCCGCGATGACC
>DNHH01000018.1:14743-14941 GCA_003485955.1 Opitutia bacterium
GTTGATTGCCGCCGCGATGACCAAACTTAAGTTTGTAGGTCGAAGCACCAATTGCGTGGGTGATAATTTGATGTCCGAGGCAGATCCCAAAAACAGGGTAATCTTTAATCAAATCAGCGACGGCTGTGTGTGCGTAACCAAGCTCGGCGGGATCGCCTGGGCCGTTGGAAAGGAAGGCGCCATCGGGGTTTAGTTTCC
>DNHH01000003.1:0-329 GCA_003485955.1 Opitutia bacterium
GGCCTACTCTTTAATGTCTTAACAGGTAATTTATCGAAGCCGAAGTTCAACCACCTGCTTGTCGCCCCGTTTGACTTACAACGGAAGATGGTGGAAATGATTAATGCCGAGACAGCGGCCGCGAAAAAAGGAAAGCCTTCGGGTATCTTTGCTAAGGTAAACAGTTTGGTCGACCCACTCGTCATCGATGCACTTTACCGAGCCTCGCAAGCGGGCGTACCGATCGACTTAGTCGTCCGCGGTATTTGTTGTCTCGTACCGGGAGTGCCTGGGATGAGTCCGACCATTCGTGTGCGCAGTGTGCTCGGGCGTTTCCTCGAGCACAGCCG
>DNHH01000003.1:568-807 GCA_003485955.1 Opitutia bacterium
TGCCGACTGGATGCAGCGCAACTTCCTCCGTCGAGTGGAATGCGTGTTCCCTTTAATCAACCCAGCGTGCATCAAGCGTTTTGAGACAGAGATTATCCCGCTCTACCTAAATCAAACAGGTGATGCGACTCTGCTACAACCAGATGGTAGTCACCAAGCTGCCTCACCCGAAGGACGCAAGGCCCCATGCGTCCAAGACGCTTTCATGGCACTTGCGGAGAAGATCACCGCGAAAGAGC
>DNHH01000003.1:1185-6295 GCA_003485955.1 Opitutia bacterium
GGAAGAAGGGCTGCTCGAGCAGGCAACGTTCGGAGAGGAACTTGTCGACGCGACCAGACTTGATCTTTTCCATGTTGGCGAGCTGACCTTGCTTACGTGCTTCCGAGGCCTTGGCAGCTTTTTCGGAATTCACGATACGCTTCTCGAGCTCAGCAACAATCGCAGGATCATTAGCGCCGGCTTTTTGTTCAGCGAGCTGACCTTTGTAGTCTTCGGTAATGCGTTGAGCTTCGGCGATCGCTTTATCGGCTTCCGACTTGGTGAATTCCTCGGCAACGACGCGCTCCTTATCGAGGCGATCAGCGGGAACTTCATCACGGCGGAGGTACTCAGCGCTATTGGCGACAACCTGCATGGCAAGCTGACGGCCAAAGTCGGAGAGACCAGCGTTGGTTGCGGCACCACCTTGAGCGTTCAGCTCGAGGACGACGGCAATCTTACTGCCATTGTGCACATAGGTGGAAAAACGATTTCCGGTGGCGGCCTTGAGCGTGAGACTGCGGGCTACCTTTAAGTTTTCACCCAGCTTGGTGACTTGCTCGGTGAGGTAGTCATTCACTTTACCACCCTTGTGGAAGGCTTGTTCGAGAAGGTTCTCGTGGCCGTGCTTTTCAACCTGGGCAAGCAGGTCATTGGCGAGAGCGATAAAGGCATCGTTCTTGGCCACGAAGTCAGTTTCGCAGTTCAACTCAAGAACAGTGGCGCTCGCAGCGTCCGCTGAGAGACGGACGACGAGGATACCTTCGTTGGCAGAGCGGCCAGCCTTCTTGTCGCGGGTAGCAATACCTTTGATGCGAAGGATTTCGACAGCTTTGTCCATGTCGCCGGCGGCTTCCGTGAGAGCCTTCTTGCAGTCCATGAGACCTGCGCCCGTACGGGAACGCAGCTCATTGACCGTTTGTGCGGTAATGGCAGACATCGTAAAAATTACTTAGAGGTCTTGCGAGGAGCGCGACGGGGCTTTGCACCGCCTACAGGGCCATCTTCTAAAGGCTCAGGGCCGGCAGCATCGACAGCTTGCTGAAGGTCAGCCGAGATGGTGACTTCAGGTTGGCTGGAGTCGCCAACTTCGGTACGTGCGACGCTTGAGACAGCCTTACGAGGGGCTTGCTCTTTGGAGCGACGAGCGAGACCGGATTGGATAGCTTGAGTGATGACTTCTACAACGATACGGATCGACTTGGTAGCGTCGTCATTGCCCGGAATCGGGTAGGTGCAACGGCTAGGGTCGGAATTGGTATCGCAGAGACCGATTACAGGGATGTTGAGGCGGTTAGCTTCGTGAACAGCAATCTCTTCGAGTTTAGTGTCGATGACGAAGAGCGCACCTGGGTGGCTGCGGAATTCGAGGAGGCCTTCGAAGTTGCGATTCATGCGAAGCATTTCGCGCTTCACGGCAGCCGCTTCCTTCTTGTGCATCTTGGCGAGCGAACCGTCGCGCTCCATGACGAGGTACTTGCGGTACGTGTCGAGGGAGACCTTCACAGTTGCGAAGTTGGTCATGGTGCCGCCGAGCCAGCGAGTGACTGCGAAAGGCATGTTGGTGGATTTCGCCGCTTCGCGAACGAGATCCTGAGCTTGTGGCTTGGTGGAGACGAAGAGGACGTCTTTGCCAGAAGCAACAATCTCCTCAATCGCCGCAGCTGCCTTTTCGAGGCAGGCGTGGGTTTTCTCCAAATCAATAATGGAGATTCCGTTCCGATGGTCGAAGACGTACGGGCGGGAGCGTGGATTCCAGCGACGCGTTTGGTGTCCGAAGTGGACGCCGGCATCGAGGAGGTCTTTAACAGTGATGTTCATGTATTTTGTGGGCTTCTTTATTTTTCGCCGGCCGGACGGGAAAAACTTCAGAATCTTATAACCGACAGTTTTGGGTTTTGCCCCATCCAAACCCGGCAGGTTCAGTGGGAGTTGAACGGTCTTTCAACCTTACCAACGGCCTCCAGGCAAGTGGAAAAGATAGGGTCAAATACCCCCTCTGCCCGCATTAAAGGCTGACAGGAAGGCCAGGGTTAGGCAGGTTGGGGTCTCCGATGTTGTGGGCTTACCGCGTCCTCTTCCTTCCGCTGCTCTTGCTGGCCTCGCCTTACTATGTGTGGCGAATGCTGCGCAGGGGTGGCTATGCCAAGGGATTTAGCCAGCGCCTAGGGCTTTTCCCTGCCCTGCCGGCTAAACGCCCAGGCTTCACCCGTATCTGGATTCAGGCGGTCTCTGTGGGCGAGGTAGAAGCCATCGGCCCCCTACTCACCCGGCTTCACCAATCTGGCCGTGTCGAAGTTGTCTTAACCACAACCACGAGTACTGGGCATCGCCTCGCTGTCCAAAGACACTCGGCACTTTGTTTATCGATTGGACACTTCCCTCTGGATTTCTGGCCCTGCTCGGCAGCCGCTTGGCGACGTATCCAACCCGATCACATCGTCTTAACGGAAGGCGAACTTTGGCCTGAACATTTACTCGGCCAAGCGCATCGTCGCGGTATCCCCGCTTACTTAATTAATGCGCGGATGTCGGATAAATCTTTTGCGCGACACCAAGTGATTACGTTTATCACCCAAAAATTACTCGGTGTGTTTAAGTGGATTGGCGCGGGGAGCGAACTCGATGCTGAGCGTTTGTGCGAACTCGGTTACCCCGCAGATCGCCTTCAGGTTATGGGTAATCTGAAATTTGATGTCGCCGCTGGTACCGTATTATCCGAACAGGAACGCCATAAACTACGAACGGAACTTGGTTTTGGTGATAACCCTTCAGCAGTCATCCTCTTAGGCTCATCCACTTGGTCAGGTGAAGAAAGTTTGCTCATCAAGCTTGTCGGAGAAATGCGCAATGAGGGTAACGATGTGCGTTTATTGCTCGTGCCTCGTCACGTTGAACGTCGCGAAGCTGTCCGCCGCGAGCTCGTGGCCGCTGGCATACCTTTTCATCAGCGCTCGTCAGCTGGACCAGTCGCTCAACCTGGTACCGTGATTCATTTCGCTGACACCACCGGAGAACTCAGTCAACTGACACGCGCAGCGGACTTAGCTTTCACCGGGAAAAGTTTGGCTCCGCACGAGGGTGGACAAACCCCTGTGGAGTGTGCCGCCGCTGGCATCGCCCTCGTCTACGGCCCACACATGAGCAATTTCCGTTCGATGTGTGCCGGTCTCGAAAAATCTGGAGCAGCACTCTGTGCGGATAACGCAGAGAGTGTTGCACGTATTTTAAAACGCCTCATTCACGAACACGCTGAACGCCGCAAAATGGGCGAAGCCGGAAACGCTTGGCATACGTCGAATCGCGGCGCCAGCGAGCGGACCGCGGAGCAACTGTTGCGTCAGTTCCGGTAAAGGTCGCGAATGTTTCGCAAAGTCTCACGCACGGTGCCCTCAGCAGCAAGTTGACGGGCACGGGTGGCGCCGGCCTCGACGGTCGCAGATACGCCTGCAACCCAAAGTGCCGTACCGGCACTTAAGTAAACGGTGTCGGTTAGGCCTTCATCGGTACCACCCATTAAGAGGTCACCAAAGGTCGCAAAGTTTTGTTCAGCGGTACCACCGACGAGTACTTTGGGGTCGCACGTTGCAAATCCATGGTCACCGGGCAACCAAGTAGCGTTGATCGCGCGAAGTTCGCCCACGCCACGCACTCGGGTCGGACCGGCGGTGGTTAACTCATCCATCCCTTCGCCAACTTTTCCATGGACGACGACACCGCGGCGTACACCGAGTGATTCGAGTGCTCCTGCGACCGGTTCGACCCAGCGCTCAGCGTAGACCCCAACCATCATATGGGCGGGGTGGCCTGGATTGATGAGTGGACCGAGAATATTAAAGATAGATTTATGTCCACCTTCGGCGAGACGCTTACGGGCTGCACCCACAGCACGGAAGGCTGGGTGGAAGGCGGGCGCAAAGAAGTAGCAGAAATTAGTTTCGCGCAGTGAGCGCAACAGTGTGGCGTCATCTGCTTCGAGGTTCACACCCATCACGGCTAAGAAATCTGCGCTGCCGGATTTGGAAGTGATCGAACGGTTACCGTGTTTCATCACGGGCACACCGGCTGCAGCGACGATAAGCGAGCTGGCGGTAGAAATATTAAAGCTGCCAGAGCGATCGCCACCAGTTCCAACGACGTCAATCGCGCGAGCAGGTAAATCACCGAGGTCGATTGTGCGGGCCATCTTGCGATAGGTCTCCGCAAAGGCGGCGACGACTTCGGCAGTCTCGCCTGACTGCGCAAGAGCGAGGAGGTAATTTACTTTATCGTCGTCGGCGACGTTGGCATCGGCGATGAGTCGCGCAGCGGCACGGGCGGCCTCAGCGCCCGGAGGCGAACTGGGGCGGAGCTCCGCGGTCAGCTGGGTCAGGGTTACCATGGCTTGATTAAGCCCAAGCCAAGGCGGTTGGCTCAAGGATAATGCGACTTCCGCTTGCGAACTGCCGTCCAACGGGCATTTTAAACCCATGCACGACGAGGACCAGCCTCAGGGTGATGCCGAAAACTCCGGGCAAGCGCCTTGGAGCGAATCGGATTGGACGGCTTACCTGAAACGTCAGGAGCTGGAAGTCGCCCGATTTTTGTCGATCTACAACGAGGTCAAAGCCCTGCCCGACCGCTTAGACACCTGTGCACGTCGTATGGGTTGGGAGCCCAACGAATGGTCACCGGGAACGGAGATCATTGATATCGAGTTCGACCCAGAAGTTCCTCAGGACCTCCCCTACTGCATTCATCAACACCCGGTGTTTATTGTCGGCCGTGCCTTAAGCATCCAAGCATCGACGAGCTTCCGCAGCCTATTACGCGATTCAGGTAAAGCCGTGGAACCCCTGCTCGCAGCAGAGCTGATGCTCTCACTTTGGGAAGTCCACCAACAAATCATTCTCGCCGTCAATGCAACAGACACGGGCGACCTTTCGCTCACGGTCGTCCACATGAAGCGCGCCCTGACGTCACTCAATACTACTTTGGGTTTACTCCAATCCGTCCCGACCGAAGCGCGTATGAGCGCCATGGGATCTTTTGAAGACACCGAATCGACCCTCTTTGACTTACGCGAAATTTGCCTGCGGGTGATGTCGGATTGTCGGTGGTAATGGCCGCGTACGCGGAGCAGGAAGGGGCA
>DNHH01000003.1:6489-8013 GCA_003485955.1 Opitutia bacterium
GGAAGAGAGGGGAGACTAAAGCTCGGCGGAGCCGAGCGCCTAAAGGTCCTTTGGACCGCCTAATACTCGCTGCGCGAGTGCCTAAAGCTCAGCTAAGCTGAGCGACTAAAGTAATTCATACCATTTGGCGCCCAGCTTGACTGGGCTTTAGGCGCACGGGCAAAGCCTGTGCTTTAGGCGATTCGTAGAATCTTTAGGCACGGGCATCGCCCGATTTCAGCTCAGATTCCCTCACTCCTTCTTCTCATCCTTCATGTGCTGGATGAGGCGTTCGCTGAATTCGCGGGCAGAGTCGTGACCCATGCCGCGGAGGGCTTGGACCATGGCAGCCACTTCAGCAAGGCGAGCCATGTCGCGACCGGGGCGAACGGGCAAAGTCATGTGCGGAACCTTACGTCCGAGAATTTCATAGGAATCAACATCAAGACCGGTGCGTTCTTCATCCATCCCAGGCTGCCAGAGTTTAAAGGTCAGAACGAGGTCGATGCGTTTTTCGCGACGAACGGAGCGCACCCCAAAGATGGAAGCGACATTGATGATGCCGATACCGCGACACTCCATGTAGCCGCGATTGAGTTCCTTGGACGTACCGATAAGTTCGCGATCGGCGACGAGGGTGACGCGGACGTAGTCATCGGCCACGAGGGAATGTCCACGTTCAATGAGTGCTAATGCACACTCACTCTTGCCGACGCCGGAGGAACCACGAACGAGCACGCCAACGCCTTTGACGTCAATCAAGGTGCCATGAATACTGGTGCGTGGGGCAAATTTCTCTTCAAGTAAAACAGTGGCCTCAGCCGAGAAATCTTTGGACTTAAGTTGTGTGCGAATAAGGGGCACTTTGTAATCGTTGGCGATACGCGTGAGAACATCGTCGATTGGCAAACCACGCGTGACGACTAATGCAGGGATGTCGTGTTGAAAGACGGCCTCTAAACGCGTGGCCCGAACTTCAGGGGTTTGGTCAGCTAAGTAAGCCATCTCACCAGCACCGAGAACTTGGAGACGCTTGTTAGCGAACTCTTTGAAATAACCTGTCAGGGCAAGCGCTGGACGGTTGAGCGATTTTTCTGCAATCAACTTATCGAGACCTTCTTCGCCGGCATGTAACTCCATGCGGAGCATATCTCGGTAAGTTTCGAGAAACTCACGGACGGAGACTTGCTCCAGGGTACGATTGTCGGGGGTGTCAGCCATCGGTTAGATTTTAAAACCTTCGCCCAAGTAGAGCTTACGGCTTTCGGGGTCGTTAATGATGTCCTGCGGTGAACCAGAGACAAGCACGCGTCCTTGGTGAATAATGTAAGCACGGTCCACAATCGCGAGGGTTTCGCGCACATTATGGTCAGTGATAAGCACCCCGATGCCGCGTGCTTTAAGTTTACGAATAATGTCTTGGACGTCGGCAACGGAGATAGGATCTACGCCGCTGAAAGGCTCATCCATTAAAAGGTAACGCGGGTTCGTCGCCAGGGCGCGGGCGATCGCGATCCGCTGCCGCTGTCCGCCGGAGAACTCGTG
>DNHH01000003.1:8193-10355 GCA_003485955.1 Opitutia bacterium
GGTTGATTCGCTAATCGAGTTAGACCTAAATCCGCCAACTGGGCATCGGCTCGCTTCGCAGACTCAGCCTTAGAGAGCTCGAGGGTTTCAATCACCGCGAGTACGTTCTCGCGGACGGTTAGCTTACGGAAAGCGGAAGCATCTTGTGGCAAATAACCGAGCCCCGTACGTGCCCGACGCCACATGGGCATCGCAGTAATATCTTTGCCTTCAAAAAATACTTTACCTGAAGAAACCGGAACGAGTCCGACGATCATGTAGAAGATGGTCGTCTTCCCTGCCCCATTGGGACCGAGGAGGCCGACCACTTCGCCCGTACGCAGTTCGAGACTAGCATCCTGTACCGCGACCTTTTGGCCGTAGTGTTTGGCGAGCGACTCGACCCGGACAAGCCCTTGCGTACTAGTTGAAACCATCAAGGGTAGCCTCGTTTAGCTGAAGCCAAGTGTCGAGATTATTGGGGTACAGGTAGGGTGAAACCTGCATCAGGCAGAAGGATCTTCGGCCGAACCGGGCTTCCCGTCTTACTGCGCACAGAGTCCATACGCCAGTTGCGCGTGGTGGTATCAAACGTCAACGACTCCGCAGGAATGCCGACACGACCTTCGCGATCTTCAATGCGGGCATTGCCACTTAAGATAACTTGGTTTGCGGCTGGTTTAATCTCAATCGATTCACCCTTGGCACGGCTACCGCCAACTTCGGCGCGCACATCGATGGTGCCTGCAGCGCCCACCAATCCAAATTTGCCTTTGTCGTCACGCTTGGCGCTACCAATCAATTCCCCACAACTCGCCTGAGTGTCACTGGAAGCCATCTTCACGGAACCATTTAAGATGAATCGTGCCACCTGTTCCGAAAAGAGCACTTGATGACGGTCCGCAGTGAAGGCGGCAATGCCCTCACCTGAAGCAATTTCAATGCGTGGCCGCGTAGCTGTGGCGGGTGCATTCGCGAATGACTGCAGGTAAAGCAACATCGGCTTACCCGTAATGTCGGTAGCTTCGACCCCAATTGCTGGATGGATTTCTGCACGATCGGAGAACGCAGAGAATCCCGGTGCCGTGTAATGCACGGAACCCGAGAGCGATGCTTGGGTGAGTTCGACGTTGGTGGTACCCTCAGTGGGTTCAGCCAAAGCAATGAGCCGGTCGCAGGTAGCCTTGGCGCTATTCATACGGTACCGAACCGAACCACGTAGGTCAGCAGTGGATTGTTCGTCTTTACGACTCAATGTAATCCGGTCGGCTTCCGACTCAACGGGACCTGTGGCGGAGCGAATGCGCATGGCAGCCCGCAAACCAGGACCAGACTCAACCGTCACGCGTTCTTGAGCCAAGAGCGCGACCATGGAGAATCCAGCGACGTCGAATCCGCGGGCATCTTTTAGACGCGGGTTGCCTGAGAGATCGAGGCGTTGAATAACGCGATCCAAGCGCGCTTCTTCGGAAGCGAACTTAAGTTGGCCCATAACCCCGTCGACGTTGCCATTGGCTGAAATGGGCCCATCGCCTTCTTCGCCTGCACGCACTAAAATATCGTTCGCACGCAGGCGCGTCCCCTCGGCGGTGTATTCCGCACCACCGTCAACGGCAATGGTCAGACCTGATTTACCCGTGCCCGGAGCTACGACGACATGGCGTCCCGTCATCACAGCCTCGGAGCGGTCTTTGACTGGGAGAATGCGGATGCGAACAAGTGTATCTGAGAGACACTCCGTGACGCCTAAAGTTGTATCGCGATTCACACTCGTAGCTTGAATTTCGAATTCAGGGTCAGCGACGCGCACGTTGCCGGTTAATTGCATCTTCTCTTCTTTCAGATCGTGGGTGAGCTGTTCAGCCGAAAGCGCCCGTGGTCCATTGATGTGTAAGACATTTCCACGAGCATCCAATCGCTCGCAACTCCCGCGATCTGAAGAAAGTACGCACACGACACGCTCACAACTGAGACGCTCTGCGCCACGCAGGAGCAGAACATTACCCGAAAACGTCATCACGGTGATACCTTTATCGTTCGGGGCGACATCGACACGGGCAGCGGTAACTTTAATTGGCTCTTCGCCCTTTTTTGCGGAGAGCAACGTCGCACGGACATCTGCACGTATCGCCAAAATATCGCCCTTAGGTGTGGTCTGCCAATTCCAGCCTTTACCCTCAAGT
>DNHH01000003.1:10526-10765 GCA_003485955.1 Opitutia bacterium
AATTCCAGCCTTTACCCTCAAGTTGGAAATTATTCGCAACGACAGTGACTTCATCTTCACCGCTAGCTATACCCTTCTCAGGCTCAACGCGCCCTGCGTCGGTGCGCATCACCGTACCCGCTTTTCCGTCCCGAAATGTAGTTAAGACAATTTTGTCTAAATCCCAAATCCCCTTCTTTCCAGGGATAGGCAGAAGTTTTTCAGCGCGTAATTCCCAATTCTTCTCGGCTTTAGCATCC
>DNHH01000003.1:10947-12967 GCA_003485955.1 Opitutia bacterium
TAGCATCCTCTGAATAACCGACGAAGGCTGCTTGATTCGCCTTTTCAATATGCAACGTGTTATCCTTCGCGGCCATCAAAGCCACGGAAGCCAGCCCAAGCAGAAGGCTCACGCGCATAAGCCTATGACACCGCTGCGGGGGCCATGAGTCAAACGCTCAATCGACTAAACGAGGGAAAGGACGTGACCCGACCAATGCAGGCATCGGCTCAGAAACAAACTGTGCACCCACGGTCACTTTAAACCCGGCTAAGAATGAGGCGACGGGCAGCATCTTGCCACCGGGACGCTGCAACTCGGTAATCCGCAAGACACCTGTGCCTGTGGCGACGCATAAACCGGTCGCATCTGCGCTGAGAACCGTACCTGGTTCACTGCTAACCGATTCAGCAGAGGCTTCCGCACGTCCAATCTTTAAACGGACGTTATCCAGCAGACAGGTACTCCCTGGCCACCCTTCGAGTGCGCGAATACGATCAGCGAGTACGCTTGCTGGTTGCGAAAAATCGAGAGCAGCATCTTCACGACGCAGACGACGGGTATACGTCGCCTTGGATTCATCTTGCGGCTGTGGCTTGAGTTTGCCGGCGAGTAAAGCTGGTATCGCTTGAGCTGAGAGTTGACCAGCCACACGACCCATCTCTGCACGCAAAGCTTCACGGGCGACATCTGTGCTGATTGGCAAGGCGTGTGTAGCAAGTACCGGACCAGCATCGAGCTTACGCACGACTTGTTGAAGCGTGATACCTGTCTCGGTCAGACCAAGGGCAAGCGCACCTTCGACTGGCGTGGCACCACGCAACGCAGGAAGAAGTGAACCGTGAAGATTCACAAATCCAAGACGTGGCAGGGCGAGTGTGGATTCGCGGAGTAGTTGGCCGTAGGCCATGACGACTGCGAGGTCGACGTTGAGGTCTTTGAGGCGTTGGTCTTCACCGGCGTCAAAAACATCGGGCTGAAAAAGTGGGAAACATTTTTGCGCCGACCATGCGGCTACGGCATTGGGCTGAATGGTTTGTCCACGTCCACTGGGACGATCCGGCTGAGACCATACACCCACAACCGTCACACCCGACAAGGCAGCAACAGCTTCAAAGGCTGGCAACGCAATCGGGTCGGAGCCCAGGAGGACGACGCGGACTGCCATGGGTTACCTCCGTGATTTACGGGAACGCAAACGGGTGGGACCGCCCACGCCAGCACGCGGACCACGATACGCAGCTTTACCACCACGGTTCTTACCTTTTCCGCGACCACCCGTGCTCTTGGGTGCCTTAAATTTACCACCAGTGCTGCGTACATTTTTTGAAGCAGCAGTATTTTCTGCAAGGTCGCTCGGGAGCGTTCCCTGGGAAACGAAGAACCCGCGCTTCGCTTGCTTAGGTTTACCGACAAGATCTAGGAAGACGGGTACGCCTGCTAAATCGAATTTCTCGTGCACACCTTTAGCTAAGAAACGTTCATAACCTGCCTCCAGACGTTCGTCGGAGTTGCAGAACAAGCGGAAGCGGATTGGACGATGGGAAACCTGCGTGACATAGTAGCACTTAAAGCGCTTACCGGAAACAGGGCGCGGTGCACGCTTCACCATCAACTCTTGAATCGCGCGGTTAATCTTGCCGGTAGGAATTTCGGTTCCTGCGCGCATGTAAACACCAGCAGCTGCCGCTAGCATGTCATCGGTGCGCAGACCTGTGAGCGCGGAAACGAAGAGCAAGGGTGGCTCGGGCAAGAAGAAGAGCGCCTTACGGAGCGATGCTGTGAATTTCTTACGGAAGAGGGATTCGTCTTTAAACTTTTGCAGACCGCCATCTTGGAATGCCTTGATAGCGAGATCCCATTTATTGACGACAACGACGATACCGGCGCCTGACTTCACTAATTCACCGCCGAGTTGTAAATCGATACGGGTGACGCCTTCCGTGGCGTCGATGACGAGGAAGACGACGTCGGTCTGGGCTAAGATTTCTCCCGCGCGGACGTGGGAGAAGAAGTCGAGGGTGTCACGTTTGTTGGCAGC
>DNHH01000003.1:13213-15649 GCA_003485955.1 Opitutia bacterium
GTCCACTCGAGCGGTGCACGCACGGGATCACGCGTGGTGCCAGCAATGTCCGTAACAATAAGCTTACTACGGCCAATCAAACGATTGCCCAGCGAACTCTTGCCGACATTCGGACGACCTGCAAGGGCCAGACGAATCGGGCGAAAGGTATCTTTGGGTGTCGTATCGGGTGGCCCAATAATCTCCGCGATACGACGCATCAAGAAGTCGCACCCGCGACCGTGTTCAGCCGAGATCAAAATAGGGTCACCAAAACCAACCGCGTAAAACTCATCGCGAGCGGCGTCGCGTTCTTCGGTGTCAGCTTTGTTAGCGACAACGAGCACGCGTTTACCAGCGGCACGTAAGCGCGCGGCAACTTCTAAGTCTAATGGCACGCAACCTTCAGAGGCATCGGCAATCAATAAAACGAGTGACGCGGCGTTGATGGCAAAGTCGACTTGCTCTTCGACGGCATCGGCAATCACTTTAGGAGTCAGGCGTGCCTCAAAGAGACCGATACCCCCGGTGTCCATGAGCAAGAAACGTCCATCGTCGACTTCGGCAGTTAACAAATCGCGGGTGACTCCTGGCTGATCGTGAACAATCGAGATCCGACGACCGACTAACCGATTAAATAATCGGCTCTTACCCACATTGGGTCGCCCGACAAGGGCAACGCTACGCGGAATTTCTGTGGTCGTCTTCATAAAGGGAGAGTCAGCGAGCGACTGACAGGGCGCAAGCCCAAGGCTCAACGCGTGCGAACCTTGTCCAAAAACCGCGCAATGCGCTCACAAGCTTCATGGATGCGCTCGTAGCTCGTTGAGAACGAAGCACGGCAAAAGCCGGCACCAGCAGAGCCAAAAGCTGTTCCAGGCACAATCGCGACCTTTTGGTCTTCGAGGAGCTTCTGAGCAAAAGTCATCGAATCCATACCTGTGGATTGGATGGATGGGAACGCGTAGAAAGCACCGCGTGGTAAATGGCAGGGTAAACCGAGTTCGTTGAAGCGACGGACAATGAAGTCACGGCGTTCGCGGTATTTATCGCGCATGTGCAACATGGCATCACGACCATTGCGCAGCGCTTCGATAGCGGCCTCTTGGCTCGCAATCGGGGCGCACATAATCGCGTATTGGTGAACCTTGAGCATGCCATCGATGACTGCAGCAGGACCGCAGGCATAACCGATACGGAATCCCGTCATCGCAAAAGCCTTGGAGAATCCGTGCAAGAACACGGTGCGTTCACGCATACCGGGCAACGAAGCGATGGAAACGTGCGAACCATCAAAAGTTAGCTCTGAGTAAATTTCATCAGAAGCAACGAGGAGATCTTTCTCGATAGCGAACTTAGCGATGGCTTCGAGCTTGGCGCGATCGGCAGTGCCACCGGTAGGATTAGTGGGGAAGTTAAGAATGAGTAACTTGCAACCTGGTTGCCAAGCGGCCTTGAGGGCTTCGATATCGAGAGCGAAAGCGTCTTTAGACTGGGTACGGACGGGGATGGCCTCGGCGTGACAGAGGGCGACGCTCGGGGCGTAGGAAACGTAGCACGGTTCGTGGTAGAGAACTTTATCGCCAGGATTGAGCGTGGCACGGAGTAAAATATCGAGTGCCTCGGAGACGCCAATGGTCACGAGAATTTCATCGTCTGGACGGTACTCAGGTCCGTAGTGCAATGCGACGTATCGGCTAATCTCTTCACGCAAAGCTAGGAGTCCGCGATTATCGGTATACGATGTGCGCCCTTTTTCGAGTGCGGCCATCGCAGCTTCGCGAATATGGAATGGGGTAACGAAGTCTGGCTCACCGATGCCGAGCGAAACGGCATCTTTCATCTGCGAGACGATGGCGAAAAAGTCACGAATACCCGATTTGGGTAAAGCGGCCACATGGCGCGCGACAAATCGTCGGTCGTCACTCATCAAACACAGTCTAGGTTAGGCGCTAATCGAAGGCTTGTCGCCTTGGCGGGAATCGTCAGCAATAACGAAGCCATCTTTCTTGTAAGCGCGCAGGTAGAAGTGCGTCGAAGTGCCTTGGACACCATCAATGCGGGCCAAGCGTTCGTGCACGAAGCTGGCGACTTTATAAAGGTTATCGGCCGTCACCACGACGAGCAGGTCGTAGCCACCCGACATCAAGTAACAGCTTTCGACTTGTTCGAAGCCACTGATGCGTTCGGCAATACCGTCAAAACCACCCATGCCTTCAGGGCGGACTTTGATCTCGATGACTGCACGGACTTTGCGCTCCGCTTCCCAACCTGGGTTCAAGACCGGACGGAATCCTAGGAGGATTCCATCCTTACGAAGTTGCGCGAGTTCACGGTCAACCGCATCCGCACCCATACCCAAAATCTTTCCGATTTGGGAAGTGTCGAGGGATTCTCCTTCGAGGAGTAATTTAAGTACGGGATTCATAAAGGTTAAGCGCGGGTAGCGACTGGAAG
>DNHH01000078.1:0-7348 GCA_003485955.1 Opitutia bacterium
GTCAGTAATTAAGACTATTTGGGCTTTTCACAGAAGTCTTTCTGTATATTATTATGCATACCCCATTTATGCGAAATCCCATTAAGTTGCTTACACTTTTGGTAGCTGCTTCATCCCTCTCGGTGAGCGCTCAGGAAATTGCAGGTCCATGTGAAGTCGCCCCCATCGTGGTCGTTTGCCCTGTTTATATTCCGGGCACTGGTGCCGGCCCTGTCAATTATGGCCCGAATAAGGAGTGGTTCAGTTTAGATTATACCGACCTGAATTCTGGAGCTGAAATTGTCGATACGACGGAATTTGAAGACATCTCGAGTTTTGACGCGGGCGAGCTCGGAGATCTCGTCTGGGATGGTGAGAATTTTATCTGCATTTTCCCAGAATTCGATTGGCACCCATATGATCGCGTTATTGACCCGATTTTCGGACGCTTTGCTGAGTTGGGTGCTAATGTAAGTATGGTGTTGGGTACCTCGAGTGACAACAATGTCATCCTCGCCTATGATTATAACTACAACCCAGTGGTTATTAATCTCACCGAAGGCACGACGCAGTCCATCGGCATGGCTGCCCGTTCGCTTTTTGCTGATCCCGATGAAATTGTAACGGCAGACATGGTCAGCCTGACACCGTCAGCGATCTCTGCCGATGGTTCTACCATTATTGGCAATGCTTGGGATGCAAATGGGGTATTCCGTTATCGCACAGCCGAAGGTGGCTCCGTTTCAGCATTACAGTTGCTACACTCTGACTGGTCATTTGGTACGCCGACCGCGCTTTCCTCAAATGGTGACATCGTTGCTGGTTATGCAGTTAAATTAGACTCAGGATTTTTCCATGCCGTTAAGTGGGATGCTGCAGGTCAGCTTACCCAGTTAAATCCTTTGCAGTTAGACGGTACCGGCAGCATGGCACGTTTTATCACGTCTGATGGCAGCGTGATTGCGGGAGACTACTTTAATCACAATGGCGTGGGCGTCGTCCCGTTCATCTGGAATGAAGCCGACGGCTTCCGTGCGCTGGGTGATCCGCTCACTAGTGACGACCAGTTCGTGTTGGAGTCGCTTTCAGCAGACGGGCATCTTCTTACCGGAACGCGTTATGATAATTTCGGTTCGACGATGTGGTACTGGACGAATGAAGAAGGGTTTGTCGACATCGACAGCATTACGGGTCACGAAGGCGAAGATGGTACAATTACCGGTTTTGACCCCGAAACAGGTGTCATCTTTGGCTACTATCAGACTACGGGTACCTATTTCATGCGCTGTGGCACAGACGGCCCCGTCATCGATCCACAAGAGTGGATGGTGTCATTGAGTGGCCCAATCGCCTCAGCAGCTTCTGCGTTCATGCTTTCAGCTCAGCCGATGGAAGGTGCTCACCACCGTCCACTTTCCACCTATATCATCCCAGGTAAGAACGAGTTTGCTTGGGTGACGGGTGATTATGGCGTGTCCAACAAGGCGCAAGATATTCGCCAAGCCTCTGGCGAGTTCGGCTACGGTTGTCGTGTTGGCCAGACAGGTGTGATTGGCTTCTCTGCCGGCTACTATGATCAGTCCCAAGACTTCGCTCTTGGTGGTACGGGCGAGTCTACGGGACGTTTTGTGATTGCTGAGGCAGGGTTTAATTTAGGTAAAACGCAAATTTCACTCACTGGCCTGATTGGGCATACTTCCATTAACACCGTACGTGCCTATGTGGTCGGTCTTGGAACAGATAGCTCAAGAGGGCACACCAACGGTAAGAGTTATGCCTTCCGTGCACGTATTGATGGCGAGGGTATCGGCAAGTTTGCCGGCAACACCTTCTCGCCCTTCGCGTCGGTAACTGTCGACCATACTCAGGTCGACGGCTACACAGAAACAGGCGGATCGGTTAATGCTGTCTTTAACGAACGTTCCGACACACGCACGACTGGGCGCATTGGTATCCTGGCTCTTGCTGAATTGAGCGCCAACAATACATTGCGTACGACCCTTGAGGTTGTGCGGAATTTCAGTGGTGGTACTGCGGGAATTTCCGGAACGGACAGTGCTACGGGTTTAATTGACTTCTCAGTACCTGGTACCGCGGATCGTACGGTTTGGGGGCGTATCGGCTTCGACATCGATCATAAGATGAATGCCACGACGGTGCTTAACTTCTCTGTCCATGCGTCAACGCGTGGGGATGCTTTCGATACCGCTTTAGCCTTAAGTCTGCGTAAAGGTTTCTGAGGCAATTTTTACCTTCAGTTTGGTGAGTAGGTGGATAGCATTACGTGCATCCCCATACACCTATGCATACACATCGTTTGCCGGCTATTGCCCTTCTTGCACTCGCATCACTGACTGCAGTCCATGCTGCGGAAGGTAGTTCGACAAGTGGTATCATGGTTTACGCAGTTGGTGGCACGGGAGGTATCGGCGGCGGCGTCGGTTATCACTTCAACGATGTGTGCACCGTGCGTGGTGAAATTGCCAATTACAGTTACAATGATAAAGTCGACCAAGACGGTATTCAGTATTCAGGTGACCTGAAGCTCGCAACTAAGGCAGTATACGTCGATGTACATCCATTCTCAGGAGCATTTCGTCTCACGGTTGGTTTAGACAATGGACGTACAGAATTTGGTGGCGCGGCTGTTGGTAGTGGCGGATCGATCGATGTGAATGGCACGACTTACACATATGGTCCTGGTGATAGTATCACCGCCGCAGTGCGTTATCCTTCAACCATGCCTTATGTCGGTATCGGCTGGGGTCTGAATGGTGGCGGCTTTAACCTTGGTCTCGATTTAGGGGTTAATATTGGCAGTCCTGACTTGGTTATGACACGTTCAGCCAGCTTGGGTGCTATCCCGGGATTTGATGCTAATTTTGACGCTCAGCGTTCAAAGTATGCGAGCGACGTGGCGGATGTGAACGTTTTCCCAATTATTAAGATTAGCGTCGGCTATAGCTTCTGAGTGTATTGTGCGTAGAAATAAAAAAGCCCCGGGATTTCCGGGGCTTTTTGTTAATAGATTTTACCAGAGAATCAGTATTTTACAGGGCATCCGTAAGCCGATGTCGTCGGTGTAGCCACTGCACGACCAGCTTTGAGATCTTGAAGTGCGGCGAGTACGTAATTCTTAGCTAAATCACCTTCGGCAAACTTGCTACCCGTATTGCTATCAATAGCGCCCTTGTAGACGACGGTTCCTTCAGCGTTAATCACGAAGCAATGCGGAGTGCTCTTGGCGCCATAGGCACGTCCAATCTTGCCATCAGCATCGACACCGATGGTAGCAGGCACTTTCCATTCGCTGGCATACTTTGCTAAGTTAGCTGCCGATTGACCCTTTCCTGAGTTAACCGCTATCCATGTCGCGCCCAGTTCAGCTGCCTTGGTCTGAATCTCTTGCATTTTGCCGGTTTGGTAGAATTTTGACCCGCTGTAAGGGCAGGATGGGTTGAACCATTCCAGCACGACAACTTTGCCTTTCAAGTCAGCAAGGCTTACGGTCTTACCGTCGGCCGTTGTTAGGGTGAAGTCGGGTGCGGGTTTGCCTACGGTAGCCTGGGCTGAGGCTATGAGGGGGGATAGAACTGCGAGAACGAGTGCGAGGTAGCGCATGGGTGTTGGGTGGAGCTTTTTAAACAGCCAAAGAGGCTCCAGGTTTCATTAAAAGTGCACCCAGTTGTGATTATATGCTCTTTAGGCTTTAGTCCCCTTCTACCTGTCCATACCCCTAATGTTAGCCATGAGCACCATTGCCATTGTCACAGCTACCGATGCCTCTCTCTGGCACGAATTGCAGGAGCGGGCAGGGGGGTATGCTAAGGCGGAAGCAGTACTCCAGCCTATGTTGGAACGGTACGTTCTCGGTCGCCGCGATTTCGGCGATGGCCTTGCCCGGCGTATTTCCGAACGCATCACGGCATCGATGTCCGAGGCAACGTCGATTGGGCGAGTTTTTGACGAGATGCTCGTTCGTGATACGACAATTGTGCAACAGGCTCGTGGAGATATTCGGGCAATCCTTGAGCGAGATCCCGCTGCTGAAAACGCCCTGGTGCCTTTTCTTTGGTATAAAGGTTTTCATGCCATCACTTGTCACCGGTTTGCACACGCACTCTGGAAAGCGGGTCGTCGTGAAATGGCTTTTCACATACAGTCGCTTTGCTCGGAGCACCTTGCGGTTGATATTCATCCCGCAGCACGTTTCGGTACAGGTATTCTGCTCGACCATGCCACCGGTTTTGTCGCGGGCGAAACCGCACAAGTCGAAGATAACGTTTCCTTCCTCCATGAAGTTACACTTGGTGGCACGGGTAAACAGCGCGGAGATCGTCATCCAAAGATTCGTAGCGGGGTTCTCATCGGGGCAGGCGCAAAAATTCTCGGAAACATTACTGTCGGTAATGGTGCTAAAATCGGCGCAGGTTCTGTTGTTCTTATCGACGTGCCGGCGCATGCGACGGCAGCAGGCGTGCCAGCAGTGATTGTTGGACAATCCCGCCAGGATGCACCTGCCCTCGACATGGATCATACGATCTAATGCCCGAGACGCCCTTAAGCCCAACAGCAGCTCGCGACCAGCGATCCTTGGGGTGTCTCGTTCGGATTAGTGCACAAGTTAATGCGACCGAAGATCCGCGCGAAGCACTCGCGCGAATCCTTGATGAAGTTGTCGTAACCCTTGGTGCTTCAAGTGCCTCGATTGCCTTGATTGAGCCAGCATCAGCTACGTTGCGCATCGAAGTGAGCCGCGGACTGGGCGCTGAAGTCAAAAACACGACTTTACCATTAGGCTCAGGCATTACGGGGTGGGTTGCTCTAAATGCTAAGCCGTTGCGGGTGTCCGATGTTCGACTCGATACGCGTTACCGTGAATTACGTTCTGATGTACGTTCGGAGTTAGCGGTACCGATGGAAATTTTAGGTCAAGTTGTCGGTGTCGTAAATTGCGATTCCGATCGCATCGATGCCTTTAGTGAATCCGATCTAGAATTATTAGTATTAGTTACAGCTGAAGCAGCTAAATCGGTCGGTCGATTGTGGATGCTTGGACAGTTAAGAGCTAAAACTGCACAACTCGAAGCCATTTTAGCCGCAGGACAAGAGCTCGTACGTGATCGAGATGAATCTGACATCACGCACGACTTAGTTCGGCATGCCCGATCATTACTACGTTTACGTGCTACCATATTTTTCACGGTACATGGAGATGCACTCATTCCCGGTGCGTCCGAAGGTGATCTTGCAGATACCGAATTTGCACCACGAGTTCACTTGAACGAATCAGCCCTCGGCACGGCATTGCAACGTCGCAAGAGTGTCGAGATAGCCGCTGCGGGACGTACCGAAGAAAACTTGTTTACGCGTTTATCGAATACGATCGCGAATTCGACTTTACTCGCTGTTCCTGTTGCCCTTGAGCAAGAAGCTTTTGGAGTTCTCCTTTGCATCAGCGAAGGCCCTCGTCGTTTTTCCGATGACGAACGGCGTATTCTTACCACGGTTGCTTCATATGCAGCAGTCTCTCTACGCAATGTGCGTCTTTACGCTAAAATGTTTGCGGTCGAACAAGATTTAAGACGGAGCGAACGGTTGACAGCACTGGGGATGTTATCGGCGGAAATTGCGCATGAAATTCGCAACCCCTTAACGGTGATGCGTCTTTTGGCTGATACTATTGGCGAAGGGCTAGCCGAGGGAGACCCCCGACGTCAGGACTTAGAAGTCATGCGCGAGAAAGTCGGGCATATGGAGGGCGTTGTCGCTCGGGTACTTTCATTAGCTAAAAGCCAGTCAGGTGCATTTAAAGTACTCGATCTAGGCCTGCTAGCACGCCAAGTCGTCTTATTAATACGGCTCAAACTTGAACAGGCCAATGTAAGTTGCGAGGTGGAGGCACTTTCCGATCAACTCTCGGTACAAGCTGATGCCGGACAGATTCAGCAGATTTACCTTAATCTCTTAATGAATGCGATTCAGGCAATGCCTGCTGGTGGTAGCGTTAAGATAGTTTTGTCGGCTGAAAAAGTTGGCGATGCAGAGTGCGTCGTTGTGCGCGTGAAAGATACCGGAACAGGTATTTCTCCTGAAATACAGCCTCGTATTTTTGATTCATTCTTTACCGGTCGAGAAGATGGTACGGGTCTAGGTCTCGCGATTGTTAAACGGATTATTCGTTCCCACCGCGGCGACATTACCATCGAATCCACGAACGCGACTGGCACCGCGTTCAGATTCTGGATTCCAAAGGCTTAAGAGCTGCGCTTTTTCCAAAGATTGCGAACGACGCCGATAATCAGTGGAAGAAGTGAAATACCGATAACGACTAATATGACTTTGGGCAGTTCTTGTGCGAGTGGGGTCGTGCCAATAAAATGCCCCACGGATAGTAAAGTGGGAACCCAAAGGATCGCCCCCGTGATATTCCAAATTGTAAATCGCACCTTAGGCATTTTACCCATTCCGGCGACAAATGGTACAAAGGTACGTAGGACTGGAATGTAGCGGGCGAGCACTAACGATAGGGCGCCCTTTTCTGTATAATAAGCTTCCGCTGCGTTAAGGTGCTTTTGGCGGAAGAGCCAACCGTCGGGACGTTGACGAACAGCGACAGCCATTCGGTTACCAAGCCAGCGCCCGACTTCATTACCCATGATGGCTGCTAAGGTAAGAACGATGAGGGTTGTGGAAAAATCTAAGATAGCGGGGTGCTCGGGTGTCGATACGGTGAAGATGCCGGCGGTGACGAGCAAGGAGTCACCTGGGAGAAAGAATCCTGCTAATAAGCCCGTTTCAGCAAAGATAATGATGACTAACACAATTAGCCCCATGTCGCCCACGAGTGTACGTAGGCCATCTTCGGAGTACAGTTGTTGGAGCCATTGCATGTAGAGTTTTCTGCAGAGTTGGCTTCGTTTGGCAATCCCGCTTGCTCCTTGGTCCGGGCCTAACAGCGTCAGAGAGATGACTGATATGGGGTCTGCAGAGACACGGTTACGCCAAAGCGCTTTGCGTGAGGGCTTAGTCGGCTCGTCTTCGAGCCCTGAGGTATTTCTCAGTCGGGCCAAGGCTTACTTAGCTGAGGCTAAGTCTATTCAACTGGAGGTTCACCGTGCAGGGGCACAGGGTGATGTCACCACGGCGATACGATCATTCGCAATCGATCAGCTACTTTCAGCTCTTTACGAACGTACGCCCGGTGCAACATCAGGCCTAACAGTGCTAGCATTAGGTGGGTACGGACGTGCGGAATTATGTCCGCATAGTGATATCGATTTACTGCTAGTTATTCTTAAAGATACTCAGGAAACACGTGCAGCCGCAGAAGCCTTACTTTATCCGTTGTGGGATTTAGGATTAAAGG
>DNHH01000078.1:7532-8222 GCA_003485955.1 Opitutia bacterium
CGATTTAGGATTAAAGGTCGGACATTCTGTGCGCACGTTGGACGAGATTCGTGATGCAGCACGTATAGATTTATACTTCCGCGTCGCCCTGCTTGATCGACGCCATGTTGCTGGACCTCAAGACGGTTTTTCAGAGGTCGATGCAATTGTTGCCTTTGAGCACGCTCGTGAAGGCTGGTTGCCGCTTGCTCAACAGATTGTCGAAGCCCAACGTCAGCGGCGGACAAAGGCAGGAGGGAGTGCCTACCTGCAGGAGCCTGATCTTAAAAACGGGGTAGGGTCACTCCGCGATGTTCACGCTGCGCATTGGTTAGTACGTATTGCCAAGGGTGTCGCTGGCCCTGGAGCCTTGGGTGCGAGTGGACTTTTGCCCATCAATGAAGCCAAAAGATTTTCCCAAGCTCGCTCCACCTTGCTTCGCTTGCGTTGCGAACTACACTTCCAATCGACACGTCCAACCGAAATTTTATCACTCGAAAGGCAGGATCCCGTGAGTACAGCTCTCGGTTATGAAGGTGATATCGCCGTACGCATCGGCGCTTTAATGCGGAGCTATTTCGATGCAGCAGATCATATCCGACGCTGCGCTGAAGTGATTGAAGGCTTAGTGCTACGTGAGCCTGAGCCAGAAGGCTCGGGGCCTTGGATTACCGAAGATGGATTTACATTACGCAAAGGTGGCGTCGCGAA
>DNHH01000086.1:0-994 GCA_003485955.1 Opitutia bacterium
ACCGATGCCGTCGACAACTTTATCGGCGAGCTCGAAAGTCGGTTTGGTCTACCGGTGCATCGTATCGATGAGGGTCTTACCAGTTCGGCCGCCGCATCCTCACTGAAAAGACGAAAACCACGCACGCCCCAAGAACGTCGTGCTTTCACCCAGAGCGGTGAGCTCGATTCGTTGGCGGCCAAAATTATCCTGCAGGATTTTCTTAATAGTCGTGGCTATGGAATGTCGCCACCCGATCTCGATGACCAAGAAGCGTAAAGCAAAAGTTGACCTGAAAGAGGAGCGCTTCCTGGCGACGATTGCTTACGACGGTACGGATTATCTCGGCTGGCAGATTCAGCCAACGGGTCTGACCGTACAGTCATTCATCGAAGAGCGGCTCGCCCGCATTTTCAAAAAACCCATCACGGTCATTGGCAGCGGTCGCACCGATCAAGGCGTGCATAGCGAAGGACAGTGTTTTCACTTCGACGCCTTTTGGCGTCACTCGACAACGAAGCTGACGCGGGCACTCCGTTCCGGCGAATCTGGGGGCATCTTGGTCCGAAGTATACGGCGTGTGCACCCTAAATTCCACGCCCGCTTTGGTTCGAAAGGAAAGCGTTACCGTTACGAAATATATTTGGGTCATGCATTGCCCTGGGAGTCGCGCTACTGTTTAGCCCTCGGTGATCGCAAGCTTGACGTTCCTGCGATGCGTAAAGCCGCTAAGCTCTTATTAGGTAAGCACGACTTTACAGCTTTTGGCGCAAATCATCGCCAAGGCATGGAGAACGAAAATCCGGTTAAGCATTTACGTCGACTTGACGTCCGCGTGAAGGGGAGGCGGATTACGATATCAACAGAGTCGACAGGGTATCTTTACAAGATGGTACGCCGACTGGTTGGAGGGCTTTTGCGGGTAGGCCGTGGTGAGATGACTCCCGAAAGACTTTTGGCTTATCGCAAGGAAGGTCAGATTACGGCAGAGGTACCAACCGCACCCGCACGAGGG
>DNHH01000086.1:1224-4901 GCA_003485955.1 Opitutia bacterium
TTAAGATCGCTGTCGCTTCGTCCTACTTTTTTACGCTCTCTTAGGTTCTCCTTTCTATGTCTTCTCCGTTTCATGACCTCTACGACCGCCAGATGCGGTTGCCAGGTCATGGCGAGACAGGCCAACAGCGTTTACGCGATGCGAAGGTCTTGCTTGTTGGCGTAGGTGGTCTTGGGTCGCCGGCAGCGCTTTACTTAGCAGCGGCGGGTGTCGGTACGCTCGGGATTGCTGACCCTGACACGGTCGAGCTTTCGAACCTACATCGGCAGATTCTACATAGCACAGATACGCTAGGCGCGCCGAAGACAGTGTCAGCGGCCGAAACCTTAGCTCCGCTTAATCCTGCGCTTCATGTCATGCTGCATCCTGAAGGCATTCAGCCGGATAATGCGTTGGAGTTGATTAAGCGGTACGACATTGTCGTCGACGGTGCGGATAATTTCGGGACGCGTTACCTTGTAGCTGATGCCTGCGGGTTGGCGGGTAAGCCATTGGTTCATGGAAGCGTTTTAAAAGGCGAAGGGCAGGTTGGGGTATTTTTACCGAAGTTGGGTTGTTACCGATGCCTGTACCCCGAGATGCCGGATCCCGCAACAGTACCGACGTGTGGAGAAGCTGGTGTACTCGGTGCGACCTGTGGCGTGATTGGGTCGTGGATGGCAGCAGAGACCGTTGCGATTATTTTGAAGCAACGCACCGCGTCGAAGCTCATGATGATTGACGTCGCTGGAGGCTCTTCGAAATCGTTAGCCCTTTTGGCCGACTCTCACTGTCCGCTTTGCGGAAGTGCCCCCACGATTGTCGCCATCAAAGCCAATCTTTATTCGTACGCTTGTTCGCCTAAAATTATGTCTGCCACACCCCTCGAAATTTCTGTCGAAGACGCCCAACGTCTTTTATCGCTAAACAACCCGCCTGCTTTGGTGGATGTGCGTGAGGCTGATGAGCTCGCCATCTGTCAGATTGCTGGAGCGCTGCACATTCCTTTGAGCCAGATTCCAGAGCGCTGGAGCGACCTCTCGGCACACACATCGGTCCTAGTAATCTGTCACCACGGCGGGCGCAGCATGCGTGCGACGCAGTTCCTGAGGTCCAAAGGGGTTGCGGGTGTTAGTAATATCAAGGGCGGTATCGATGCTTGGGCGGTCAAGATTGACCCTAAACTAGCCCGTTACTGAGGCTTGGCTTCATTCTCGCTTGCCCATCTCGCCCGCCCCTCGTTTTTTATCCCCCATCATGAATCGCCAGACCCTTCTAGTTCTTGCCACTCTTGCACTCACTGCGTGCGGTCCGGCTAGCCTCCCTTCCGACTACGACTCCAGCAACCCACAAGGTACCTTTGGTCGTCCACAAAATATCTCAGACATGGCATCGCGCATTCGTAGCGGCGACATTCCCCCTGAAGCTATTGTCACCACCATCTATTTTGGTTTCAACAAATACACCGTCGAGGCTTCCGAGCGCTCGAAGCTCGATGCGATTGCAGGTGCGATTAAAGGTAAGACTTTGTTGCTCCCAGGTTACACTGACCATGTCGGTACCGAAGAGTACAATGTCGGCCTCTCCGACCGTCGTGCTCAATCCGTAGCTGATTACCTCGTACGCCTCGGTAGCTCGAAGTCGCAGATGGAAGTTGTGGCTCTCGGTGAATCACAGGCCGCCCAAGGCGCCTCGGAATCTACCGCCTCCAAGGATCGCAAAGTGATTGTTGTCGACGCGAATTACAAAGGTGCAGCCCCTTCGGCTTCCACGGGTAATGCAGCTTCGATCAACGGTAGCGCTGGTCCTGCGCCCGCACCCGTCGGCATTAACTAAAGTTACTGTCATGCAAAGAAGCCCCATTGGGGCTTTTTTTGTGTCCATCGGAACGTACGGACCACAAAGTTGTCAGTATAACTATGCGCTTCAGCTTCCTCCTCTTATGTGCCTTGGCAGTTTCGTCAGTGACGGCTGCTGAACCTGGCTTTACGGATATTCTGCCAGGCGATGGTCTCGCGGGTTGGCGCGGGGCCGATACCTTTGATCACCGTGCATTGATGGCTATGCCTGAGGATGCTCGAAAAAATAAAATCGCCGCGTGGAACAAGAGTGCACTCGCACACTGGAAAGTTGAAGGAAACGAGTTGCTGACGGACGGCCATGGACCCTGCGTGGCGACTTTGAAAGATTACGGCGATGTCGAGTTCCGCTTGGAATATAAAATCTCTCCCAAAGGCGACTCTGGCGTCTATCTCCGCAACGTTCCGCAGATACAAATCTGGGACCCTGAGGACAAGGACGCATGGAAGCACGGAGCCAAGAAGGGTAGTGGCGGTCTTTGGAATAATAGCGGGGGTGCTCCAGGTAAGGACCCTTTGGTGAAAGCCGATAAACCTGCCGGAGAATGGAATGCGATGCGCATTGTTCAAGTGGGTGCCCGCGTGAGTGTTTGGCTCAACGAACAGCTCGTCGTCGATCATGCGATATTGGAAAACTATTATGACCGTTCCAAAGCGATTCCGGACTTAGCACCATTGTTACTGCAGTCGCATGGTACACCCACCCGTTGGCGTAATCTACGGGTACGCGAAATTCCTTCCGACGAAGCCAATCGTATTCTGGCTTCTCACGGACGCGAAGGGTTCGCTACGGTTTTTAATGGTAAAGATCTCGCTGGCTGGAAGGGCGACATCAAAGGCTACGGTGTGACGGACGGTGTGATTGTCTGCAACAAGGGTGGGAATCTTTACTACGATAAGGAGTTGTCGGATTTTGCGGTCAGGCTCGAAATTCGTTTGCCCAAAGGTGGCAACAATGGCCTCGCGATTCGATCGCCAGGTAAGGGCAATGTTGCCTACGAAGGTATGTGCGAGTGTCAGGTGTTGGATGATAACTATGAGAAGAATACCGGACAGAAGATTGATGTCCGTCAGGCCCACGGTTCGGCGTATGGCATGGTGGCAGCTCAGCGCGGCTACCAACGTCCCATTGGCCAATGGAACTTCCAAGAAGTGACAGTCGTTGGTCACACACTTAGAGTGGAGCTCAACGGTTACCCCATTCTGAATGCCGATCTTTCGAAAGTTGATATGAAGACGGTGATGGCGAATTCACCTCATCCTGGAAAAGACCGCTTAAGCGGACTCTTTGGTTTCCTTGGTCATGGCGACCCTGTGGCTTTCCGCGAGATATCAGTGAAAGAGATTCCGAAGAAGTAATTCGGCACTTCCGATTACTTCGGGACGCGTTCCCAAGCTTTCACCCAATCGACTTCAAAGAGATTGGTTGATTGGCTTTTAGAGCCATAGCCGGTGGCAGGACGCTCGCCATTCCAGCTTTTGATATTCGATTCGCTCGTTAAGAGAATAAACTCCGGTGCACGTGACGCAGGGCAGGTGGTATCGGTCGCAACAATCTGCCCATCGCGGCTGAAGCGATAGCCCGTGGCGTCCCACTCTACGCCATAGGTATGCCATTCTCCGCCGACTCTATTTTTGAAATGTTTAGAACTGATACGTTTCTCGGTGGGTGATCCATAGGGACCCCAGTGCAAAGCATATTGGTATTCACCTTTCATCACGCCAGTGGTCTCCATGATATCGATCTCCACCCCATCCATTGGTGCGCCGGCAGCTTTACCTGATTTGCCGTAAGTCTGAGATTGTGCCCAAAAGGCTACTTGAGTGCCAGGTAAGACG
>DNHH01000086.1:5077-9878 GCA_003485955.1 Opitutia bacterium
TGAGTGCCAGGTAAGACGTTAAAGCGACAACGGGCTTCAAGTTTGCCCATGACGACTTCGACTTTGCGGCGTGTGGTGACGAAACCACAAAGCGTTTTTCCTTCTGGGTTTGTCCACGTTGTAATCACGAGGTGACCATCGCGGACATCCACAGCTTCTGCCGAATTAACGGCATCTCGGCGTTTCCCGGTTTCGATGTTCCAGATCTTAGGGTTAAGAGATGTACCCTCAAAGTTCTCTTCGAGTACGAGTTTATAGTCTGCAGTCGCTGCATTGGCAGCAATCGTCAGTACATAAAGACCCGAGAGCGCGCGCAGGACCATTGGAGCATCCTCGCAACCTTTGCCAGTGCGTCAAATCTTCCGAACGACCGAACGGGCAATACCTTGAACGATTAACTCCGTAACTGGGAAGAGTTCGGGGTAAGCTTGATTTTCTGCCTTCAGGTAAGTTTTGCCACCTTGACGTACGAGACGCTTAAGAGTGGTTTCGCCGTCGATCAGCGCAGCCACGATGTCACCGGGTTTGGGTTGACCAGGTTCGATGACAACCATGTCGCCATCAAAAATTTGGGCATCGATCATACTGTCGCCGCGTACGCGCAGTGCGAAGGACTGAGGGGCACGACGGCGTGAACCTTCTTGGATGGGTACTTGGAGTTGATCGAGGACTCCTGAGGATTCGGTATAGTCGGGGAAGCCGGCAGCGATGGACCCCATGACAGGGAGGTCGCCAAGTGCGATAGCGTCTTCGCCTGGACCTTCGAATTGGATGACAACCGAGCCGCTTTTGGCCTCGGCCTTGGGAATGTGATAAGCACGGGCAGCACCAGGTACGCGCTCGAGTACACCCTTGCGTTCTAAGGCCTGTAGATGCCCGTAGACGGCATTTGTGCTCGCGAACTTGAAGTGGGCTTGGATATCGCGAATCGAGGGCCAGTAGGAGTTCTTAGCGATATGCTTCTGCATAAACTCGAGGATGGCTTTTTGGCGGTCGGTGAGTGCTTCCATGAACGGATGGTCAGGTGAAAGAGCGTTCATGTCAAGGGGTAAACTGCTGTCCAAAGGACCTAGTGCCATCTAGACCCATCGACTCATGTGCTCGGATTTTACTTCCTGCTTCTTGGGCAAGGCTCAATACATCTCTTGCTATGTCTCGTAAGCCCATTGCCCGAGTTAACCGCCACGCGAAGTCGTTGGTCCCCCTGAAGCTCTTTGAGGATGCAGATATCCCAGAGCTTCTCGAAGGTCTAAAGGATCCGCTCGTGCTGGTACTCGATGGCATTCAAGACCCGCATAATTTAGGTGCATTGTTGCGAACAGCAGACTGTGCCGGTTGCGCCTTTGTCGTCATCACCCGTCGAAACTCAGCCCCGATTACGGAAACGGTACGTCGCGTGGCTGTCGGTGCTGCGGAAAATCTGCCGATTGTTTTGGCGAACAACCTGCGTAACGCCCTCGATAAATTAAAAGAAGCCGGTGTTTGGGTTGCGGGCACGAGTGACCATAAAGCGAGCCAGTCGCTCTATAACGCGAAACTCACGGGACCTTTAGCGATTGTATTAGGTGCAGAGGGTGATGGCATTCGTCACCTCACGGCTGAGACCTGCGATTTATTGGTAAGCATCCCGATGCTCGGCACCGTACCATGCCTAAATGTCTCCGTGGCTGCTGGGGTGTGTCTTTTTGAGGTATTGAGGCAACGTGGTAAGCGCTAAGATTAATAAAAAACTGTATAGTTCTAATTATCAACCAGGTTGACAGTAGGGGTTTAGACGGCATCATTGAGGGTGAGGTTACCCCCCCCCCTCTTACAAATATGTATTCCGCTTCCGGATTACCTAGAAAATCTTACGTAGAATTTTTACGTGCGGCGGGTTGTGCAATTACACTTTTGGCCGCTGCTCCGACTGCATCTGCTGCAAACTATCAATGGGACGCCAATGGCGCGACGGCAGGGCTCGGTGGTGCTGCTACTGCTAATCCCACGGGTGCCACGAGCTGGGATCTTCTCGGTACGGGACTCGACGACGGAACAGATGCGACGGTCGCTTCCAACGTCGCCGCCGATAGCTATTATTTCGGAGGTCTCACTGGCACTGGTACTGCTGGTGCGATTAATAACAATGGAGGCTACACTTTCGCTGGTCTTGTTTACTTCACAATTGCTGGCTATACGCTGCAAGACACCGGTGCCAATGGTGATATCGTTTTCTCAAAAATGGTCACAATTGGAGGATCGGGTAGGACGACCTTTGCTGCAACGGGTGCTGGTGTCGGAGACTTTAAATTCAACGGCGGTCTCACGGTTAACTCAGGTGCGATCGCACGCATTGGGGTGCGTTTTAACGGGACGAGTGCGATAAGCAGCGTTGCCTCTTTGACGGGCGCTGGCGATGTTGAGTTCTACGGAAGCAATGCTCATCAACTGAGCGGAGCTAACACTGGATTCACAGGTACTGCCAAGATTGAGTCTGCGACGCTGAGGCTGATGAATTTTAGTTCATTGGCAGGCGCTACCCTGAATTATGTCGGTGGCGCCCTGTCTTTCAACGCGGGTACAGGCACTTACAATCTCGGCGGGCTTACGGGCACGTCGACTGTTACCCTCAATGGTAACTCATTGAGTATCGGTGCTAAGAATGTTGACACGTCTTTTAGTGGAATCTTGGCAATCGGCACAGGTGGTGGCGGTGTCACTAAGGTCGGCACAGCTACCTTGACTCTGAGTAATGCAGGCAACACGTACAGCGGTGGCACTACGCTTAGCGCGGGTATCCTTAATTTTGCCAATGGCGCGCTTAGCAACACAGGCAACGTCACCCTAAACGGTGGCACGCTGCAATGGGCCACTGGTAACACCCAAGACCTTTCGGCGCGCTTCGTGATGGTGAATGCGAAGACCGCTACCCTCGATACCAACGGCAACGATGTGACCCTCGCGACTGGCTTTGGTGGATCGACTACGGGAGGTTTAACTAAAATTGGGAGCGGCGCTCTGACGATTTCAGGAACGAACACCTACACCGGCACAACAACCGTCTCGAATGGACGCTTAAATCTTACGGGTGTCTTGGCGTCAGAGATTTTGCTCAATGCCGGAACAGTCTCTGGCACAGGTTCGACAAGCGGTCTGCTCACCACCGCAGCAGGAACTAGCATCGTGCTGCTGGGTGGGGCAAACACGACAAGCCTGACAACGAATGGAGTGACCTTTGCAGGTGCGACGGGATTAGATTTTGTCGGAACACCTAACCTTGGCACCACCTATGACGTCATCACTTATGGCAGCGGAAGTGTCACGAATCTCGCGAATCTCACCTCGTTGATACGCGGAACGCTATCGTCTTCGGGCAATAAAATAACTTTCACAACTCCCGATGCGTTTTTGACCCGTACCTGGAATACGACAAGTGGCACATGGAGCATCGGTGGCGCTGCAAGCTTTGCGGAAGGCGATCAAACATTCTATAACACGGACAATGTTGTTTTCGGAGCCCTCGCTACCGATAGCACTATCACCCTGTCGGGTTCACTTAAGCCAACCACGGTGACGGTATCCAATAGCACAAATGTTTATACTTTCGCTGGCACAGCGGGTAGCAGCGAGATCGCAGCCTTCTCGAGTTTAGTTAAGAATAACGCAGGTACTCTCATTCTAAGTTCTGCACATAGTTACACAGGAGGCACCACGGTGAATGGCGGCATTCTCCAGCTCGGCGCAGGTGGGGCCGGTGCCGGGTTCGCAACCAATGGCAGCTACACAGTCAACAACGGCGGCACACTGCGCATTTACCAAGGTTCAGGTACGGTTGTCGCTCCAACCTGGGCTTCTATTACTGGCGCGGGCGTTCTCGCACTGAATAAAGACGGTTCGGGAAGCACGAACAAGGATTGGGGTAATGCCGCACTCGGAGTAGGCTTCACGGGTACGCTATGGGTTGAAGAAGGCCGCGTACAAACCACTAACGGAGCCAGTTTCGGCGGAGCGACAGAAGTCGTCATTGAGGCAGGTGCACAGCTTGGCGCCTGGAATGGTGGCACATTTACTCCCAACATAACCATTGCGGGTACAGGGTGGGGTGAATCGGGTTATGAAGTCGCAATCCGTGGTGGTAACGGTGGCATTACGAGCACCTTCAGTGGCGGAATTACTCTCGCTGCCAATGCGTCTATCGGTGCAGGCCCTACCGGGTTTCTGCAAGTCGATGGTGCGGTTTCAGGCGCCTCGGGGGTGACGTTGACAGTCGGAACTACTAGCCTCAACGGAACAGTCACGCTAGCCGGAAACAACACCTACACGGGAAACACCAATATTGTCAGCGGCACATTTAAGGTGGGTTCGGCCGGTAAACTCGGTACAGGTAATTACGCAGGCAATATTTCTAACGCAGGGACGCTGCTTTATAGCAGTAGTGAGGCGCAGACGCTCTCGGGCGTCATCAGTGGCGCAGGTGCTTTAACCAAGGACACCGGTGCGACTAGCAAGCTTACGCTCACCGGTGCCAATACTTACTCCGGTGTAACCACGGTAAGTGCAGGAACGCTAGAAATTGCAGGATCTTCTTCGGGAGCATCTAGATTTATCATTCAAGGTACGGTCGCGAATGACCCTATCTTAAATATCACTGCAAATGCAGGTGCTATTAACACCCTTGCCTCGGCCGCTTTTATTGTAGCTGGTGCCGCTAATACCACAGGAACTGTCAACATGGCAGGTGGTACGCTCACCGCCAACCACGAGCTTTGGCTCGGAGATGCAAGCGCTAGTGCCAACGGAAAATTCTATCTGACTGGCGGTA
>DNHH01000086.1:10058-11291 GCA_003485955.1 Opitutia bacterium
TGGCGGTACGGTTGAGGTAAAGAATTGGACGGCTATCGGACGGAGCGGCATTGGCCTTCTTGAAATTTCTGGTGGTCTTTGGAAAAATACCACTGCTGGTAATTTTGCAATTGGTACTGGAACGGGAGGTAATAACTCGGGCGTCGTCACCGTCAAAGGCACAGGCACGCTCGAGGTCATCGGTCGCACGCTTGCTATCCGTGAGTCATTTGGCACGAACTCACAGGGCACGCTCAATCTGAGTGAGTCCGGCGTGGTCAAGGCCACAACGGTCGATTTCGGGTTAACTGGAGGTGCCAGCGTCGGCACGGGTACGCTCAACGTTACCGGCGGCAATCTTTGGACAAACACCATTTCTAAGACGGGTGCCGGAACAACTGCTGTCATTAATCTTAGCGGGGGTACCCTAGGTGCGCTCGATAACAATGCAACCTGGTCGGTGGGCATGGCGCTGACGAGCGGTACAACTACCATCGCCGCTCGAGACTTCGCGGGCGTAGCGCGCTCGATTACGATCTCGGGAGCTCTTTCAGGTGCAGGTTCTTTGACTAAGACTGGGAATGGCACCTTGACGCTCTCTGGGACGAATACCTTAACTGGAAATGTCACTGCAGACACAGGTACTCTGACGATTAGCGGCACCCATCAAAGTGCCACATCCATCAATGCTAATAATGGCAGTACCGTTAATTTCAGTGCCAACAACTTCTTCACTGCTAACCATTCAACTGCCGCTGCTATCGCACGTTCGATCACCGCTAGTAATGGTGGCAATTTAGTTTTCTCCAGCACAACCGAGGCGCGCTTAGGTAACATACAGCTTTCTGGAGGAACCTTTACCTCCAACCGCGGAATTTCAGGCTTCGACATCTTACTCGCAGATGTGAGTACAGGGGCTGCTACTGTCAGCGTCATTGGCTCGTCTGCTTCCGCCATGAATGGGTCGGGCGGTCTACATCTCCTCGGTTTGCAAAACTTCGATGTCGCAGATGTTACCAGCAGCTCGACAGCCGACCTCGTCGTTAGCCTACAATTAGCCGATAGCGGCACCCAGGGTGCTAACACCGCTGGTGGTATCAATAAGACTGGCGCAGGTACCATGAGCCTCACCAACGCCAATAATAACTTTACGGGCGATATTACAGTCGGTGCAGGTACGCTTGAAGTTGGTGACGCAGGTCGTCTGAACGCTGGCAGCTACGCCGGGTCCGTTACCAATAACGGCGCACTCAA
>DNHH01000086.1:11464-13303 GCA_003485955.1 Opitutia bacterium
TTACCAATAACGGCGCACTCAACATTTCCACCTCTGCTAACCAAGCCCTCTCTGGTGCGATGAGCGGTGCAGGTTCCTTGACCAAATCGGGTGCTGGCACGCTCACACTCTCCGGCTCCAATAGCCACAGCGGCGCGACCAATGTCACTGCTGGGTCGCTGGTTATCAGCAACGCCAACTCCCTAGGATCTGGTTCCTACAATATCGGTGCCAACGGCACGCTCTCGCTCGCCTATTCGATTGCTGACGGAAGTTCGCTTACTTCGACCTTAACTGGCTCAGGCCTTCTCCAGGCCACTGGGGCAGGAAGCTTCACCTTCTCGAATGCCTCTGGCTTTACGGGAACACTCAGCGTTCTCGGTGGCTCGTTCGACATGACAGGCTTTGGCGGTCAAGTTCGCCTCAATGGTGGTTCGCTTGCGAACCTTAGTTCCTTCACTGGCACTCTCGAAGTCGATACAGGCTCCACACTTGATGTTTCAACGCTCAACAGCTCGGCATCCGTTGTTGTGAAATCTGGTGGTGCTCTCGACTTCGGTAGCGCTAGCGGTTCTACGCTCACGAGGTCTATCGTCTTCCAAGGTGGGTCGCTCTCTAATGCAGAGAACTTCACAGGTAACATTGTCGTTTCCGGTACCGGCGTGAGCATCGGCGCGGGTGCGCTCGGTGCCGGCACGCTCGTGGTCGGCGCTGGTACCTCAATCAACGTTACGGGTGCCAATGCAAATACAGTTCAAGCTGCCGGTGGCCTCATTATCGGCGGGGCCAATCTAACTGGTACAGTGGTCGCAAGCTCGGGTAGCTTTAAACTGGGTGCTTCGACCGGCCAAGTTGGTATCGATGAGCTCAATACCACTTCTGCGTCTGCCTTGGAAATAGCAGGTGCCTCTGTAGACCTCAGCAACAGCTTCACCGCAGCAGCCATTACGTATAACTCAGGAACCATTCAGGGAGCGATGAACTACACGGGTACTCTAACGGTCGCGGAAAATGCCAACTTAATCATGAATGGTACTATCGGAGGTACTATCGCGGTGGCGACTGGTGCAACCCTCAGCGGTAGCGGTACGTTCAATAACGTGACTGTCGCTGACGGTGGTACACTCAGCCCTGGCAACTCGCCTGGCATCCAGACTTACACAGGATCCCTCGTCCTAGATGGTGGTTCGACTTGGACCGTCCAAGTTTACAGCACTGAAGCAGTGCTGACGAATGGTGACGACAACGGCCTGCACATTGGTGCACGCGGTTATGACACCATCCAAATCACGGGTAGCGAGCTCTTCGGTGGCGGCAGCCTCGATCTCTCAGGCGCTACTTCAGTCGACAAGATTACCCTGAACTTGATGACCTTGGCTAACTGGGAAGATTCTACAGGTGGCCTCGCTACCAATGGCCGTCTCGAGTTCGCACCGGGTCAGGTTGAACAGACATTCATCATAGCAACCTACACTGGTAGCGCAACGCTCGCTGCTGGTGAAAGCATCACCAGTATCTTCGCCTTCGATACCAGCGGGTACTACATGGTTAACGGCGGTCAACCTGCCTCTAGTTCACAGTTCTCGATTTATGAGTTCGAGAACGTCGGCAGTGGCCTAACTGAGCTTACCCTCCGTGTCGTTCCTGAGCCTTCGACGTACGGTATGATTCTTGGGGGTCTTGCCTTGGCAGCCGCTGCGATTCGTCGACGTCGGCAGACGAAGGTCTAAAGGCACGAAGTATGGCTTCTCGAAAGAAGCCTCATTACGTATTTAAGAATCCCGCTGGTGGCCGGACGGGGACTTGAACCCCGAACCAATTGATTAAGAGTCAACTGCTCTACCATTGAGCTATCCGGCC
>DNHH01000081.1:0-215 GCA_003485955.1 Opitutia bacterium
GTCCATGGGGACGGTTTTCCCTTGAAGGGAGGGCTTAGTCCGATTGCCATCCATTCCCCATGAGCACCGGACAGACCATTACCATTCAGGCAGGCAAATTGAGCGTTCCTGATCACCCCATTGTACCTTTCATCGAAGGTGACGGCACAGGCCCCGATATCTGGCGGGCATCCGTCCGTGTTATCGATGCCGCGGTGAAGAAAGCTTATGCGGGC
>DNHH01000081.1:412-575 GCA_003485955.1 Opitutia bacterium
GGGTGAAGAAAGCTTATGCGGGCAAACGCCAGATTGTTTGGAAAGAAGTCTTAGCTGGTGAAAAAGCATTTAAGGCGACGCAGAATTGGCTACCTGAAGAAACCCTTACGGCCTTCAAGCAATACCTAGTTGGGATTAAGGGGCCGTTAACGACGCCCACCGG
>DNHH01000081.1:806-1107 GCA_003485955.1 Opitutia bacterium
GTCAGCAACTCGACCTCTATGTCTGTCTGCGTCCGGTGCAGTGGTTCACTGGCGTTCCTTCCCCTGTTAAGCATCCTGAGAAAGTCGACAT
Organism: Opitutia bacterium; assembly: GCA_003485955.1. Lineage (GTDB taxonomy): Bacteria > Verrucomicrobiota > Verrucomicrobiia > Opitutales > UBA953 > UBA8828. Next base: position 898 of record DNHH01000081.1, read on the forward strand.
GGTTATCTTCCGTGAGAATACTGAAGATATTTACGCCGGGGTTGATTTTGAAGCTGGTTCTGAAATCGCACTCAAGACGCTCGACTTCCTGAAAACCAACTATCCCAAGGAGTTCTCCAAGATCCGTTTTGGTTCGGAAGCACCTAAGACGGTTGGGGTTGGCATCAAGCCGGTCTCTCAGCCTGGATCGGAACGTCTGATCCGTTCGGC
>DNHH01000081.1:1308-1606 GCA_003485955.1 Opitutia bacterium
ATTCAGTATGCGATTACGAATAAGCGCAAATCGCTGACGCTCGTCCATAAAGGCAATATCATGAAGTACACAGAAGGTGCATTTATGAAGTGGGGCTATGAACTCGCTAAGCGCGAATTTGGTGCAGTTGAGATTGATGGTGGCCCATGGTGCAAGATTCCTGAAGGCAAGCCAGGCGCTGGCCTTGTGATCAAGGACTCAATTGCTGATATCACCTTGCAGCAGATTCTGACGCGCCCGACCGATTTCGATGTGATTGCGACCTTGAATCTGAATGGCGACTACCTCTCCGACGCCT
>DNHH01000081.1:1692-4156 GCA_003485955.1 Opitutia bacterium
AGGACGCGATCGCCGACATCACCCTTCAGCAGGTGCTCACGCGCCCGACCGATTTCGACGTCATCGCCACGCTTAACCTCAATGGCGACTACCTCTCCGACGCCTTGGCAGCTCAGGTTGGCGGCATCGGTATCGCTCCGGGCGGAAACATCAATTACCTCACCGGTCACGCAATCTTCGAAGCAACCCACGGCACAGCGCCGAAGTATGCTGACAAAGATGTTGTGAACCCTGGCTCCGTGGTGCTCTCCGCAGAAATGATGCTTCGTTATATGGGATGGGTGGAGGCAGCTGATTTAATCCTGAAAGGTCTCAATGGCGCCATTGGCACACGCAAGGTGACTTACGACTTTGCTCGTCAGATGGAAGGTGCAACCGAAGTGAAGTGCTCGGCCTTCGCGGATGGTATTATTGCAGCAATGTAATGAACCTTTCGACGCTACGCATCCTCCTGCTTGCTGCGACTGCCATCACCACGGCACGAGCAGGTTGGATGGAGGAGGTAGCTCGCAACACGGACTCGACGGTTGAGGTCGGTTTTGTTTCCCAGCCGGTGATGCGCGGACGTACGCCTGATGTCGGCACAACCGCGTTACTTGTAGCCGATGCTTCGCTCAGTGTTCCGGGAGGCCTTGGGCTTAACCTTTCTTTGCACGCATCTGCGATGCAATCGTTTGATGCATCACCACGGCTTGATCAACGTTATGTCAGTTTAGATATACAGCGTCATAGTGAATTGGGCTATGTCGCCATCGGGTTTGGTTTTGTTCAGCAGCTCGGCATCAACCCTGCAACCACTGCAGCCATTGAGCGAGAAGCAGAAGTCACGCTCACCTACGTCCATCTCCTAGAGAGCAATTTATCCCTTTCGGCTGATGTCCGTTGGATCGCTGTTCGGCAGGAACTTCAGACAGAAATTGGCCTTAGTTATACGAAGGCATTGAATGCGGACTACTCCGTCAGTTTTTCACCGGTTGTCGGCGCGACCCATGCTGCCGATAACTTGGGGGGTAACCTAGGGGTGGTGGATGGCTTTAGTTATATAGGAGGAACGGTTTACCTCATGGTGGGGCTCGGAAATGCCTATACCCTTAATATACAGGGGGGTGTGCAGGTTCGATCAGAGGGGCCTAATCGCACAGCCGGCCAAGGTGGGATATCCGTCTCCCGGAGCTTTTGAGCTACTTAACCCCTACTTTCTCTGAATCGGTTGTTGACGGAGGGGTCTGAAATCTCATGTTCCGACTTTCGACTTATGAAGACCACGCTCGCCAAGAACGTGCAGGCTACTGACCGAGCCTGGGTGCTCGTAGACGCTAAGGACCAAGTCCTTGGCCGCCTCGCGGTAAAAATTGCTAACATCCTCCGTGGACGCCACAAAGTGACGTACACCGCGCACGTTGATACCGGCGACTATGTCGTCGTGATTAACGCTGACAAAGTGCGCCTTACCGGTGCGAAGGAAGACGCCAAAGAGTATATGTTCTATACGGGTTGGGTCGGCACTGCCTACCGCCGTAACGTTGCGCACATGCGCGCGCACAAGCCCGAATTTATTATCACCCATGCTGTGAAAGGCATGCTCCCCAAGAATCGTCTCGCGAATGACATGCTGCGTAAGCTTCGCGTGTTCGCGGGAGAAAAGCATACGCACGAGGCGAATAACCCTGTGCCTTTTAAGGGTTAATCTGAATTTAAGAAGATGAGCGCTGCTAAGAATCCTACTCTCACTGCTGTCGGTCGTCGTAAGACGGCTAGTGCACGTGTGCACCTTAAGCGTGGCACCGGAGAGATCACCATCAACGGCCGTCCTGCCAGTGTGCTTCTTTATACCGAAGCGCTGATTAAGGCTGCTACCAGTCCTTTGCGTGTCGCTGGCCTCGAAGGTCAAGTCGACGTCCTTATTCGCGTATCGGGTGGCGGACCTAACGGTCAAGCCGGCGCAATTTCCCATGCCCTAGCACGTGCTCTCCAGAAGCTCGATCTAGGCCTCCGTCCTTCTCTTAAGAAAGCCGGCTTACTGACCCGCGATGGTCGTATGCGTGAGCGTAAGAAACCGGGCCGTCCTGGTGCGCGTAAGCGCTTCCAGTTCTCGAAGCGCTAATCCGCACGAGATACACGAAACAAGGCCCCTTTTTGGGGCCTTTTTCGTATCCGTCTCCTTCATCCTTTCAACCCGTCCATCTTTTTTCCTTACTCACACCATGGGAACGTCACACATCCACGTCGGCATCATTGGCGCCTCCGGCTACACCGGGGAGGAGCTTGTGCGCCTGCTCGCTCAGCACCCGAAGGTAAAACTTACAGCGGTCTGTTCCCGTTCTTTAGCCGGTAAAAAAGTCAGTGATGAACTTCCTCGGCTACGTGGCCTTGTGGACCCTGCACTGACCTTCACCGGGTCTTCGCCCGAAGAGTGCGCCAAATCCTCCGTGGAGGTTTGGTTCCTGGCGCTGCCCCATGGCGT
>DNHH01000081.1:4433-10363 GCA_003485955.1 Opitutia bacterium
TCCACACCCTGCGCCCGAATTGATTCCGCAATCTCGGTATGTCATTCCTGAGCTTGAGCTGAACGACACTTGGAAGAAGGTGCCACTTATCGCCTGCCCAGGCTGCTATCCAACAAGCATTCAACTTCCCATTACGCCCTTGCTACGGGCTGGTTTGATTAAGCCAGAGCCAGGTCGTTTGGTCATTAACTCTCTCAGTGGCGTTTCCGGCGCGGGGAAAAAAGCTGAAGTCGCTTACCTTTTCTGTGAGCGCGATGGTTCTGCCAAGGCTTATGGACTACCGAACCATCGGCACGTCGCAGAGATTGAAGAGAATTTTGCAGCCGCTGCCGGACAGCCGGTAGTGGTGCAATTTAATCCGCACCTTGCGCCGATGCACCGTGGTATTGCTACAACGATTACTGTGCCTGCTGTCGGCGTCACGGCTGTCCAGGTCGAAGCGGTTTGGCAGACAGTTTATAAAAAATCTCCTTTCGTACAGTTGCTCCGCTCGGGCGACTTTCCTGACACAGCCCATGTCGCTAACTCTAACCATGCGGCACTGTCGGTGGTTGCGGATGTGCGTACAGGCAACCTGGTGATTACGTCTGCGATTGATAACTTGCTCAAAGGCGCAGGCGGTCAAGCGGTGCAGATCCTAAACTTGATTCAAGGATGGGAGGAAGCCGAAGGTCTTCGCTAAGTTTATGTCACTACGCATCTCGGATAATTCTCCTGGCCTTACGGATGTGCCTGGCCTGCGGGTTGGCGCTGCGGGTTGCGATATTCGTAACAAAAACCAAGAGCGTCTCGACCTAACGTTGGTTGTGGCTGACCGTCTCTGCTCAGCTGCGGGTGTCTTTACGACGAATGACGTAAAGGCCGCGCCTGTGCGTGTCTCTCAAGAACTCTTAACTTCCTCCACCGGTCGCGTACGTGGTTTTATTGCCAATAGCGGCAACGCGAATGCGTGTACCGCAGAACAGGGTATGCTCGATGCTCGGGCTATGGCGAAGCTCTCTGCGGAAGCAGCCAAGTCCCCCGGTGAGCCATTTTTAGTCTGCTCGACGGGTCGGATTGGTGAACTCATGCCGATGCCGAAGGTTGCGAAAGGTATAGCCGAAGCGGGTGCGCGCCTTGCGAAGACTCCTGAGGAAGGCGATCGCGCGGCTTGGTCGATTCTCACTTCGGATACACGTCCGAAGACTGTTACCGCCCGTTTTGATTGGGAGGGATGTACATTTACTGTTTCGGGGATGGCTAAAGGCGCCGGTATGATTGAGCCGAACATGGCTACGATGCTTGCGTTCGTCGCGACAGATCTTGATGCGACACCTGCTACCTTGCGCACGGCTTTATTGGCTGCGACCGAGCAGTCCTTCAACTGTGTGAGTGTTGATGGAGATATGTCTACCAATGACACCGTATTGCTTTTGGCGACAGGCGCGAGTGAGGTTTCGTTGGATGGCGCTCCAGCTGGCCTCAAAAAACTTTTTCAGGAAGCCCTCGATAAAGTCTGCTTCGTGCTCGCCGAAAAAATTGTCGGTGATGGCGAGAAGGTAACCAAAATGGTTTCCGTCGAAGTCTCGGGCGGTCGCACGCGCGCCGAGGCCGAAGCCGTGGCTCGGGCTATTGGTAATTCGCTGCTGGTGAAGTCTGCGTGGTATGGCGAGGACCCTAATTGGGGCCGTTTGGCTGACGCAGCTGGCTATGCTAGAATCGGCTTAGATGAGTCCAAGTTAGACATCTCCTATGATGATGTCCCTGCGGTGGTTGCTGGGCGTCCTTTACCTGAAAACAAGCCCCGATGGAAAGCGGTAGTTACCCAGCGGCGTTTTACGGTGAAGCTACATTTGCACCTCGGTGAGGCTAGCTTCCGCTTGCTCACGACAGACCTTTCCGAGGCATACGTAAACTTCAACAAGAGTGAGTAAACCCCATGCCTTGTTTTCCCTGTTGCGCGGTCGCGTAACAGGGTGACACTTTCACCGTCCGATGAGTACGCCTGCAGAAAAGGCCGAGGTCCTTCTCGAAGCCCTATCTTACATCCACAAATTCCGTGGCTCTACGTTCGTTGTAAAGTACGGCGGTAGCTTTATGGACGATCCTGATCCTTCAGGACGTGAGCGTGTGGCTACGGATATCGCCTTCCTTGCGGCGGTCGGTATCCAAGTTGTGGTCGTGCATGGCGGCGGAAAGGCAATCACCCGTGCCATGGATAAAGCTGGAATCAAAGCTGAGTTTCGCGCGGGTATGCGGGTAACCGATGCTGCCACTGTGAAAATTGTTGAGCACACGTTGAACGAAGAAATTAACAAAGAGATTTGTGAGGCGCTTCGTGCCAAGGGAGCTAATCCTTTAGGCATGCCCGGTAACGCCGTTAACCTGTGCGAAAGGATGTTGGTGCGTGATGCTGCTGGCAAAGAGATCGATGTCGGTTTTGTGGGCGACATTAAGTTCGTGAAGACGAAGTTGATTAAGAAAGCCCAAACAGACGGACACGTCCCAGTGATATCACCGATTGCGCTCGATGAAGATGATCAGCCTTACAACACAAACGCAGACGTCGCTGCGGCGGCTATTGCAGGTTCATTACGTGCTCGCCGGCTAATTTTTATGAGTGATGTTCCTGGCTTACTGAAGGACGCCAAGGATCCTACCTCGCTCATCCCAACATTGCGTATTGGTGAAGTCGAAGAGTTAAAGCGCACGGGCGTTGTCGATGGCGGTATGATCCCGAAGGTTGACAGTGCCGTAAAGGCGTTGCGCGACGGGGTGCGTCGTGTGCACTTTATTGATGGCCGAGTGCCGCACAGCCTTCTTTTGGAAATCTTTACTGACAAAGGTGTCGGCACGGAAATTGTTCATAGCTGATGGCCGAGAACCCTGCAGACCTGCATGCCCGCTTCCTCATGGGCAACTACGCGACATTACCTGTAACATTGGTACGCGGAGAGGGTGCGCGCGTCTGGGATGATGCCGGAAAAGCTTACTTAGATTTTTCAACGGGTATTGCGGTTAATGCCCTAGGACACGCTCACCCGACATGGGTCGCACGCGTCCGTGAACAAGCTGGTAAGTTAATCCATGTGAGTAATCTCTATCGCAGCGAACCGGTGGTTCAGTTGGCAGCTGAGTTATCCAAGCGCTGCGGTCCAGGTCGGGCACTTTTTTGTAACAGTGGGGCTGAGGCCAATGAAGCACTGATTAAGCTCTCACGATTGCACGGTCTCCGTAAGGCTGGGGCAGAGGGGGTTTGCACAACCGTCGTTGTGGCAGAGCGAGCATTTCATGGACGTACCTTTGGAGGCATGTCGGCGACGCCTCAGGAAAAAATTCAAAAAGGATTTCGGCCACTCCTCGCGGGGTTTCCGTCGGCACCGTTAAATGACATAAAAGCCTGGGATCGTTTATTAGATGCTAAAACAACCGCCGCTGCGCTCGTTGAAACCGTGCAAGGGGAGGGTGGCGTTTTTGTCGCTGACCCAACGTTCCTGCGAGAACTGCGCGTGCTCTGTTCTGAGCGGAATATCTTACTGCTTTTAGACGAGATTCAGTGCGGCATCGGCAGGACAGGAACATTTTTTGCCTTCGAGCAGGCTTGTGTGCTTCCTGATGCGATTGCGATGGCCAAGGGTCTTGGCGCTGGATTTCCGATGGGCGCTATTTGGGTGGCACCTCCACATGATGACCTTTTTACACCCGGCTCACATGGGACAACTTTTGGTGGATCCCCGTTAGCGGCTACAGCTGCACTGGCGACGTTAGAGGTTATTGAAAAAGAAGGTCTCTTGGCGCAGGTTGCGAAGCAGTCCCCTGCTTGGCATGCTGCGCTCCGTGCTGTGGGTTTAACCCGGCCCGATATTTTCCGCGAATTACGCGGTTTAGGCTATATGGTCGGAGTGGCTGTGAATTGTGAGCCTCGACCCATCGTTGCGGCTTTACGTGAGGCTGGTCTACTTGTGGTTCCTGCAGGGGAGAACGCGATTCGCTTTCTTCCGCCTTTGACCGCTACGGAGGCTGAATTAGCTCAGTCTGTAGACATCTTCGGCAAGGTCTTGGCAGGCCTTCCTCGGGCATAAGTTACTATTTTCCGCTGTCCAATCCGACCTGTACTGTCATTGTCCACTTTTTCCTGAGATGAGACACTTCCTCAAGGAGTCCGATTTAAGTCTAGACGAGATTGCGGCCATTTTTGCGACGGCCGCAGCGCTCAAGGCTGGCCGTGGACGTCACACTCCTCCGTCGTTGGCTCGTCAGTCTTGGGGTTTACTCTTTTTCAAAAAAAGCACCCGCACGCGTGTTTCCTTCCAGGTAGGCGTACACGAGTTGGGTGGCCAACCGGTCATGCTGAATGCGGACGACATGCAGCTCTCGCGTGGCGAAACTGTTTCAGACACGGCCCGCGTGCTTTCGCGCTACCTGCATGGCATGGTTATCCGTTGTCACGACCATCAACTGCTGGTCGATTTTGCAGCCCAGGGATCGATGCCTGTGGTTAATGCGCTTTCGGATTTTCTGCATCCCTGTCAATTAATGACAGATATGTTCACGCTCGCTGAGCGTTGGGCGCCAGGTCGACCTGAGGCCTACGCAGAATGTTTGCGGGGAAGAAAAGTCGCCTTCTTGGGTGACACTGCCTGCAACATGGCGAACTCGTTCATCCTTGCGGGTGCAATTCTCGGCGTGGAAGTCGTGCTTTCGGGTCCAAAGGGTTATGCGCCTGGAAAAGAAATTCAGGAGCAACTGCGTCGCGACAAGCTCGCGCCAACTTACACTTTTAATGAAGACCCTGAAGCTGCAGTGCGTGGCGCAGATATGGTTTATACAGACGTTTGGGTTAGCATGGGCATGGAGGCTGAAAAAACTCAGCGCTTAAAGGAGCTCGATAGCTACCGCGTGACACCGAAATTAATGTCACTGGCTAAACCCGGTGCATTCTTTATGCACTGCTTGCCTGCTCATCCAGGCGAAGAGGTATCACAAGAGGTTCTCGATAGCCCAGCGAGTATCATTTTTGATCAAGCAGAGAATCGCTTGCATGTTCAAAAAGCTTTACTCGCACATCTCGCTGCCGCCCGCGCCTAATTTTTCAACCTATCCATATGAAGAAGTCACCTAAGAAGAAGATTGTCTTGGCCTACTCTGGCGGTCTCGACACCTCCGTCCTGCTTTCCTGGATTAAGGAGCACCACAATGCTGAGATCATTGCTTTCTGTGCAAACGTTGGCCAAGAGGATGAACTCGATGGTCTGCCTGCCAAGGCTCGTAAGACAGGCGCCGCTAAGCTTTACGTCGATGACCTTCAAGCGGAGTTCGCCAAGGACTTCATCTACCCGATGTTGCAGGCGAATGCCATTTACGAAGGACAGTACTTCCTCGGTACATCCATTGCGCGTCCACTTATTGCGAAGCGCATGGTGGAGATTGCCCGTAAGGAAGGTGCCACCGCTATCGCCCACGGCGCTACTGGAAAGGGTAACGACCAAGTTCGCTTCGAGTTAACGGCTGCTGCCTTGGCCCCTGATCTCGAGATTATCGCACCTTGGCGCGATGAGACTTTCCGAGCCGAGTTCCCGGGTCGCGCTGAGATGATTGACTACTGTGCGCGCCACAAAATTCCTGTGCAGGCCAGTGCGAAGAAGCCTTATTCGAGCGACCGTAACTTGCTCCACATCTCCTATGAAGCAGGTATCCTCGAGGATCCATGGCTCGATGTATTTTCGCCGAAGCACAAGGACATGTTTAAGCTTTCGGTCGCTCCTGAGGACGCGCCAAATAAGCCTGAGTTTGTCGAACTTGAGTACCGCACCGGCGATTGCGTAGCCGTCAACGGCAAGAAAATGAACCCTTTAGGCGTTATGCGTGAATTGAATCGTCTGGGTGGCATGCATGGCGTCGGCCGTGTCGACATGGTAGAAAACCGTTTCGTCGGCATGAAGAGCCGCGGC
>DNHH01000081.1:10508-16415 GCA_003485955.1 Opitutia bacterium
TCGTCGGCATGAAGAGCCGCGGCGTCTATGAGACACCCGGTGGCACCATTTTACAGTTTGCACATCGCCAAATTGAATCTCTCACAATGGATCGCGAAGTGATGAACTTGCGCGACTCGTTGATCCCGCGTTATGCAGCCCTCGTGTATAACGGTTTCTGGTATGCGCCTGAGCGCCTTGCCCTGCAGACACTCGTCACAGAGTCCCAGCGCAACGTCACCGGAACAGTACGCGTGAAGCTTTATAAAGGCGGTATCTATGTTGCCGGCCGTAAGAGCCCGCGTTCGCTCTACAATCCACACATTGCCACGATGGAGGCGGATCCTACCAAGGCTTACAATCAGGACGACGCCACGGGCTTCATTCGCCTGAACGGCTTACGTCTTCGCGTAAACGCTAAGGTGAACGGACCTGACAGTCTGCGTAAACCTGCACGTTGAGCGTCAGCTAAAGTCTCATAAGGGCCGCCTTAAGGCGGCCCTTCTTTTTCCCAGGTGGAGGTGCGGGTCGGAATCGAACCGACGAATGGGGCTTTTGCAGAGCCCGGCCTTACCACTTGGCTACCGCACCGTTCCTGGGAGCTTTAATTTGCCTGCGACAGGGAAGGCTTCAAGGGAAAACACCACACGGGCTTCCCATTCGCTCATGGATGGCTTAGAGAGTGTTCTATGCAGCCGCCTTTTCGCATCGGACTCGGGTATGATATTCACACCTTGGCTGCAGGTCGTCCCTGTATCTTGGGGGGTGCAAAGATTGATTCACCCGTTGGACCAGAGGGTCACTCCGATGCCGACGTCATCTTGCATGCAGTTGCAGATGCGATTCTCGGCGCGTCAGGTCTACCTGATATCGGTCAACTTTTTCCAAACACAGATCCCGCGCTCAAGGATATGAATTCAGCACGCATCGTGGAACGTGCTGTCCAGGAAGCCGCCGCAAAGGGGTGGACGGTCGGCAATCTCGATATCGTTGTTTTGGCAGAAAAGCCAAAGATAGCCCCCCATGTCCCAGCTATTCGTAAAAACTTATCGGCACTGCTTAGGGTTACTGGCGACCAAATAGGTGTTAAGGCGACAACCCAAGAAGGCATGGATGCCGTTGGTGAGGGTAGGGCGATTGCCTGTCACGCAGTCGTATTGCTCATAAAGGCCTGAATTTTAAAGAGTTAGGCGGTTTTCTTACCCTTGGCTTTTGAACTTGTCCGAGGTCAGGCGACCTGTCATTTTAAACAACCCTCGTCCACCGAGGGTGCTACTATGGAACAGACCCTTATTATTCTTAAACCCGACGCCATGGAGAAGAATCTCTGCGGCACGGTTATTGCCCGCTTTGAACAAGCCGGATTCGTGATTCGTGCGGCCAAGATGATGAGTCTGACCCCATCTGTCTTGCGCGAGCATTACGCCCACGTCGCCGACAAACCGTTTTACCCTGAAATTGAGGCCTTCATGTCCTCGCGTCCCGTCATCGCGCTCGTCCTTTCGGGTGAGAACGTGATTGCGCGCGTCCGCGAGTTACTGGGTCCAACAAATTCAAAAGTAGCCCCTAAGGGCACAATCCGTGGAGATTTTGGTACCGAAATGATGCGCAACGTTTGTCACGCATCCGATAGCCCTGCAGCTGCAGAGGACGAGATTCGGCGTTTTTTCCGCGCAGATGAGGTGTTTGCCCCTAAGGCAGCACGCGTCTGATCGGTTCATAGCAAACCCCTAAGCGGTTCCCGGTGCGTGCGCGCGCCGGGAACCGCCCCTTGGGTCGAGGCTTGTCCGCACGCAATGACTGTTCAGTTTCTTGCTATGGAACTTTATTGTCCCGAGTGTGGTTTGCCGATTCCGGCCTCGGAAATTGCTCCGTCGGCCGGGCTGGCCGTTTGTCGTTCGTGCGACCAATCATTTGGCATCGAAGCATGCAAGACAGCGCTACCCTTTGCGCAGCGACCCCAAGCGATGCCGACCAATCCGCCCAAGGGTGTTCAGGTCGAGGAATCCATGGATGGTTTTCGCATCACTGTTACGACGCGTAGTGCCTTGGCTTGGTTCCTCGTTCCTTTTATGTGCGTCTGGAGTGGTGGCTCGCTCGGCGGCATCTATGGCACCCAGATTTACAAGGGAGAGTTTAGTCTCTTTCAGTCGCTCTTCGGCATCCCTTTCTTACTCGGCACACTGCTGTTCGGGTCCATTGCAATGATGGCGCTCTGTGGTAAGTTTATTCTGGAAGTGCGTGGGGACGAACTACGGCACCGGGTCGGTTTCCTTGGGCTTTACTGGACGCGCCGCCGTCGCTGGTTAGACTACGATCATGCTGAGATTACCGAATCAACTTCACGCTCTCGGCGCGGTAGTTACCAAATTCAGCACCAGGTGTTGCTGAAAGGTAAGGAGCAGGAATATGAATGCGGTTCGGGTGTTAGTCGTGAGCGGCTCGCTTGGGTGGCTAAATACCTTAACGGTCGCATTGCTCTCGGACTTTAAACTTAAAACCTATTTGGAGTTCAACCGATACGCATGCCATTTTCTTCGTCTCTAGACTGCCAGCTCAAGTGAACCGAGAGGTGCTCTTAGTGACCAATAAAATTTGACCCTGGGTGGTGCCGATTTAAGTTTCACCCATATCCGTAAGGATTTGACGACAAAGGAGTGCGGCAAAGACACACCGCTAGAGCCAGTCAAAGAGCCTCGTCGGCGACCGTGCCAAGAATCCACCTTGCCGTGGGGCGGGGTGATTCGGCAATCTTACACCCATGCTCGACCCAAAGTTAATCCGTGAACAAATCGACACCGTCCGTAAGGGCGTCGCCCGGAAGAAATTCACGGTCGACCTCGATGCGGTCTTGGCTGCCGATGAACGTCGCCGGCATGCTGTCACCGAGTTTGAGTCCGCACGTTCAGCGCAAAATGGTGCCAATCAGGAAATGGCGAAGTTGCCCAAAGGCTCGCCGGAGTTCCAAGCTAAGTTGGCTGAGATGAAGGCGCTTTCGGCAAAAGTTAAAGAACTCGAGAAATCTGTCGCTGATGCGGACGAGGCATGGCGCACAGCTTGTCTTTCTGTACCCAATATCCCGGATGTGAGCGTTCCTGATGGACGCGCGGAGACGGATAACGTTGTCGCATCCACATGGGGTGATCCTGCGAAATTAGTTTCACCTACAGCTAAAGCGCACTGGGACATTGCTTGGTTTTCGAAAGCTGTCGACTTTGAGCGCGGGGTAAAGGTCACCGGAGCGGGTTTCCCTTTTTACGTCGGCGATATGGCGCGTCTCGTGCGCTCGCTCATCCAGTTTTGTTTACAAGAGGCGGGCCATGCTGGTTATGAAGAAGTGCATGCGCCATTGCTGGTGAATACGGCGAGTGCCACTGCTACCGGTCAACTGCCTGACAAAGAGGGGCAAATGTACCACGCACAGACCGATGACCTTTATATGATCCCGACGGCCGAAGTGCCTGTCACCAATTTCTTCCGCGATGAAATTTTACCCTTGGATGCACTTCCCGTAAAGCGCGTGGGCTACACTCCGTGCTTCCGTCGTGAAGCGGGTAGTTGGGGTGCACATGTCCGCGGGCTGAATCGTTTGCATCAGTTTGATAAAGTAGAGCTCGTAAAATGGGTTCACCCGGAGACATCTCTGGCTGAGTTGGAGTCATTGCGCATGGACGCTGAACGTCTCTTGCAAAAACTTAATCTTCCTTACCGCGTGCTCAGTATTTGCGCGGGTGATATTGGGTTCCCGCACAGCAAACAGTACGACCTCGAAGTATGGGCAGGCGGCCAAAAGCGCTGGCTGGAAGTTTCGAGCTGTTCTTCGTTCACCGACTTCCAGGCACGTCGCGCTGGTATTCGCTTCCGTGATAAAGAAGGTAAAGCTAACTTTGTGCATACACTGAATGGTTCAGGCCTTGGCTTGCCACGCGTCTTGGCAGCTATTCTTGAGAATAATTTACAAGCCGATGGCTCGGTTCGTATACCTGAGGCGCTCCGACCTTGGTACGGCAAGGACTCGCTGAACTACTGAAGGTTGCTTACGGCTCGCTCGTATCTGCCATTTAGGTAGGTTTAATACGTGGAAGCATTGCCCGCATCCCCTGAACTTCGTGCCGCCCTGCAAGTTGCAGGACGGAAACTTGGCTTAGATAATTCCGTACGGGAACGTTTGTTGCAGGAACCAGTCATTGCCGTGGCGGTATCAGGTGGCGCCGACTCAGTCGCTTTACTGGCAGCCTTGTCGGCGGACGATGCGCTACGATCACGCTTATATATTTTGCATTATGATCATCGTGTGCGTGGTGCAGAGTCAGCAGGCGATGCGTACTGGGTGGCTGCATTATCAGCCGCGCTGGGAATTCCTTGTGAAATTGGTCAGCGCGAGGCGGTAGGTCCAGCGAGCGAAACGAACCTGCGTCGAGACCGACATCTCTGGTTTGCGAAAGCCATGGCGAAACTCGGTGCACGTGCGCTTTGTCTGGGACATCACCTCGATGACCGGATGGAAACATTTTTACTTCGCAGTGCCCGCGGTGCAGGCGTGGAAGGACTGGCGGCACCACGATCTATTCAAGGCTTTCGCGATGGCACTTTCCGCTTAAGGCCGCTACTCGCACGCCGCCGACGTGAACTTCGGGCGGCACTCTTTGATGCTGGCGTACCCTGGCGAGAAGATGCGACCAACAATGATACAACCGTTTCACGCAATCGCGTTCGCGCAGAAGTCATTCCGGCGCTGGAGGCGACCTTTGGGTCTACTTGGGCAGATGGCGTGGTGAAAGTTGCCGATAATTTGGGCGAAGCTGCCGATGCTCTTCGTGCCTGGCTCGCTGAGTTGGGTGCATTGCCAAGCGCCGCTGGCGATTTATCTGTCAAGGGCTTGGTTGGTCGTCCGCGTACCTTGTGTCGATTGGCCTGTTCGGAGCTTCTCTGGTCGCATGGGGTCGAAGATGTCGCCGGCACCATTTTTGAAACCATGGTTGATGATGTCGTTTCAGGTCAATCAGCTCGCTACACTTTGGGTGGCATTGAGTGGGAGCTCGCTGCGGGTGTACTAAAAGTTGTCGAAAAAAGCACAGGGTGGGGCGAGAAGCCGCGCCCGCTTGTCATTGATGGTTCGCGTACAGAGTCCGGTTTAACTGCAGCGTATGTGAAAGTGGACGGCACGCTTTGGGCTTCCCTCTCTCGCGGTGATATTCTGCCGACACATGAGGTTTACTTAAGAGTGATGGATCCCTTGGAGTTGACTTGGCGCTCGCGCCTTCCCGGTGACCGTTATCAGCCCCTTGGGAGTGCGGGTACGGCAAAGGTTTCCGATTTACTAATCGACCGGAAGGTTCCCAGGGAGGTTCGGGAGCAGCTCCCAGTGATTATGATAAAGGGTGAAGTCATTTGGGTCCCGGGCGCACCCCCTGCAGATTCTTTACGTCTTTCTGGTCCATGTGAGAAGGCTCTCCGGTTGACTTGGCAAAGTCCCAGCTTAACTTCAGACCTCCCACGATGAGCCAGGACGACCAACCCGAATCCACCGGCCGCTTTAACCCAAAGCCACTTCTTATTTGGCTGCTTTTGGTAACCGCGACCATTGCCCTCGTGCAGTATTCTGCGCCGAGCATTCGAGAGCCACAGAAGTTAGAAAACTCACAAGTTTTAGCCTACGCACAAGATCGTAAAATTAAAAACGCCAAAGTTCAGCCCGATCGCAGTGGCGGTACGGATAACTGGTACACAATCACGGGCGAGCTCGTCGTAAAGGGTGAAGAGAAAGACGCTGCCCCTAGCGAATTTATCGCTTCAGGTAAATTGACCGATGCCGATTACGCATCCTTACGTGCCGCCGTCGGGTCAGATAATTTTAAAGAAATTAAAGCCGACACCGCCGCTTCGACATTCTTTGGGCTCTTGCCTTCACTTATCTTTTACGCCGCG
>DNHH01000081.1:16582-16939 GCA_003485955.1 Opitutia bacterium
CTTCACTTATCTTTTACGCCGCCATCTTTTACTTGATGTGGCGGATGTTGCGCAGTTCGCAACGCGGTGCCATGCAGTTTGGAAAATCCAAGGCCAAGCTCTCTGGTAAAGATAAAGAAGTTGTCACCTTCAAGGACGTTGCGGGTTGCGATGAGTCGAAAGAAGAAGTGCGTGAAGTTGTTGAGTTTTTACGCGATCCAAAAAAGTTCACTAAACTTGGTGCTCGAATTCCGCGCGGCATCTTGATGGTTGGTCCTCCAGGTACAGGAAAAACATTGTTGGCACGTGCGATTGCGGGAGAGGCCGAAGTGCCCTTCTTTAGCATCAGCGGGTCTGACTTTGTCGAAATGTTTGTTG
>DNHH01000081.1:17121-24748 GCA_003485955.1 Opitutia bacterium
ACTTTGTCGAAATGTTTGTTGGCGTGGGTGCTTCCCGCGTGCGCGACACCTTTGAGCAAGCACGCAAGGCGGCGCCCTCCATTATCTTTATCGATGAAATCGATGCGGTTGGTCGCCAGCGTGGCGCGGGTGTGGGTGGTGGCCATGATGAGCGCGAACAAACTCTCAATGCCTTACTCGTCGAGATGGACGGCTTTGATGGCAACGAAGGTGTCATCGTGATTGCCGCAACCAATCGCTCAGACGTACTGGATAGTGCCTTGCTGCGTCCTGGTCGCTTTGACCGCCAGGTACATGTTGATCTTCCGGACTTACGTGGACGTGAGGCTGTGCTCACGGTTCACGCGAAACGCTTCCAGCTTGGCGCTTCCGTCGACCTTAGCCGTATTGCCCGTATGACGTCTGGCATGGCTGGTGCAGATTTATCGAATTTGTTAAACGAGTCAGCGCTGCATGCTGCTCGTAAGAATCGCGAAAAGGTAGAGATGTCCGACGTAGAGGAAGCTCGCGATAAAATTGCTTTCGGCCGTGAGCGTAAGCGTCTCTTTGATGAAAAAGATCGTAAGGCGACAGCTTACCACGAAGCCGGACACGCAGTCGTCCAAGTTCTCATCGACGACGGTTCATTCCCGCTTCACAAGGTAACTATCTTACCGCGAGGCCGGGCCTTGGGCATGGCGATGTATTTGCCGAGCAAAGATCTCCTTGGTTATTCAAAGGCTCAACTCCTCGACTTAATCTGTAGCGCGATGGCAGGCCGGGTAGGGGAGCGTGTAATTACAGGCGACATTAGCAGTGGTGCATCCTCGGATATCAAACAAGCCACGCGCATTGCCCGGCAGATGGTGTGTGATTGGGGAATGAGTGATTTAGGACCCGTAGCCTGGGGAGAGAATAGCGAAACCGTTTTCCTCGGTAGAGAGATTGGCCGTACGCAGACGCACAGTGATGAAACCGCTAAACGCATCGATGCGGCGGTTACAGGTATTATTGCCGAGCAGACCGCGCGTGCTGAGCGACTTATTTCCGCAAACGCACAAGCTCACCGTGCGGTTGCTGAGGCTTTAGTTGAATACGAGACCCTCGAGGGAATTCATGTAACGGAGATTGTGCGTACGGGGTCAATCCAGACCCCGATTGTTGGTAATCCCGTACCTCCATTAGCACGCGAGCCTCGTCCGGACGCAGCCGCAGGCGGCGATCCTTCAACGGTTCCGACGCCAGCCTGAGTGTAGTTGCCTTCAGCGACGTCCTCGGTTAAGTTACCTTCATGCGTATCGGCCTTACCGGTGGTATTGGTTGCGGCAAGACCGCCGCCGCCGCTTGTTTTGGCCGGCATGGATTCCGTGTTATTTCTGCAGACCGTCTTTCGCATGAGGTCTTACTGGCCCCTGACCTTCTCCGTTTGATTCAAGAGCGCTGGGGGGATGAGGTTATTTTGGAGAATGGTTTACCGGATCGAAAATTTATTGCTTCGCGTATTTTTGCAAATCCGACCGATCGAGCGTGGCTTGAGTCGATGATTCACCCGAAGGTCCAAAAGGTATGGCAAAAGGCTATCGAGGACAAATCTGTCGACTGGGTTGTCGAAATCCCGCTTCTTTTTGAGAAAGGGTGGGAGGGGCAGTTTGACCGAACGGTTTGCCTTTCTGCGACCCGCGAACACCAGCTGGCCCGATTAAAGGAGCGCGGCTGGACAGAGGCTGAATTTGAAGCCCGGGAAGCCGCTCAGCTGCCCTTGGCAGAGAAGGAGCGTCGAGCGACCCATATCCTTAGGAATGACGGCACTGTAGGGGATTTAGAGGCTGCGGTGGCCAAGTTAGTATCACAGTGGCGCGCCCCGAGGGCTTAACTATTTATCATTGCCGATAAGGGGGTTAGATTTACCGTTCATTTACTCCTCACCACCCCTTGGTTGAGGTTTAATCCATACACCCCTTTTTTGAACCGAGGACGGCACCCGTGACGACCGCAGACGATTTCGTCATTCAATTTATCCAAGACAAAGGACTTGTCTCGGCTGATGCTGTCGCGGCGGCTCGGGCGGCTCTTGGCGAAGTATCGGCGGACAAGAATGTCGATACCCTCACCCTCGACAAGCTCATCGAACTTAACTCCGTTAGCTGGAAGGCAATCACGGCGGCATTGGGTGTCGAGTTTGACATGGAGGTTATCGATGTCACCCAGGTCGCTCCGGCAGAAGATATCCTCAAGTTGGTGACGAAAGAGCAGGCTGAAAAATTAAACCTGTTGCCGTTGCAGATGGGCGGCGCCGAGCTTCAAGTCGCTGTCGCGGATCCGTTGGATACAGACAGCATTGATTCACTTTCGCGTAGCCTTAAGCTGACTTTAAACCCGCGTCTTGCTCAGCCTGACGAGCTTCGTAAGGCCATCGCCCGTTGTTACTCGGGTGGTCAGATGAACGTTTCGTACGAGGACGTCTTTGGTAAAACTGGCGACGGTACGGACCCTAATCTCGAGCTACCACAGGGCGGAGATGTTAAAGAAGACGACGCGCCAATCATCCGCTACGTCAATTCCATGATTGTGGATGCGATTAAGCGAAAGGCCTCTGACATTCACCTCGAGCCTCTCGAAAAACGTTTCCGCGTTCGCTTCCGCATCGATGGCGTCCTTCAAGAGATGAAAGGACCGCCTAAGCGTCTTCAAGCAGCCATCATCTCGCGACTTAAGTTGATGGCGGATGCTTCACTGGCGGAGAAGCGCATCCCGCAAGACGGGCGTATTCAGGCTAAGTCAGGCGGCAAAGACGTTGACCTTCGCGTATCTATTCTGCCGACGGTATATGGAGAATCGATTGTCATGCGTATTCTCGATAAAGAGGGGCTTCGCCTTGGTCTGCCTGAGTTGGGTTTCTTTGCGGATGACCAAGCTGTCTTCCAGGGTTTAATTGGTGGATCGGACGGCGTCTTCCTTGTTACGGGTCCTACAGGTTCAGGTAAATCAACGACACTTTATTCGGCTCTAAATTACGTCAACCTTCCCGACCGCAAGATTATCACGGTCGAGGATCCTGTTGAGTATCAAATGGCTGGTATTAATCAGGTACAGGTTAAGCGCGATGTAGGCATGACTTTTGCCGCTGCCCTTCGTGCCATGCTTCGTCAGGCGCCCAACATCGTAATGATTGGTGAAATTCGTGACTTAGAAACGGCGGAAATTGCTGTGAATGCTGCCCTTACGGGTCACATGGTATTCTCGACGCTGCACACCAACGATTCGGTGAGCGCAGTGACTCGCCTAGTCGACATTGGCGTAAAGCCATTCTTGGTTTCCGCAGCGTTACGTGGCGCGCTCGCTCAGCGACTCATTCGCCGTATTTGTCAAAGCTGTGCGCAGCCATACACGCCAACGCACAAGGAACTCATTTCAATTGGTATGACGGAGGCCGACTTAAAAGGTGCGACACCTATGAAGGGCGCAGGTTGCCCGAAGTGTGGTGACCGTGGCTACAAAGGTCGTCGCGGTGTATTCGAGCTCTTTGTTGTCACTGAAGAAATTCAACAAATGGTTTACTCGGGTGCATCACTTGTGGAACTACGTCGTAAGGCGCGTCAAGCGGGCATGCGCTCGATGCGTGAAGATGGCATTCGCAAGGTTGGCTCCGGTATGACCACTATCGAGGAGGTTCTTGGCGCAACCGTTGCCACCGAAGTCTAATTTCATGGCCTACGAGATTCATCAATTACTGGAGTCCATGATTGAAAATGGAGCTTCGGACTTACACATCCACGTCGGTCAATCGCCATGCCTGCGCATTTCGGGCGACATGATTCCGCTCGAAGGAGAAAAGCTTACGGCCGAGGCAGTGGTCTCTATTGTCGAATCCATTGCGCCGGCAGAACAATTGGAACGTTTGAAGCGCGACGGCGGCTGCGATTTCGGTTTCTCTTTCGCTCAAAAGGCGCGCTTCCGCGTCAATGTCTATCGCGGTAAGGGCGTCCTCGGAATGGTGCTACGCCTGATTCCAAATAAAATCTACGGTATGCGTGATTTGCGTTTACCAGACATGGTAAAAGACCTGTTGGCTCGTCCGCGTGGTTTAATCTTAGTCACTGGCCCGACGGGTTCTGGTAAGTCGACGACACTCGCCTCGATGATTAATTGGATCAACGAGAACAATGATGGACACATTGTGACGATTGAAGACCCGATTGAGTATTACCATCCGCACAAACGTTGCGTGGTAACACAGCGCGAAGTCCATAACGACGTACCCAGTTTTGCAGATGGTATCCGTTCGGCGCTGCGCCAAGATCCAGACGTCATCCTCATTGGTGAAATGCGCGACCTGGAGACAATCGAGGCCGCTGTATCAGCTGCAGAAACAGGCCACTTAGTCTTTGGGACACTCCATACCACAGGCGCCGCCCGAACCGTTGACCGCATTCTCGATGCTTTCCCGACCGGGGCCAAAGACCAGATTCGCGTGCAGTTGGCCTCTTCAATTATTGCAGTCATTTCGCAGGCGCTTTGCCGTACGCCTGAAGGCAAGCGCGTGGCAGCGTTTGAAGTCATGGTGCGTACCGACGCGATTGCCGCAAAGATTCGCGAAAATAAGACATTCCAAATTGTTTCAGATATCGAAACAGGGGGCGCGCGCGGGATGCGTACGCTTGATGCCGACCTTTTAGCGCTCGTTGCTAACGGAAGTATTACTCCTGAAGAAGCGATGAATCACTCACAAGACGCTGAAATGATGCGTTCTCGTCTGAAAAATGACGGCAAAAAAGCCTAACGATGTTCGACGACCATAGTGACAGTATTCGCGATATTGCTCGGGAATTCCACCTAGCAGACGAAGCCCAGTCACAAGAGCTTTGGGAGAATCATTTGAGCACGGGAAAGTCTTTGGCTGACCTTCTGATTGATGCAGGCCTTACGGATAAAGTAAGTTTACTCCAGGCTACCGCGGATCACCTCGGTGTTACCTATTACACAGCTGTCCCTGAGGTTGATACCGATATCACTCGTTTGCTTAAGCCTGCCCAGGCCCACCGTTATTTAGCAGTGCCTGTGGCACAAGACGGCAACCGGACAATCTTTCTGGCGAAAGATCCTTTCAACTCATCCGCAGTAAGTGAGCTAACCTTTATCCTTAAGACGGACGTTGAGTTTGCCGTTATTGATCCTGATTTAGTCGATGCAGCGGTTACGAAGTATTACGGTGAAGCTCAGCAGGCCTCGATGGAGGATTTGCTGGGCGAATTTGAATCCTCAGATCCTATTGCAGGAAATACGGAGGCAATCACTGAGGAGGACATAACCAATCAAGCCAGTCAGGCCCCTATTATCCGCTTCGTTGACCTTGTTTTGCAAGAAGCCGTCAAAGCTAAGGCATCTGACATCCATTTTGAGCCGTACGAAGATCAGTTCCGGATCCGTTACCGTATTGACGGCTCGCTTTATGAAATGGCGCCTCCGCCCAAGAATCTCGCTCCGGCGGTGATTGCGCGCGTGAAGGTGATGTCTTCCCTGAATATCGCGGAGCGTCGCGTGCCACAAGACGGTCGCATCAAGACGACAATCAGTGGCCGAGCTATCGATCTTCGTGTTTCCACATTACCAACGCAATTTGGAGAGTCTGTCGTGTTACGTATTCTCGACAAGACTGTCGTTAATCTTGATCTCGTTAATTTATCCATGCAGGACGATGTCATGCAGGGTATTCGCGATCTCGTGAATCGTCCCAATGGTATCTTTATTGTGACGGGTCCGACGGGTTCAGGTAAAACTACCACGCTTTACTCGGCTTTGCGTGAAGTGAATACAGAGGACGTAAAGATTCTCACCGCTGAAGATCCCGTTGAGTATGAAGTCGAGGGTATCATGCAGGTGCCGATTAATCACCAAGTCGGACTTACCTTCGCGGCGGCACTACGTTCCTTCCTTCGACAAGACCCTGACACCATCATGGTGGGGGAAATTCGTGACTTAGAGACTGCCCAAATTGCCGTACAGGCATCACTCACAGGGCACGTTGTGCTTTCCACACTTCACACGAACGACGCTCCGGGTGCCGTGACACGACTCATTGATATGGGTCTTGAGCCATTCCTTATCTCTGCATCCGTTGAAGGTGTCCTTGGGCAGCGACTCCTTCGTCGTATTTGCAAGTCGTGCCGAACAGCCTTTGAGCCAGACAAAGACACGGTGGCCCTGCTTGAAGTCGATCCCGTCGAGATTGCTAATAAGCAGTTCTTCTTCGGAAAAGGTTGCCCTGAGTGCAACAAGTCCGGCTACAAGGGTCGCCAAGGCCTCTTCGAGCTCATGATGGTTAGCGACCCTTTGCGGGAGCTAATTACCCAAAAAGCTCCGACACTTGTTTTGAAGCAGAAATCCATTGAATTGGGTATGCGTCCTCTTCGCGACGATGGTATCCGCGCTATTTTTGACGGACAGACCACTATTGAGGAAGTCCTTAAATACACCTAATCTACTCACACTATGCCCGACTTTAAATACACCGCCATTGATCGCAACGGACAGCAGGCCAATGGAAAAATTGATGCGGCCTCTGCCGAAGAAGCCCGCAAGAAGCTCATGGCCAAAGGTCTAATGGTTACAGCGGTTACGGGCGATGCGCCGTCCGCAAAACCTGCCCCTGCGCCGGGTGCTAAGCCCGCAAAAAAAGGATTCAGCTTTGGTGGCGGTGGTAAAGTGACCTCAGACGAGGTCACGACCATGGCTCGCCAGCTCGCGACCCTTTTAATGGCAGGTCTGCCTCTGCTACGCGCCTTGGAGCTTATTCATAAGCAAGAGCGCAATCCTGCGTTCAAGGACGTGCTGGGTGCTATCACTGACAGCGTTTCCCAGGGTAATAATTTCTCAGAAGCTTTGGCCGCTCACCCGAAAGCATTCGACCGTCTCTTTGTAAACATGGTCAAGGCCGGTGAAGCGGGTGGTGTGCTTGATAAGGTGCTCGGTCGATTAGCTGGTTTCCGCGAAAAAGCTCAGCGTATTCAGAAGAAAGTGAAGTCAGCGATGGTCTACCCGGCCGTCGTCGTCTCCGTTGCAGTGGTGATCGTTATTGTGTTACTCGTGAAGGTGGTTCCTGCATTCCAAAACCTTCTTTCGGCACAAAAAACCGCCATGCCTCCGTTGACTGCGTTTGTGGTCAATATCTCACAGTTTCTTCAGGACTGGATGCTGCCTTCGGAGTTCAGCCTCGTCGGCCTTCTTCGTCCAGTAATTGCGTATACCGTAATCTTTGGGGGTGCCACCGCAGCGCGCGCATGGCTTGGTACTGAAAAGGGTAAAGAAATCTTTGACCGCATCCTCTTTAAGGTGCCGAAGTTGGGCGGCTTTATTCAAATTGTTACCGTTTCTCGATTTGCGCGTACCTTCGGCACGCTCATGGCATCCGGTGTGCCCATTCTTCAGGCCATCAATATTACACGCGACACGCTTTCGAACGTCGTGATTGCTGAGGCGCTCGAGCGCGTGCACGACCGCGTGCGTGACGGCGAGCCGCTGTCAGTGCCCCTTGAGCAATCGGGCGTATTCCCGCAGATGGTGACGTCGATGATTCAAGTCGGAGAGGAAACCGGACAGCTTTCTGAAATGTTAAATCGCGTGGCTGATATCTATGACGAAGAAGTCGACA
>DNHH01000081.1:24929-25129 GCA_003485955.1 Opitutia bacterium
TCTATGACGAAGAAGTCGACAACGCTGTTGGCGCCTTAACGTCGATTATCGAGCCAGTGCTTATCGTCTTCCTGGCGGTTGTGGTCGGTACCATCGTTTTGGCGATGTTCCTTCCGCTGATTACGCTTATCACCAAGATGACTGGCGGGGGTTAATCCTCGATCGCTCGACTTCTATTTGGGCAAAAAAGGAGGCGGGTG
>DNHH01000081.1:25369-25540 GCA_003485955.1 Opitutia bacterium
GTAACCCGCCTTTATTTTCTACTTTATCTAATTTATCCCACCTCCCGTAGGAGATGTTGTCTATAGATTGGGAATAAGTTGGGGGTTAGGCAAGCCTTAGATGCGATAAATGCATCTTTTTGGGCAATAAAGCCTTCCACGTTGGGTGCAGGGGCAGGATTTGAACCTGCG
>DNHH01000117.1 GCA_003485955.1 Opitutia bacterium
AGTCGAAAAAGATTCGCTTTACGGGTTTCTTTTCCTCGAGGCCAGTGATGAGTTGTACGGTACCGTTTTTTTCTAAAACGAGTAACCGGTCTTTCTGTCCGGGGATTTTAGCTAGTCCGAGTGGTTGATTAAAGGTGAGCCCACCAAGGGCATCCACGGTTTGGTAGGCCAGCGCTTCGTTCCCGGCTATAAGGTTTGAGCTCAATAGAGCTAAAAACAGAGATACTATGCGCATAACATCTAAGTTTAGAGAAAACTGGCAAAAATCAAGTTTACCGCATCACGCTTGAATCCTTAGCCAGACCCTTCACGCTTAGCGCTGTGAAGGTCATCCGTGCTAAATCAGCTGGTTTTTGCTGGGGTGTCGAGCGAGCTATCGACATTGCCCGTGAGTATGCGCGTTCGGGTCGCAGCCCGGTTTACACCGACGGTCCGCTTATCCACAACCGGCAGATGATGGAGGTTCTCACCAAAGAGGGCGTCCGAGAGGTCGGGGATTACCAAAGCAAAGCTTCCGTTGAAGAAGGTATGGGCAATCGCGAGGGCGCGGTGATGGTCGTGCGTGCGCATGGTATTTCACCTGAGCGTAGAACATATTTGAAGTCACTCGGAATGGATTTTCGTGATGCAACCTGTCCTGACGTGGGAATTATCGCTGGTAAAATTCGCCTGCATGCCAAGCGGGGCTTTTCGACAGTTATCTTTGGCGACCCTGCACACCCTGAAGTCATTGGCCTTCTTGGCTACGCGGAAGGCAAGGGGCATGTCGTGCGCAACGAGGAGGAAATTGATGCCATGCCGTCACTTGGAAAAGATGTGTGCATGGTATCTCAGTCTACCATGTTTACGGATGAATTCGCCCGTCTCGGCGTTTATCTAAAGAAGGCTTACCCTGAGGCGCTGGTGATTGATACCATTTGTGGTGCTACGAAAGATCGTCAGGGTGATATCTCAACATTGAAGAATGAAGGTGCGGAGGCGGTGGTTGTCATCGGTGGTCGACACTCTGCCAATACCGTGAAACTGGCCAAACTTGTGGAGATGTCTGGCATGCACTGTTTCCATGTTGAGACGGCTGCTGAACTTAATTTTGAAACCTTAAAGCGTTATCAGACGGTTGGCGTTACTGCAGGCGCTTCCACGCCAGCCTTCTTGATCGACGAGGTCGTAAAGAGACTGGAAAGCCTTTAAGCCTTTAGCGAAACACCCGTCATCTCGGGTGGCTTGGGTAAGCCCATCAAATCGAGTATGGTCGGTGCGATATCAGCGAGGCGTCCGGATGTGCGAAGTTTGGTGCCCTTCAGTCCGGCACCGTAGAGGACGACTTCAACTGGATTCAGCGTATGCCGGGTGTGGGCTGACTTTTCTTCAGGTTCCCACATCTGGTCCGCATTGCCATGGTCAGCGGTGACGAGGGCGCGCCCGCCAACTTGATCGATGGCCGTAAGAAGCTCACCGACCCCCTGGTCGACAGTCTCACAAGCCTTGCAAACTGCCTTCAATGAGCCGGTGTGGCCGACCATGTCAGGGTTGGCATAGTTTACGATAACGAGGGCGTACTTACCTGAGAGAATGGCAGCTTTCGCGAATTCGGTAACGTGACTGGCCGACATCTCCGGTTTCTGGTCGTATGTGGAGACTTCCTTGGGGCTTTGAGCCATCCCGCGCTCTTCACCAGTAAACGGTTCTTCACGGTAGTCGTTAAAGAAAAAGGTAACGTGTGGAAATTTTTCAGTCTCAGCTGTGCGATACTGGGCGAGTCCCTGTTTCGCAATCCACTCGCCAAGAATATTTACCATCTTGGGTGGTTTGTCGAAGATGACATTCGGGCAAAGCCCTTTTTCATAATTCGTCAGCGTCGTATAGAACAACTTCAGCATCTTCGGGCGTGTGAAACCCGTGAAGGCAGGGTCAATAAATGCGCGCGTGATTTCACGTGGACGGTCCCCGCGGAAATTAAAGAAGAGAACGGAGTCGCCATCTTGAATATGTGCGGTTCCGCGTACGCGAGTGGCTGGGACGAATTCATCCCCAACGGTCGAGGTGTCCGTAGGGTGGTCGTAGTAAGACTGTACAGCTGCTGCAGCTGACTCAGCTTCAGGGGCAGGTGCTCCGGTTAGCGCGTCGTAGGCAGTTTTAACCCGCTCCCATCGATTGTCGCGATCCATCGACCAGAAGCGGCCAGTGACGCTGGCAACTTTGCCGATGCCAATTTTTACGAGTTCAGCTTCGAGTTGCTTTAAGTAACCGAGTCCGCTTTTGGGAGGGCTATCGCGCCCGTCCATAAATGCGTGGATATAAACTTTATGGAGACCCTCCGTCTTTAGCAGGCGTAAGATGGCATAAAGGTGAGGCAGGGTGGAGTGCACGCCTGCTTCTGAGCAAAGTCCCATTAGGTGCACTGCGCCACCAGTTGACTTTACGTTATCAACTAACCCACGAAAGGCTTTGATCTCACGCATTGCTTGTGGGTCGGTCAGCCCTTTGTCGATGCGCACAATTTCTTGATCTACAATACGTCCTGCGCCGATGTTTTGATGACCAACTTCGGAATTGCCCATAATGCCAACGGGCAGTCCGACATCGAGTCCGTGGGCGAGAATCTCTGTACGTGGCCAGTCTTGGGTTAGCCGACGAGCTACGGGAAGATTCGCAACTTTGATGGCATTGAAACTATCATGGGCAGGGTTATGGTTTTCACCCCAACCATCACGGATCACTAGGAGGACTGGCTTAAGCATAGGTATATTGGTTAACGACTAGTCGACGAAAAACGAAGAACGAAAAGAGGAGGGCGTCATGGCGGAACGAATGTCGCCTGAATGATAGGCTACGCTCACTTCCCAGGCCAGACTAGGTCGCGGAAGACGTCACGCACGAGCTTCGGCCGTCCATCCAAGCCGTACAACCCCATGTTGGAGTAGCCATTGGACTCGGGGTTGGCGGTGTAAAACTTGCGAGAGCGGTAATCGACGAGAATCCAGTAAGTGTAGCCAGCGAGTGGCGGGGAGTGGTGCACAAGCACCTCGTGTTGGCGTCGAAGAAGATCTGCCTGCCAGTCTTCAGTGTCCTTCTCATGAACGCCTCCTCGCTTGCCGGGTCGCGCCCACGAGCCGTTCTCCAAGATGATAAGGGGTTTGCCTGGATTCTCTGCGGTCACCCTGCGCATGTCTGGTTCCAGTCGCTCGAAGGGATCCATCGCGCCGCGATACTCGTTGAAGCCGACCACATCTGCGTGGCGAAATTCTGGTTGTCCCATGTGCGGGTGCCAGGCAGCCCAAGATACAGGCCGTCGTTGCCAGTCGAGCTCGCGCACAAGCTCGGTGGCTTTGGCTACAAAGCGCCCATACTCAGGACAGAACTGGTGTGACTCGTTGTGGGTGCACCAGAGGGCGACGGAGGGGTGGTTCACAAGGTCCCAAATCGCGCAGCGAGCAAGGGACTGGAAGACCGACTGCGAATCGCGCGTCTGGGCGTCCATCGAAGCCTCGCGATACCAAAAGCCACCCCATTCTCCCGTGAGCAGGAAGCCCTGCCGATCTGCTTCGCGATAGACTTCCGGGTTTCGCTGTGTGACCTGCAATCGGATGAAGTTAGCTCCGGCGTCGCGGCAGAGGCGAAGCAGTGTACGATGATCCTCGCTGAGAAGGGCTGCACCCCGACTCTGCGTCTCCTCATACATCGCCACGCCCTTAAGGAAGATGGGGCGGTCGTTAAGCAGCAGGCGGGCACCGTCGACCCGGAACTCTCGGATACCGAGATTACCCGTCCACTCGTCTACCAGTTTGTCGCTCTGGCGCAGGCGGGCAACGATTCGATGTAGAGTGGGTGTTTCGGGAGTCCAATATCCTGCGGTTGATTTGAGTGCGGCATCGATACGGATGACTCGTACGCCGCCTGCGGAGATATCTACCTCAACAGATGCCGGCCGCCCTGCCAGCGCATCGCAGTTTAACTCGAGCGACAGGCGTCGTGCCTCATTCCCGTGGTTGGCAATCACGATTGCCGACTCAAGTCGTCCGTTGGCGGTGCGCAGCAGAGCCTTACGAATTGTCACAGGGTTTTCCGACACCAGTGAAACCTCTCTTGTGATACCGGCGTAGGGCCACAGATCGGGCGCCTTGGGGTGAGGGCCGTGTACTTGCGTGATTTCGGCCGGCTCACCGCCGCCTGGGCGGTATCCCTGATAGTTGGGTCGGCGGATGACTTTCACTGCTAACAGGTTTAATCCCGGACGCAGTTGCTCAGTGACATCGATGGAGAAGGGCTGACCGCCACCCTCGTGCAGTGCCACTTCTTTTCCATTCAGAAAAATCCGCGCCCGCTGCGGGATACCTAGAAACTCGAGGCGATGGCGTTTTCCGCTCGTAGCTTCGTGCTGGAACTTCAAGCGGTACCAACCAGCGCCGTCATACAGCGGCGGATTGGATGGTGAGCGATCGCTCCAATCATGGAAACGTCCGCCTGGCATCATGTCCCAGCAGTGCGGCACGGTCACCGCTGTCCAGCTGTCGGTCGGAGCTTGTGTCCCCGCCCAGTTCTCAGTCTCACCTTTTCCTTCAGGGTCGAATCGGAATTGCCAATTTTGAGATAGGGCAATCCGCTTTCTGGTAGAATCAGGAATCGCGTCGAAGTCGGGGCGAACTTGTCCGTAATGAAAGACAACGGGGACTCCATCGATGATCTGTGTCCGAATGTCCATCCCATGCGCGAACTGCGGGTGATCACCGAGGTCATCGTTGGGGGAGGCGAGGGCGAGTGGCAGGCCCAGCCAGACAAGCGCCATGTAACAAAGGCATCGGGGCACGCTTCTATTCATCCCAGCGTGGGTTAGTAGGCAAGCCGCTCCTGCTCCTTTCGTTGGACAACCTCCAGCGAGTTTCCCTGCCTAGCTTTGTGATTTCGGAGCACGGCAGCCAGAGGATTAGGGTATAGCCCTTGCCTAGGTCGAATCACGGCGCAGCATGTTTGTCTCGTGAATGTCCTGATCTATTCGCTCGCTCAAGTCTTGGTCGCTGTCTCGGTGCTTTTCGTGTGGGTCTTCCGCCAAGCCAACATTACCAAGGAATTCCAATCCTTCGGCTTGGGTGACCTCACCCGGTCCATGGTCGGCGCATTCAAAATCGCCCTCGCCACGCTCCTGCTCGTGGGACTTTGGTTCCCTGTCCTCATCTTCGCTTCCTCGGTGCTAATGGGCCTGATGATGGTCGCAGCTCAGTTTTTCCATGCTAGGGCAGGTAGCCCGTGGGTTAGACGACTTCCCTCGTT
This sequence comes from Opitutia bacterium, assembly GCA_003485955.1. Classification (GTDB taxonomy): domain Bacteria; phylum Verrucomicrobiota; class Verrucomicrobiia; order Opitutales; family UBA953; genus UBA8828. Next base: position 5,269 of record DNHH01000117.1, read on the forward strand.
GGTCCTCCTTGGACTCTGCGTGCTTCTCGCCTGCCGCTGAGGCTTGCTCGTACTCATGCGATTCCTTGATGCGGCGGTCTTACTGTCGAGCCTCTCGTTCCTCGGCTACGCCGTCGCCTATTTCAACTCGCCTAGGCTAGCCCAAGAATTCGTCCGATTCGGGCTACCCAAGCTCGGTCCATTGGTGGCGATTCTGCAGGCCGCCGGGGCGATCGGTCTGCTCGCGGGTTTTCGTTATCCCGCGCTGACTACACTGGCTTCCGCTGGGCTGGCACTAATGATGGCGGTGGCGCTGGTGGTGCGCCTTCGCGTCGGCGACGGCCTTTGGGTTTCATTGCCCGCGATTTTCTTCTTGGGGCTGAACCTCGCCATCTGCCTGCTTTCTCTGAACCGACCGAGCAACTAGTGTGTCGAGTGTGGACGTTTCAGCGATGCGGGACTCTGCGGAGTTTCGTTGTGTCGTGTCCGGTCTTTGCCAAGATATCGACTAGCTCCTGATAGCGTGCATCGGAGAGTGTTTTGTTGCGCGCCATGATCCAGGCGTAGTCGCGGTCGGGCACGCCGATGATGGTCGTCTGGTAGTCTGCGTCTAGATAGACGATAAGGTAGGCGGACTTAAAGGGCCAGACGAACTGCATGCGCCATTCGGTGTTGGTCTCTCGGTTGTGTACGAAGCCACGCGGATTGTTTGTCTTCAGCGGTCCGTCGAACGAGCCGTTGTTAAAGACGTAGGTAGTCGGAATCGTGCCGTCTTCGGCGAGCGTATAACTTTCAACGGCATTGTAAGCTTCATCTTCAATGAAGGTCGGGATGTGGGCGATCACGTACAAGTCGCCCATGAAGCGCGGGAGGTCGATAGGTCGGTCGATGGCTTGCAGGGGCTCAGGCTCAGGGTTTGAGGCGCAGCCAGCAAGCAGAGTGGCGGCCAGCAGGGCGCTGAGGCGGGAGCAGTTGGAAGTGATCATGGTTTAGAGGGTAAGGGTAGGCGCGCAGGCGGCGAGGGGGCGAGTGCTCATGTGTGGATTCGCAGCCGGAGTCAGGGGGTGCCGCCTTGGGCGTCTCACGCCGGGATGCGAATCTCGAGGCGCGCTCCCCCTAGGGCGCCTGGGCCTCGGTAGAAGGTCCAGCCGCGCGCCCGGCAGATGCGCTCGACCAGCGAGAGGCCGATACCATGCCTGGCGGTGGAGGGCGCCGACGACTGCTTGGGCAGGCCCGGGCCGTCGTCCTCGAAGACGATCGAGACCGCCCCCTCGTCCTTCTGGACAGTGATCTGGAGGTTGCCGCCGCCCGCGTGGAGGTACGCGTTGCCGACGAGGTTGTGGCAGAGCACGGCGAGGGACTCGCCGTGGATGCGCAGCAGGACGCCGGACGGGCAGCGCACGGCGACGGCGATTCTCAGGGGGTGCCCCGGATGAAGGACGTGGATCTCCTCGACCACCTGGCGAATCATCGTGCCGACGTCCACCGCGCATGCGTCGGCGGGCGGCGCCTGTTCCCGGGCGAGGAGGAGGAATGTTTGGACGAGTCGCTCCATCCTCTGGGCAGTCCTTCGCATCTGCACGAGCAGCCGCTTGCCCGCGGCGGGGTCGCCGCTGGACCTGCCGTGGAGTTCGAGGGCTGACCTCAGGGTGGCGATGGGCGTCCTGAGCTCGTGGCTGCAATCGGAGAGAAAGTGGCGCTCGCGTGCGTGGGCCTCGTCGAGGCGCTGGCGATAGGAGTCGAGGGCCGCAGCGAGCTGACCGACCTCGTCACTGGGGAGGTTATCGCGAAATCGCGAGGCGGCGGGCTCGGCGGGGTCGCTCAGAACCAATTGCGTGAGCTTGCGCATGGGCTTGAGCGTCCAGCGGGTTATCAACTGGGAGGCCGCGAGGGCGAGGAGGAAGAGGGCGGCGCTTAGGATGAGCAGGCGGCCGGCGGCCTCATCCGTCGCGTCCTCGCTGACCTCAATGGTGCTGAGGTCGGCCAAGACCGCCCGGATGTCGCCCGCGGATTCCCGGGGCGGAATCCAGAGCCGGTACTCGCGCTCGTACCCGAGGACGAACCACAGGCGGAGCTGGTCGGGCAAGGTACGGATCACCTCGCTTCGGCTCAGGTCGTAGTTTGCGAAGATCTCATGCAGGCCTGGGTCGGTAGGGATTTCCCTTAGGCCCATCTTGTCCCTCAGGAAACTCGCGTCGGCGTGCGCTGAGAGTCCCGCCACCGGGCTAGTTCCGGATCGCCCAGCGGCGAGGTCGGCGGCGGCCGCTGCGAAGTAGCGGTCGTGGATGGCGTCCTCGGCCTCGAGAAAGATGAACCAGCCGACCGCGGCGAACGCCGCAATCACGAGGGCGGCAAGGCAGACGACCAGCAGCCGGATACGTAGCTCGAGCCGGCTCGGGCTCATGTCCGGGATGGCAGCAGCTGGAAGCCGACGCCCCGATGCGTGTGCAGGAGCGGCGGGAGGTCTGGCGGGTCGACCGCCGCCCGGAGGCTGGCGATGTGGGTGCGGAGGGAGTCGCTGCCCGGCGGCTCATCGCCCCAGAGGTGGAACTCGAGGTCTGCACGGCTGACGATGGCTGGCGACTGGCGCATGAGCTTTTCCAGGATCGAGAAGCCCATGTTGGTGAGGGCGAGCCGCCGGTCGCCCCGGAGTACCTCGCGAGTGGGCACGCACATCCGCAGGTCGCCCACGTTGAGGGTCTCGGCTGGGGGACGGAGCCCGCCCTGGGAGCGCCGGACCATGGCCCGGAGCCGCGCCATCATCTCGGCCAGGGCGAAGGGTTTGACCAGGTAGTCGTCCGCTCCCGCGCGGAAGCCGCGCAGCCTGTCCTCCAGCGTGTCGGCCGCAGTTAGGATGAGGATTGGCAACCCTGGGGCAATCTCAGCTCGTACGCGCTGGCACAGCTCGAGTCCGCCGAGGCCGGGCAGCCGCAGGTCGAAGATTCCCGCGGCGAACCTCCCGCTGATGAGCTTGTGGATCGCAAGCGCGCCATCGGGGGCGAACTCCACCCGCCAGCCTTCTCGCTCCAAGTAATCTTGGATGTTCGCCGCGAGGTCGTGGTCGTCCTCGACCAGCAGCACGGGAAGTGGCGGCGCCTCGTTCATTCGGCGGCAGTCTTCCCCGTTTCCGGGGAATGCCAATCCTTAGAAGGCGTAGCGGAGGCCGAGGAGGGCCGAGGCGCCGTTGTAGTCGGCCTCGACCTTAGCCCCGCCGCTGGTCGAGTCCATTTCCGGGCTGCCGGCGTAATGGTAGCGGAGCTCGAAGAAGGCCGAGAAGCTGTCGTTGATAGGGTAGAGGGCTCCGGCGATTAGCTGGGCGGCGGGCACCCAGTTGTCAGAGTGCTCCCTTTCGACGCCCTCGATGGTCAGGTCGATGTCGACCTCCTGCATGAAGCCGAGACCAAGGCCGACGTACGGTGTGATGCCGGCGAAAGCGGGCCCGCCTTGGCCGAAGGTGTAGACGGCGTTGAACATGAGATTGGTGGAGGCGAAGTCCCCGTCGTTCACGCCGTTGAGGGAGCCGCCATTCATCGATTTGACCTCGTTGCTGCGGTAGAACCACTCGACCTCCAGAGCCCAGGCGGGCGAGACCTGCTTGCCGAAGGCCGCTCCGGACAGCAGGCCGCGGTCGTACGAGCCCTTGGTCGTTGTGCCAGATCGGATGACGTCGCCGCTGCCGAGGATGGACAGGCCGCCGTAGACATCGACATACAGATCCTTCTGCGGCTTTGCGGCGTGAGCGGTGGTGCCAGCGGCGAGCAGGAGTGCGACGGCGGCAGTGCGGTTGGGGGATTGGTGGCGGAAACGGAGCTTCATGGTGGTGTGGGTTTGTCGGTGGGTACTGGGATGATGCATGACAATCTTAGCATGCGGTGCGTTAACACCGAGCCATTCACGCGTTAAATCGGCGTGAAAAGCCGACACTAGGCCGCCCGGGGTGTCCCGGGCCTGACCGGAGGAATCCGGTCAGGCTTCTCAGTCCCCTTGCCTTTGAGCGCGGGTTGACAGTAGGAGAAGGTGTCCATGGTCGATCCTGCCTATTGCGTCTCGCGCTTCCGCACGGTGCGGCGGGTTACCCGCGAGGTGCGGGTGGGCAATGTGGGGGTGGGCGGGTCAAATCCCATCCGCGTCCAATCGATGACCACCTCGGACACCGAGGACGTGGCCGCCACACTTGCCCAGTGTGTCCGCTTGGCCGAAGCCGGTTGTGAAATTATCCGCATCACCGCTCCAAACAAGGCAGCCGCGGTTGCACTACGCGATATCCACCGCCAGTTCCGCTCTGCAGGATTTAGCCAACCCCTCGTGGCCGACATTCACTTCCTGCCTGCCGCGGCAATGGAAGCGGTCGAGCATGTGGAGAAAGTTCGCGTCAATCCGGGCAACTATGCCGACAAGAAGAAGTTTGCGGTTCGTGAGTATACCGACGCTCAGTATGCAGAAGAGCTCGATCGTCTACACGAGGCATTCTCACCTCTGGTACTGCGGGCTAAGGCCTTAGGTCGTGTCCTGCGTATCGGTTCGAACCACGGTTCCTTGTCCGACCGTATTCTGAATCGTTTTGGAGATACCCCGCTCGGGATGGTCGAGTCGGCACTTGAGTTTGTGCGCATCTGCGAGACGCACGGTCTGCGTGACCTTGTGCTCTCGATGAAGTCATCGAATCCTAAGGTAATGGTGGAGGCTTATCGGCTTGCCGCTCGCCGTATGGCTGACGAGGGCATGGATTACCCACTTCATCTTGGCGTAACCGAAGCGGGTGAGGGTGAGGATGCGCGTATTAAATCCGCTATCGGCATTGGTGCGCTACTCGCCGATGGACTGGGTGATACCATCCGTGTCTCCCTCACCGAGGATCCTTGGCATGAAATTCCTGTATGTCGGCAGTTGGTAAAAGCTGTCGAAGCATTTCAGCCAGCTGCGGTTGAGGCTCGCCGCGCCCCTGTCGTGGCTAGTGAGGCAGAGTGTGATGGGGTTGATCCGTATGTCTTTAATCGTCGGGCGACCGAATCAATTGTCCTAAGTAAATCTTGTCATGTGGGGTCGAGCGACGTTCCGCGTGTCGTCGTGCGAAGCTCTTTCTCGCTTTCTCAACCTGCATTAGCTGCCAAAGAAGTTATCGATGCGCACAGCCGTCAACGGGAGGCACGCGTTGAAGGACTGCTCGTACGTTATGATTCCAATGCAGATGCATCTGGATTAGCTGCACTCCGACAAGGTCTCGAGTCAGTCGTCCAGGCGATCTTCGTCGACGTCGATGCAGTTTTGCCTGCGGAGTTTCCCTTCAAAGGGGTTGGTACAAATTTAGTCCTGATTCGAACGCATCACCGTTTCTCGCGCCGCGAAGATACGCTAGCGTGGGCCGAAGCGTGTGCAGCTGCCCATGTCACTCTCGCCATCAACACCGAAGCAGAGTATTTATCTGACATTGTTGATGCAGTTAAAGCACTCCCAGTTGGCCGACGTATCGTCTGTGCTACACATAACGGCGTCATTACACATGCCCTTGGTGAATACCGACGATTGGTAAGTGAATTGGCGCGCCTAGGTGTTGCGGGTGTTCCACTGTGGATTCGGACGACAGCTCAGCAGCACGAAGGCACTGGGCCTGCTTATCCCGATCAGCTCTTGCATGCATCGGTACTGGCAGGCGGCTTGCTGGTTGATGGTTTGGGCGACTTGGTATCCTGCGAAGTACCCACGTCTTTTGATAAGCGGCTGACATTAGCGTACGACATCTTGCAGGGAGCACGTGCACGTCAGACTAAAACCGAGTATATTGCGTGTCCCAGCTGCGGCCGAACCTTATTCGATATTCAATCAACGACCCTTAAAGTAAAAGCACGCACAGACCACCTCAAGGGTGTTACCATTGCGGTGATGGGGTGTATCGTGAATGGACCTGGCGAGATGGCGGATGCCGACTTTGGTTATGTTGGCGGAGCCCCTGGAAAAATTAATCTCTATATTGGTAAGACGCCGGTTAAGTTTAATATCCCGCAAGAAGAAGCCGTCGACCGCTTAGTCGACCTGATTAAAGAAAAAGGTAAATGGATTGCGCCCTAAAGAAGGTGCGCGCTTATTTTTTGAAGTCGACCGGACGAAGGACGTGTCGCTGGAGGAGTTCGTTGCGCAGACGGGCATCCCCGTCGCCTGAGCAACGTCGGACGTCATTAAGGAGTACGTAGGCCATGAGTGACATAAACAGGCCAACAAAGAGATATTGAACCCAGATAACGACCTTGGAAGGAAGCGCGCGACGACGGATACGTTCAATTGTGGCAATGAGCATGTGGCCACCGTCGAGTACAGGTATCGGAAGTAGATTGAGGATCGCGAGGTTGATGTTGATCACCACGGAGAACCAGATGACGAGCCGGATATCTTCCGATAGATTAACATACATTTTCGCAATCGAAATTGCCCCCATGAGTTGATTGAGGTGAATGTCGGAGCTGCGATCAAAGAGGCGCGTCAGCGTGTTAACCGTCGACCAGAATGCTCCCACAAATTGATCGATAGGACTGCGCTTGATGATGACAGCGCGTGAATGAATATCTGCGCCAATCGATGGAATTGCCGCAGGTTGCACAATGCGCACGGTGGCTTTACGTAAGATGAGATTTCCATCAGACGTTCCGCTCTTCCAGAAGATGTTGAGATCGCGTCCGCCAGGGCTGGATACTTCTACAAGGTCTTCGAGCGAACGAATGGCAGTAATCTCGCGACCATCCGCTTTGTCGAGAATTGTGCCAAGAGAGAGGGCTTCGGTGGTGGCTTTGTCGCCGGTTGCACTGTGGATGACAAGTCGGACCTTATCCTTATTGGCCGCATCGGGCACGGGAACGAGCACGACACGGAATTCACCATTCTCTCCGTGTGTAATGGCTCCAATCGGGTTGGTGCGAAGAATGGGTACAGGGGCGACTTCGATAACTTTTTCTTGGCCGTTGCGTCTGATGGTAAGTTTGCGCGCGCCCGGTAAATCGACCCGTAGTAAATCAATAAACGAATCTGCGCCGAAGACGGGTTGTCCATCCACTGCAAGAACTTCATCTTCAGCTTTAATTCCCGCAGACTCGGCCGGCGAGTTGGGTAAAGGTGCCCCGAGGAGTACACTCGTGCGCGGTTCCATACCCGTAAGACGAACACGGTCTTTCATCGTACTATTCATTTCCACCAGTTCGGGCTGAACGATGATGTCTTTGGTGGCGCCTGCTCGCTCTACCGTCAGAACGCATGAAGGTTTGCCTGTCGCATCTTTACGATTCCCGAGCATAATCGCTTCGGTGATTTGATGCCAGTGGGTGACGCTGCTACCATCAACCGCCAAGATGCGATCACCTGCCAATATACCTGCACGGTAGGCTGGTCCAGGAACGGTATTGGCAGCGCCTAAGTCAGCCAGCGTACCGCCATTACCGATAGTCTTATCCACATGGCCGACAACGGTCGTCTCGCTACCTTCCTGCATTGGCATACCCACATTCCAAAGGATACAGGCGAGCAAGAATGCAAAGATGACATTAAAAAAGGCACCGGCGACAGCGACCCACATTTTATCTGCATAAGAAATAGGCGGAAGTTTTTCAGCCCCCTCTTCATTTTCACCTTCAACGCCTGACATGTCTGCCATTTGGGGTAGAGCGACATAACCCCCAATCGGGAACAGTGAGATGCGATAATCCACGCCATCTTTTCCTGTCCAACCGAAGACGCGTGGACCCATACCGATGGAGAACCTTTCAACTTTTAGTCCGCGCCAGCGTGCGGCGAGAAAATGGCCAAGCTCATGGACAAATATGGAGCCACCAAAAAAGATAACTGCTAAACCGATACCCCAGGCATTGCCGAAGAGTTCTTGGAAGGAGAGGGGCATGAGTAAAAGTGATGAGTTCGAAGGAGATTGTTGATGTAAAGTCTGCGGCGCTAAAGGTTAAACAACTTTCAATTCAGCCATTCGGCGAGCTTCCGTGTCAGCCGCGAGTACGGAATCAAGAGATTCGGTAGCGGATTGTGATGTGCTTAAAACTTCTTCAACTACACGGCTGATATCCGTGAAGCGAAGGCGACGAGCTAAGAAAGCGGCTACTGCGACTTCATTGGCGGCATTAAATATCGCCGGAAGCGTGCCCCCGCTTTGTGCGGCATGGCGGGCTAAATTAAGCATGGGGTAACGCTTCATGTCTGGAGGCGAGAGCTCCAAGTTAAGGGTTTGTGTGAAATCAAGTCGCGGGGCAGGGCAGGCAGGGCGCTCAGGTGCGAGCAGACAGTCTTGAATCGGGTATGCCATTGATGGCGAACTGAGTTGAGCCTGAAGAGTGCCGTCACTCAGTGTAACCATCGCATGCACGATGCTCTGTGGATGGATTACCACATCAATCCGTGATTCCGGTAAATCAAATAGCCACCGTGCTTCGATGATTTCGAGCCCTTTGTTTGCCATCGTGGCAGAGTCGATGGTGATCTTTGGACCCATCGACCAGTTAGGGTGACGCAGCGCATCTTCGGGCGTGACCTCAACTAATTTCTCAAGGGGTAGTGTACGAAAAGGTCCACCCGATGCGGTTAGTATAAGACGGGAGATTTCATCGTTACGTTTTCCGCGCAAAAGCTGGTGTAGCGCGTTGTGCTCACTGTCGACAGGTAAAAGCTGAACATTTTTAGCACGTGCAAGGGCTGTCACTGTGCTACCGGCTAACACAAGAATTTCCTTACTCGCTAAAGCGATTGTTTTACCTGCACGAATAGCTCCAAGGGTTGGGTGAAGTCCGGCTGTACCCACGATGGCTAAAACAACAGTTTGAACTTCAGGTAAGCAGGCAACTTCGGTGACGCCTTCGATGCCTTCAAGAATACGTACTCCTTGGGCAAACTTTCCGGAAGCGCGTGCCGCTGCAGCTGCTTTGGGATCCGTTAAGGCAATCACGCTAACCTGGAATTCTTTGGCCGGCACAACGAGTGCTTCCCAATTTGTACGTGCGGCTAGACCTGACACGCGTAAGCGATCGGGGTGGGCGCGAACGACTGCGAGGGTAGACTGGCCGATGGAGCCAGAGGCACCGAGGATGGCAATGTGCCTAGGTTCCATGCGTTCAAAGAGGCAATCTGTACACAGCGTTGAGGCAAGAGGGAAGCAGGGTGGGTCCAAGAACTAAGGGATGTCGCCTTCTTCTTAGGCCTAAAAGCAAGGAAACCTTGTCTCCGCACGCTAGTTTGGTTCCCTTGTTGTATGGCCACTAAGCCCGAGGACCTCTCTGGTCTTTCCCATTTAGGGAATGTTCAGAATCAGCCACAAACCACCCTGGAGACCTTTCCAAATCGGAACATCGGTCGACAATATACTGTCGAACTCTCCACCTCCGAGTTCACTTGTCTTTGTCCAGCAACGGGTCAGCCAGATTTTGCCACAATCACCATCCGTTACATACCGGGTCCGCGGATTGTTGAGTCGAAGTCATTGAAATTATATTTTTGGTCTTACCGTAACCAAGGCGTTTTCCACGAGCATCTCACCAACAAGATTCTCGACGACCTCGCCAAAGCCCTCGATCCCGTTTGGTGTGAAGTCACCGGAGTGTTTGAGGTACGTGGGGGTATTGGTATTACGGTCCGTGCTGAGCATGGTCGTAAACCTGCGTGAGACGCCGCCGTTCTCAGATTAACCCCGATGCGCCGGCTTGGCCGGGCCAACCGACGGTTGCAGATTTTCTCGGCAGACAGCTCGCGGGTCGTCGTCTCTCGGCGCGGACATGTCTAACCTATGGTCGTTCGCTAAAAGGTTTTGCCCACTGGTTGGCTAAGGGAACGGGATGGAAGGGCGATTGGTCTTCCGTGAGTGCGCGTAACTTGCGGGACTTTGTTATTGAACGGCAAAAGTCGCATGCACGCACCTCGGTGCATAACCAAGTGTCAGCTGTCCGCGCCTTCCTTGCGGATTTACGTGAACGTGGTGGCATCGAAGCCACACCTGCAGCTGGACTCACCTTACCTAAGCTTCCTCGATCTCTGCCGAAGATCTTAACTGAAAATCAAACCGATGCGCTCTTGGTTGAGCCCGAAGGTAAAGTAACATCCCGCGAGACGTCCCTCACGCGTGCGTGTGACCGTGCAGCCCTTGAGCTGCTCTATGGCGGCGGTTTACGTGTTTCCGAGCTTTGCGGACTCAGTGTTGGCGATGTAGATATGACGACGGGCTTGGCCCGTGTTCTCGGCAAGGGCTCTAAGGAGCGCGTTGTGCCTGTCGGCGAAATGGCCATCGCTGCGGTACGTGATTATTTAGCGCTCCGCGGTGGAGCCAAACGAACGGAGCCACTCTTATTAGCGCGTCGTACAGGCGCACTCCAACCCCGCGCCGTTCAATTAATGCTGAAGGCTCGTTTGCGGGCAGCGGGTTTACCCATGGATTTGACGCCCCATAAATTACGCCATGCCTGCGCCACACACTTGTTATCCAATGGTGCAGATTTACGTCATGTGCAGGAGCAACTCGGTCACGCGTCTCTCTCCACGACCCAAATTTACACGCACCTTACCGTCGCTAAACTACGAGAAGTTCACCGTAAGGCGCACCCGCGTAGCTGAGTTTAGCGCGGCTCAGGCACCCCGAGGTGCTTGATGAAGAAATTAAGACGGACTTGCCGAATATCATCCTGTTCACCGGCTCCGTGACCGATACCTGGCACAATGCGGAAGTCTACCAGGTTGCCTTTGCCGGCGGCGATAAAAGCGTCCCGTAGTTCAGTGCTGCTACGGGGATCGACGTTGGTATCGATTTCGCCAACGGTCATCAGAAGGGGACGGCGAAGTTTTTCCGCAAAGTTCGCACAACGATTGTAGTCATAGGACTGATTAACTGGCCAACCAAGCCATTGTTCATTCCACCAAATTTTATCTACACGGTTATCGTAACAGCCGCAGTCGGCTGCGCCGGCTCGGTAGAAGTCGCCATGATCTAGGAGTGCGAAGACAGTGTTTTGTCCTCCGGCCGAGCCGCCAAAAATCCCAATACGCGATAAATCCATCTGCGGCTCGAGCTTAGCAGCGGATTGTATCCAGAGAATGCGGTCCGGTAATCCCGCATCCCGTAAGTTTTGCCAGGCGCGTTGATGGAATTCACGTCCGCGATTGCGTGTACCTAAGCCGTCAATTTGCACAACATAGAATCCGTTAATATTGGGCTCGCGGACTACATCATACCACCACGGCGTGAAGCCTGCTTGTGTAAATGAATCGTGTGGCCCTGCATAGATGTGTTCAAGAACCGGGTAGCGTTTTTTGGGATCAAAGGGCTTTGGACGATGAATGACACCCCAGATGTCAAATTTACCATCTCGGTCTTTGGTGTGGAAAGGAATGGGCGGAGCCCAGCCAGCCTTGATTGCGCGGGAGATATCGGCGGTCCCTAAAGTGGCGACGACTGAGCCATCGTTCGTACGACGCACGGTGTAGGTTGGCGCAAGGTCAGGGCGTGAGGCAGTGTCCAAGAAATATCTTCCGTTCGGCGAAAGATTGATTTCGTGGTGAGTGTTGCTGGGCGTAAGATCAGTGAAGCCAGTGCCGTCCAGGTTAACACGACAGAGGTGTGCTTGGTAGGGGTTCTCGTCTGGGTTTAAGCCGAGTGCCTCGACAAGTACGAATCCTTGGGCGGAATCGACATGCACAACTTTGCGCATAACCCATGCACCAGCGGTAACAGCGTTAAGGGTGCTGCCCGTACGTAAGTCGATTCGGTAAAGGTGACTCCACCCAGTCCGCTCAGATACCCACAGGGAAGTCTCGGCATCTAAATCATGGCGGAAATGTAAGCCGCTTTGGAAACTGAATTTAGGATCGAACTCATCGACGACTTTTCGCCAAGCCGCTTGGCGGGTGTCAAATTCTAGGATACCGAAGCCCGCAAAACCACGAAGGACATATTCCGTGCGTAGACGTGTGCCGTCGGGTGTCCAATCAAGTCGGTTAACAGAGTAAATGTTCTCAAGCAGTTTCGTTGGCACGGGTGTGCCCACGCCAGTGGCAACAGAGAAGACCCAGGCTCTACTTTCAGGTAGCGCATCACCGGCGACGGCATAGGTTGTCGTCGTTTCCTTGCCTGTAGAAGCTTCGCGCACGGTTAATTTGCGGATATTAACTTTCTTCGTCAGCCAAATAGCAAAGTGGCTGCCATCGGGCGACCAGCTTGGAGTGCCTTCCCAAAAATTTTCCGGACCGACTGATGGCGCTAGTCGGTGCGAAGTTTTGCCAGCTGCAAGTACCGATTCGATGGCTAGCACATTGTCTTTATAGCTAACCTTCCATTTTTGGTTGCCGGAGGTAAAACTATAGGTGCCGCCATTGATGGTTTTTTGAAGAAGCTTAATCGATTTCCCACGGGTCTTTGGCTGCTCTACTTTTTTAGGAGATGGGGTGCTCGGTACATCGCGGACGGTGCCTGTTGTGCAATCGAGTTCCCGCCGCACGGTTTTACCATCATCTTTTATCCAATTATAGGCGAAGCGTGTACCATCTTCAGACCACTCCGTGTTATAAAGTAGACCGTTATACATCGAACGATCCCAGCTGGTGAATTGTTTACGCGCCTCAACGAGTGGCAGTGCCTCGGTTGCGTTTGTGACAGTCGCGGCCAAGGGTAGACCTATCAGGTAAAAAACTATGCGGGGCAGGGCTATGCACATGACGACTTCTAGGCGGACAACTGCCTGTCTCAATAGTTCCCGTATATCCTAAGGGTGCAGGGTTGCCACATGCAAGTGACTGACCAACGTGTTGGTGTGAAGCTCACCCTGCGAGCCCCAGCCAAACTTAACCTCTCCCTTGCTGTCGTGGGGCGGGAGGCTGATGGATTTCATCGGCTTGTCAGTTGTGTCGTCCCGCTTGCGCTTGCGGACACGTTAGGGTTTTTGCCTGGCGGCGTTGCGGACACGATGGACTGTGACGACACCTCCATTCCTATTGATGGTTCAAACTTAGTACTTCGGGCAGCTGCTGTCTTTCGTGCGGCTCATCCTGCCGCTCCCCATGGACATTTTTCTTTAAGTAAAAGCGTACCCCATGGCGCTGGCTTAGGGGGTGGTAGTTCGGATGCCGCCTGTGCACTGCGTCTGCTGAATACGGCATCGGGTCGTCCTTTTGATAACGACCGCTTGCGTGAGCTCGCGACATCCGTTGGCTCCGACTGTGCATTTTTTGTCGACCCTGTACCGATGGTGATGCGTCAGCGTGGTGAGTTATTGAGTCCGATTTCCGCTTCACAGGCCGCTGCGTATCATGGACGTCAGGTGCTCTTGATAAAACCGGCCTTCGGGGTTTCCACTGCTCACGCTTACGGATGGATTGTCACCGATGGCGGCTATACCGAAGAGTCGGACGCGGAAACTGCTTTGGTATCTGCCTTACCTAATCCAGACGCCGTTGTTAAACTCGGTAATAGCCTGCAGGCTCCCGTCTTCGCCCGGCACCTCGAGCTTGCTCGAGGTCTTGCCGCACTCAAATCCTCGCTTGGCATTTCAGCGTTCATGACGGGTAGCGGAAGTGCGTGCTTTGCCTTGGTGGAGGGTCCTGTCGATCTGGTGAGAGTGCGAGCGGCGCTCGCGCCTGCCTGGGGCTCAGGCGTGTG
>DNHH01000122.1:0-127 GCA_003485955.1 Opitutia bacterium
GACGGCTTTGGCAGCTTTGACGGTAGTGCCCTGGTTCCTTTGGAATCACTATAGCGAAGACCTTGGCTGGGGCTTTATTTGGGCACTTTTCATCTTCTATTATTATGCGACAGGTTTCGGCATTACC
>DNHH01000122.1:345-836 GCA_003485955.1 Opitutia bacterium
GACAGGTTTCGGCATTACCCTGGGATATCACCGTCTCTTTTCGCACCTTTCGTTTAAGGCGAAATGGCCCGTAAAACTCTTTGTGCTCCTCTTCGGCGCGGCATCCTTTGAGAACTCCGCCCTAGATTGGTCTGCCGACCACCGTATTCACCATAAACACGTGGATGAAGACGAAGACCCTTATGACATTTCTAAGGGCTTCTTTTACGCGCATATCGGTTGGTTGCTCTTCCGCTTAAAGCCGAAGCCACCCGTCACCAACGTCAAGGATCTCGAAGCTGACGCGTTGGTTATGTGGCAGCATCGTTACGTACAATGGATTGGCGTGGTTGTCGGCTTTGTGGCACCTGCTTGTCTTGGTTGGGCTTACGCCACATGGAATAATTTACCCAGCCCTGGTACGTCGGCCTTAGCGGCTTTCTTAATCGCCGGTCTTCTGCGTACGGTTGTCGTTCAGCAAGGCACTTTCTGCATCAACTCCCTCTGCCACA
>DNHH01000122.1:998-2924 GCA_003485955.1 Opitutia bacterium
TTCTGCATCAACTCCCTCTGCCACATGGTAGGCAGTCAGCCTTACTCAACACGCCACAGTGCGCGCGACAGCGGCTCGGTCGCCTTGCTTACTTTCGGTGAAGGTTACCATAACTATCACCACGAGTTTCAACACGACTACCGTAATGGCGTGAAGCCTTGGCAGTTTGATCCTACCAAATGGCTGATCTGGACTCTCTCGAAGCTCGGGCTTGTTACTGATCTTCGCAAGGTCCCCGACGCACGTATTTTTGCTGCCGAAATGAAAGAGCATAGCCGTGCCCTTGGTATCGCCGTCCAACGTGCGATTAGCGGATTAGACGAAAAAACCCGCTCACTAAAGGCCCGTACAATCACATCACTCGAAGGTATCGTTGCGGATTTAACAACCCGCGCGGAAGCCCTTCGTGAGGCCGCAACCGAACAAGCTGAACTCGCAAGTGAAACAGTTGAGGATGTGCGCAAGATTTTTAGGGATGCCGCTGAGCAGCTTGATTCGCTTCGTTTAGACACAGCACCGTCGGTTGCCTAAGGCATGGCGGGTGTCTCTCCCGCTCGACTCGACCGTATGCGGTCTGTGCTCGAGCGGAGGACACGTCGGCTCCTCTTGGTTTTGGATGACGTCCATAAAGCGCGCAATGCCGGTGCGCTTTTGCGTACCGCTGATGCGGTCGGCATCCAGGAGATTCATGCCATCGAAAATCGTTCACCTTTTTTAGACGACCCGGAGACTTCAGTTGGGGCAGGGCAGTGGCTCGATGTGATCACGCACCGTCGTGATGATTTTCCGCCGCAGCATAAATTACATCCACCCGAAGTTGCCCTCGAGCCGGGTGCCCAAGAAAACGTACGACGGACTTTGGAGTCTCTCAAGGCTCGTGGCTATCGTATCGCTGTTTCTGATTTATCAGCTGACTCGATTTCACTCGATCAAGTTCCGGTCGATCAACCGCTAGCCTTGGTTGTTGGTAATGAATTTGCAGGAGCGTCCCCCGTCGCACGCGAGCTTGCTGACTTCCGGTTTAGCATCCCGATGCATGGATTTGCTCAGAGTCTGAACTTGGCGGTTTTTGCTGGTATCGCTTTGCATGCACTGGCTGAGCGCATGCGGACCCTTCCGAATTGGTCGATGGAACTCGAAGACCAACAGGCTATCCTTGCGCGCTGGATAGCGGATCAGGCGTAAAGCGAGATTAGGGCAGCTACCTGTTGCTCGATAGCTGGCAGGGCTTCGGTGGGTTCAATTTCGTCGATATCTTGGACGTCCCAGTACTCAATGCGGTCAACCCATTCAGGGTGAGCTTGCAGCATCATCGTACGGTGCTCATGGCGCCTCAAGGCGACGGCCCGACCGGCTTTTTCTAAGTCTCCAACGGTCAATTGGATGGGTATAGCCCCTGTTAGGTGCTCTGCAATGCCCAGGGCTGCCAGGCGCTTGGATGTGTTCGGAGACAGGCGGGTAGGTTCATCGGCCACCATAGAGGTCAGCAAACCCCTAGAAAACGCCCTTATAGCCAGCCCTCGTTGGTTTGCGTGCCAGTTGAAGACGGCCTCGGCATGGCGGCTACGGTAGAAGTTACCCGTGCAAATAAAGAGAACGGGGGGAGGTGAATCTGCGCTTGTGCGGCTCATGGGCTTAGGTATCAATTACATACTCTTACATTAATCCTATGGCACGCAACCTGTTCATCCTCTCCGCCCTCACTCTCCTCGCTGGTTGCAGCACCCCTGAGCTCCCCCCGAGCTCCAGCGGCGCCGAAGCCTTCGTACCCTCGACAGCCGTAGCTCCAGTTGGTCCTGTGACGACCACAGCTCCTACAGCTCCTTCAGGAATTCCTGCGAAAAAGAAACTTCCTTTAGGCACTGTCCGCCAGAAGTAATCTAGGCTTCATTGCCTTGAATAAAGACCCCGCCAAAGCGGGGTCTT
>DNHH01000122.1:3145-4443 GCA_003485955.1 Opitutia bacterium
GACGTCCTCGCTAAACGCTAACTTCCTGTATGCAGCCTTACACTGAGAGCGGCACGCCATGTACCCGGTGGAAAATTGGTTCATCGACATTTGAGGTTTGTCCCACGCGGGGCGCACGTCTGTTGCGTTGGTCAATGGATCTTCCTTCGGGCCTGCGCGAAGTCATCTACTGGCCGAAGGACGCCGACTGGAATAAATTCGAAGCGGTGCGTGGTGGTAACCCTATTCTCTTTCCTTTTATGGGACGGACGTATGCCGATGGCGAAAAATTCGCCTGGAAAGATGAAGACGGCGTGCGACGTCCGATGCCTCACCATGGTTTTGCGCGTGATGCGACGTTTAGCGTTTTGGAAAGTGGCTCCCGACATTTTATTGCAGAGCTAGTCCCTGATACACGCGCACAAGCTGCTTACCCTTTTGCTTACAGTTTCCGTGTTCGCTACGATTTTTCCGAGTTACGCCTGCGTTGCACCTTTGAACTCGAGAACCGTCATACCCATAGGATACCATGGTGTGCTGGGCACCACTTTTACTTCACTTTGCCCTGGCACCCTGGCCTTGATCGCCGCGACTACCAGTTGCGCTTACCAGCGCGCAAGCATTGGCGGCATGCTGCCGATGGTAAACTCGTTCCTTTTGCGGAGATGAAGGGTGCGAACGAGGTAGACTTTGAGGACTCTCGTTTGCTGGACTGTATCTTCACAGGGCTCAAGAGCTCGGAAGTCCGCTTTGGCCCGCGTTCAGGCGAAGAAGATATCATTGTGCGCGTTGGCGAAGAGCCCATTCCCGATGCTTGGGCAACGGTGGTAACATGGACCGAGTCTCCGGAGTCGCCCTTCTTCTGCGTGGAGCCATGGATGGGGCCGCCCAATAGCCCAACGCATGGTCATGGTATTCGCTACGTCGAGCCAGGTGCGACCGACACTTTTGTGACCGAGGTTTCGCTGGCCTAAGTTTTACTCGGCTTTGCGCACTTCGATGGTGCCACGGCCATCGTACCAGCCTTGGCCACGGGCTTGAATTCGCAGAACGACACTGTCCGTTGAGCGCGGTGCCACATCGACACGAATTCGCAGGGGCTGGCGCGGGCGACTCTCGGATAAAGAGACTTCCTTGCCATTTACCACCAGCGCAACCGACCGCACCTCTAGGCCCCAGCCTTTGAATTCGACGAAATAGTCGCCGGTTAATGAAAGCTTACTGCGTGCATCAATTTCCATGGCAGTAAAGTCGGGTCGCATATCCCAGCCATCCCAGAACCAGCCACGTAGTTTGACGGGCTGTGAATGAAAGATGCC
>DNHH01000094.1:0-198 GCA_003485955.1 Opitutia bacterium
ATGACGGGTAGCGGAAGTGCGTGCTTTGCCTTGGTGGAGGGTCCTGTCGATCTGGTGAGAGTGCGAGCGGCGCTCGCGCCTGCCTGGGGCTCAGGCGTGTGGGCTACCGTTACAACCCTAGCCTAACGCTTTTGGCTTGAGAAAGTCACCTGAAGTAGGCAATTCATAGCCATTCACCCATGGGAAGCCTCAAGAAGA
>DNHH01000094.1:374-7807 GCA_003485955.1 Opitutia bacterium
CACCCATGGGAAGCCTCAAGAAGAAACGTCGCTTAAAGATGAACAAGCATAAGCGTCGTAAACGTTCCAAGAACTCGCGCCATAAGAAGCGCTTGTGGGGTTGAGCCTTTAAAGGGCTTTCCCTGTTTATCAAGGCGACCTTTACGGGTCGCTTTTTTTGTTATTTTCTATGTCGGCAGGGTTCAGGTGTTTTGCCTATATACGCCATGGTTCGAACACTCTTGTTTTCCTGTTTAGCTTCTATCGTATCAGCCCAAGACATTGCCTTTGCGGGCAAAGACCCGGGGGTAGCGTCTGCGAGCGTGAGGAATCAGAGTGAGTCCGGCAGAAGTATACTCAGTTTAGGTAATGGAGCAATCTCCGCAACCTGGGATGTGGCTGACGGCAAATTGCGTCCCTCGAGTGTGACGAATCAGCTGACAGGTTTTAAAATTGAACAATCAGGTGCAGAACTTTTTCGCCTAACCACTCAGGCGCCAGCTCCTTTACCCTCACAAATTGAAGCCAGTGTTGTTCTTGAGGAAACGCGAGTTGTCGTCGTCGTCAGCAAGCCGGGCTCAGTACCCGTCGAAGTTGCAACGTTTCCACGCAAAGATTTTTTGGGCGAGCCGAAGCTTGTGCGCTGCGGGAAGATGAATTTAAAAGCTGAGGCGAAAAATAATCCAGATGGAGGCCCTGTCGGCCATTGCACGATCGAAATGCTCCGTCCGGCGAATAATAGTATCGCTGGAGTTATTTCATTCAATGGTCCAGCTCACCATGCGGCTGTACGTGAGTTTGCCTTTCCGAAGGGCACGCGAGTGGTAACTGCCCGTATCGATAAAGATACTGACCAAGGCATGTCGTGGGGTCCTGGCTTGGCGCTTGTCTGGGAAGAGGGTAAAAAATTTATCCTGGTAGGCGTGCGAAATGCGAAGGGCACTCTCAACGTCACTACAGTTTCGGGCGAGCGCGAGGTGACCCCGCAGCTATCACCATACCCTGCCGGCGATCAGTTGGCGTCGAATTTCCGCTTGGTGACTGCACCGCGTATTAGCCGCCTAACGCCCATGCCCAAGAGCAGTCGTATGGCTGAGGCTATTTCGGGGGCTGCCCTTGAAGCAGAACTCATTTCCGCTTCAGGATTACGTGTGCTGTGGCGCGCAGAGTTGCGTGATGGCTCAAATTATTTTCGGCAAACCCTACGCCTAGTATCTCCCCAAAGCCTCGTGGTTCTGCATGGGGTTGAGATGAATGAGTTAAAGTTGCCCAACGCTGCTGTCATTGGATCTGTACCAGGTTCTCCTGTAGCCGGGAGTGGATTCTTTGTGGGCATCGAAATGCCAGGAACAACTCAGTTTGTTGATCCTGAGGGCGTACGTCAGGGCTTCGCCTGCGAGTTAAAAATCGAGAAGGATCAGGCCTATGCCTTCGGCTCAGTCGTTGGTGTTGCGGTTGAGGGTCAATTGCGACGGGGCTTCTTGCGTTATATTGAGCGTGAACGTGCGCGTGCTTCGCAGCCTTTCTTGCATTACAACTGTTGGTACGACCTTGGCTATGGTGTGAATCGTCAAGGAATGTTGGATGTGGTGAAGGCATTTGATGCCGAACTTGTGCGAAAGCGCGGCGTGCCGGTGAAGGCCTATCTCGTTGATGATGGCTGGGATGATTTCTCGCTGGGGCTTTGGGCGGATAATCTAAAGCGATTCCCTGGTGGCCTTGCAGGCCTGGGGGCCGAGATGGCTAAGGTCGACGCGCACCTTGGTATCTGGATTTCACCGCTGGGTGGCTATGGCGGGGATAAAGAACGTACGGCACATGCACAGCGCATGGGATTAATTCCCCCTCAGGCAAAATTGGACTTAGCTTATCCCGGTTACCGCAAATGGTTTGAAGAGCGCTGCCTGCAGTTGATGCGTCAGGCGGGAGTTAATGCATTTAAGTGGGACAAGGCTGGCGAAGGCGTAAGCCCTCACTTCATGGCTCTTCTGGAAGTTGCACGTCGTTTGCGCGTCGAAAATCCATCGTTATTTATTAACGTGACCGTTGGCACATGGCCTTCGCCGTTTTGGCTCAATCACATTGATTCTACTTGGCGCAACAACAGCTCAGATGTTGGTTGGGTAGGGCAGGGTGATGATCGCGAAAAATGGTTAACCTTCCGCGATGGCTATTGCCGAAAACTCTTTGTCGAAAAGTCGCCGCTGTATCCACTGAACTCCGTGATGCACCATGGCATTGTTCATGGCCGTGCTTTCCAGGGAGAAAAAGTTGGTAAAGTTGGTCCGGATTTAAAAAACGAGGCCCGGTCCTATTTTGCGAATGGGGCAATGCTCCAGGAGCTATACTTAACCCCGTCGATGATGACGGCGGCTTCGTGGGATGCCGTGGCCGAGGGTGCGAAGTGGGCGCATGCCCGAGCCGATGTCTTGCGTGATGCTCACTGGGTTGGTGGAGATCCGCTCAAGCTTGAGCCCTATGGTTATGCCGCATGGGCACCTCGCCAGGGTACCTTGATGGTGCGTAACCCTAGTGAGACCCCTAAAGACATATCGCTTGAGGCCGGTGAGGTCTTTGACTTACCAGCAGGTGTTCCGGGGGTCTTTGACCTCCGTAGCCCTTATGCCGATCAGCGCCTTAAAACCCTCACCTTGAGTCGGGGCGAGGCGGTTAAGGTAACGTTACAGCCCTTTGAGGTGCTTGTTTTTGACGCTATCCCTCGAAAGTAAGGCACTGAAGCCCTTTTCACCTTGCTCGGTGGCTGGGGCTTCCTATCAAGAACCCTCTTAACACCTTACAACTATGGCCCGCGAAATCATCATCCTCGAGTGCACTGAAGCCCGTAAAGAGAAGAAGAACCCTTCTCGCTACATGTCGACTCGCAACAAGAAGACCAAGCAAGAGAAGGTCGAGAAGCTTAAGTATAATCCTTCGTTGCGGCGCCATACCCTCCACAAAGAGATTAAGGGATAATCTCCCAATCTGCTTTGTCGCAAAAAGGCCGTCCTTCTGGACGGCCTTTTTTATGGCTACGTTATTTATTTTTACGTCGGGCCGAACGCCACATGGCCCGGTGATTGCGAATCCAATCGAGCAAGGCACGTTCAAAGCCTATATCTCGTCCAGCCTTTTCAGACTCGATCCACTTATGGCGGAGAATTTCGTCTTTTTCGGCTAAGAACTCAGCGTAGAGTGACGACGATGTGGTCAGCGGGTCTCCACTGTTCATGCCCGGCTGGACACTCGTATTCACGTCTTTACAGTGTGAATTTCCCCCCAAAAAGCAACCGCCTTGGTTACTGTCCTAGAAGCTGCAAAAGACGTAGTCCTAGGGCATGGAATGCCCTTCCAGAAGGTGAATCTGGGTGGCTAATGACCACGGGGATGCCGTAATCGCCGCCTTGGCGGACATTTGGGTCTAGTGGGACTTCCCCCAAGAATTCGGTATCCAGTTGTGCCGCAACTTTTTGACCTCCGCCTTGACCGAAGAGGTATTGGCGCCGCCCTTGGTCATCTTCGAAGTAGCTCATATTTTCGATAACGCCGAGGATCGGTACATTTACTTTTCCAAACATAGCTGCACCGCGTAGTGCGACGGTAACTGCTGCCGTCTGCGGGGTGGTGACAATCACGGCGCCAGCCAAGGCCATCGATTGAGCAATGGAAAGCTGTGCGTCACCGGTGCCTGGCGGAAGGTCAACGAGTAGGACGTCGAGTTCACCCCAGCGGACGTTGGAAGCGAATTGAGAAATTGTCTTCATAATCATCGGCCCACGCCAGATGACTGGAGCATCTTCATCAATAAGTAGTCCCATCGAGATGGTTTTAACGCCAAAGTTTTCTGGGGGTAAAAGTACGTCGCCCTCAATCTGGGGTCGGCCACGCACGCCCAGCATTAACGGCACGGAAGGGCCATAAATATCACAGTCCATCAGGCCGACCTGACCAGGTTTTCCGCGATCACTGAGGATGCGAGCAAGTGCGACCGCCAGGTTGACCGAGGCTGTCGATTTTCCGACGCCACCTTTTCCGCTAGCAACGGCTACGATAGCTTTGACTTTACCCACTCCGGCTTCCGAGGTGGGTCCAGTGACGACTTGGGCGGCGGTAGGGCTGGTTTTAGGGACGGTTACGGTTAAGGCAATTTCGGGAGTGATAAAGCCGGCTTGAAGCAGAGCGGTCTCCACTTCGGCATAGAGTTTCTTGGGGATTTCAGGATCGGCTGTCGTTACGGACAACCCCACGACAACCTTACCCCCTGCGGAAACCTCTATGCCTTTTACCAGACCGAAAGAAACGATATCGCGACTAAACCCTGGGTACCGGACGGTACGGAGGGCCTGTTGAGCGGTAGCAGTATCGAGAGCCATGGTGTGAGGTTGAAGTCGGGGGGACTTTCGTCATTAAGTTGAGGCCTAACGTCGCTATTCCAACACCTTTTCCACCATGCGAACCTCTTTCTTTCTATTCTTCAGCTTCCTCGCCATTGGGCAGCTCCCTGCGCAAGTTCGAGTTGAGCAGGATGTGAATGCAGAATTAGCTGCGCAGAGAATTCAAGTTGAAGTGCGCGGTACAGATGCTGAAGTCGTCTCACTTGTGCGCGCCGCGTTGGCGATGCACGGAAACTTCACTGTCGTCAGTTCAGGTTCTGTTCGTGTCACCGTTGATCGTGCCGGTAACACGGCACGGGTTAGTTGCGAGAATCCATCGTTTGCGTTTAATACAGAAATTCAAGGACGCGACGTTTCGGAAATTTCTCTGCAAGCAGCAGATGCAACGGTAGTCGGTCTCGGCCGTCGTTTTAATTTGAAGCCGCTGTTTGCTAGCACGCGTATCGCCTTTCTTTCAACCTTTGGCGGCGGTAAGCGTGATGTCTATGCGGGAAGTCTTTTAATGAACAATGTGAGGCCGCTCACTCAACTGCGTTGTGAAAATCTTGGTCCACGCTGGTCGGCTGATGGTAACCGTGTTGCTTTTGTGAGTTATGCTAAAGGGTTACCCGACCTCTACATCGCTCCTTACCCCTTTGGAGAAGCCCGTCCATTGATTGCCGGTATGCGCGGAAGTCTTACAGGTGGTTCGGCTTCACCTGATGGTTCACGTCTTGCTTTTTGTTCTTCAAACCAAGGTAAGACCCTTGATTTATACGTGAGTGACGCCAACGGCGGCGCGCGACGTTGCATCCTGCGTACAGATGACCGGGTGGAGTCAGATGCTTCATGGTCGCCTGATACGACGCAGATTGTTTTTGCCTCAGGTTCAAGCGGGTCGCCACGTCTCTACATCATTCCTGCGACAGGAGGCAGCCCAACTCAGCTTTCCACTGGGGGAGGTTATGCCAGTGAGCCGTGTTGGAATCGTGCTGATCGTAACCTTATTTGTTTCACGCAGGCCTCTGAAGGCACCAACAGTGTAGCGGTTCTTGATTTGGCCAAGGGCGCCCTCACTGTTGCTGCTCAAGGCACCGGCGGCGTGGCGTATTCGCGTGGTGCTTGGTGTGCGGATGGACGTCACCTCGTTGTTCAATCTCAACAGCGCGCGGGCGACCGTTACTGGCTTTCGTTGGCAGATAGCGCGACTGGCAAAATCACCCGACTAACAGGTGACCAGTTGAAGTCTTGCTTGCAGCCCGATTGCTGGTTCCCGCGTCGTTAAGGCTTACGACTTGCCAGTTTGCTGGCGCAGTCGATCCACGAGTACGGCGACCACAATAATGGTGCCAGTGACGATGCGCGTCGTGCTTTCTTCAATGCCATTGAGGCCGCAGCCTACGCGAATAACTGTCATAATGAGTGCACCGACGAGTGAGCCGAAGACTGAGCCAATACCCCCATTTAAAGAAGCACCGCCAATGACGACGGCAGCGATGATATCCAACTCGTAGCCACTTGCACCCGTCGGATCTCCTTGGCCTTGATTGGAGGCAAGCATCAGTCCTGAAATAGCCGCAAAGATTCCACCAAGTACGTAAACCCAGATTTTAACACGATCAACGGCTACTCCACATAGACGTGCAGTTTGTTCATTCGAGCCTACCGCAAAAATGTGACGTCCAAAGACGGTGAAGCGTAGTGCCAGTGACACTAGCAGTGCTAAGCCAATCATCAACCAGCCGCCTGGTGGTATAATCAACCACTTCCAGCCTGCAGGCAGACCGTTCAGCCAGAAGCGTAACCAAGCACTGTCTTGAACGTTGATGGGCTGGGAATTAGCAAGAGCAAGGGCGAGTCCCCGTAGTACGAGTAGAGTCCCGAGGGTAGTGATAAAGGGAATCAAGCGGATGCGCACAACCAGGAGTGCAATACCAAGTCCGCAGAGAGCACCGGTGATTAAGGTTCCTGCGACAACGGTGAGCGGTCCCTGTCCGCTAACGATGAGCTTCGCGCCGACGATGGAGCAAAGGGCAATGGCGGAGCCGATGGACAAGTCGATACCGGCTGAGATGATAATCAGTGTCATCCCAATCGCCGCAATACCGATGACGACTGACTGTTGGACGACTTGGCTTACGGCGTCAGGCGTGAAGATTGCCGAATGGAGAAACGCCGTCTGCTGCAGGTAGCTCTCGAGTAATCCAAACCCTATCCAAACAACTGCCAGTGCGAGGAGGGGGCCGAACGTTTGCATGAAGCGTTCGAGACGCTTGGGACTTGATGCAGATGAATCGTTGGTGGTTTGGCTCATAAATTTGTTAACTGTTTCCCGTTGCTTCAGCCATCAATGCTTCGGCGGAAGTTTCGCCTAGGGGGTGGGCTTGACCTAGCCCATTCCGTTTCATGACGGCAATCCGGTCGCACGTACCTAGGAGTTCAGGTAAGTACGAGCTTACCATGACGACGGCACGTGGGCGTACAGGGTCGGTTACGAGGCGATCAATGGCCTCGTAGATGCGAGCTTTTGCAGCGATATCAATGCCGCGGGTTGGTTCGTCGAGCAGTAGAATATCGCAGTCGGCCTCAAGCAGGCGAGCGAGTGCGGCCTTTTGTTGGTTGCCCCCCGAGAGGCGACCAATCGGCTGATCGGGATTTTCACAACGGATACCAAGTTTCTGAATCCATTCCTGGGTATGGCGTGATTTTTGAGTGGGTGAAATAAATCCGGCGTTCCCCAGCTTGCCCAATGAAGCTAGGCAAATGTTATCCCCGATACCAAGCTCCAGCGCTAGACCTTCTTCTTTACGGTTTTCAGAGACTAATCCCATCCCGGTTTGCCATGAAATTCGTGGTGTGGGTGTGAGTTGCTTGCCAGCGATACGAACTGCGCCGTTAGGGTCTAACCCAAAAATTGCTCGGAGAAGTTCAGTGCGCCCAGAGCCGACTAACCCGCAGATGCCAAGAACTTCACCGCGTCTGACGGTTAGCCTTCCTAATCCAGGTGCAGAGGCTTCTAGAAGTACTTCTCCGGCCTTGCGAACGGACCTCGGGTAGAGTTCATCTACATTGCGCCCCACCATT
>DNHH01000094.1:8014-8795 GCA_003485955.1 Opitutia bacterium
AGCAACAATCCGGGCATCGTGGACTTCCTGAGTTTTAAACGACGCAACCGATTTTCCGTCACGAAGAATGGTTAAGCGGGATGACAGACGGCGAACTTCTTCCAGGAAGTGGGAGATGTAGATGATAGAAATACCGCGGGCAGCCAAGCGATCGATCAATTCAAATAAGCGTTGGACATCCGCCTGGGCTAATGAACTGGTCGGCTCGTCAAAGACGATAACTTTGCATCCTAGTGCAAGGGAGCGAGCTATCTCGATAATTTGCCGGCGACTAATCGAGAGTGAGCCAGCAGGAGCGTCGACATCGATGTCGCCGTGACCGAGGCTAGCAAGGGTTTCACGGGCAAGTTTACGTGCTGCCCCACGCTCCAATAATCCGCCGCGAGCAGGTTCTGCACCGAGCACAAGGTTTTCAGTAACAGTGAGATGAGGGGCGATAGATAGTTCTTGGTAAATCATACCTACGCCGCTTGCCCGCGCTTCTTGGGGGTCCCGCGGTGCGTAAGGCTTACCATCGAGCTTCATAGTGCCTTTGTCGGGAGCATGAGCACCCGAGAGCACTTTCATGAGGGTACTTTTGCCAGCGCCGTTCTCTCCAACCAGCGCATGCACCTCTCCGGGTAATAAGATGAGGTCAACGCCGCCCAGTGCTTGGTTACTACCAAAAGACTTCGTGATGCCTTGCATCACGAGTCGAGGTGTCACTTGGGCGTCTGCCCCCATTCCCTTAATTCATCTGAGGCTTGATGACTGCTTGGACGGCGCTGGTATCAACATTCTC
>DNHH01000094.1:8943-11295 GCA_003485955.1 Opitutia bacterium
GACGGCGCTGGTATCAACATTCTCCTTGGTTACCAATACCGAACCCGTATCCGTTTTGTCTAAAATAGATTGTCCGCGAATCTTAGCCACTGCTGCTTCCACAGACTTACGTCCCATGGTGAATGGGTCTTGGGCAATGATTCCCGTGATCTCGCCTTTGCGAAGCGCATCAACGAGCGCAATGGTAGGATCAAAGCCGACGAAGCGCACTTTTCCGGCTAGTCCGTTTTGTTGTAGCGCCTGCAGCATCCCAATCGTTGTGCTTTGGTTGCAGCAGAAAATACCATCAGGTGCACGCTCGCCCGAAAAACGCAGAAGCAACGACTTTGATTTTTCAATAGCTGAGGCAGTGGTTGCTCCGCCGTATTGATTGCTGCTGATAACTTCGATGCCCGGGGAGGCCTTGATGCCTGCGAGGAAGCCTTCTTCCCGTGCATCAGTTGAGGCAGAGCCAACTTGGTAGCGTAGCATGATGACGCGTCCTTTGCCGCCGAGTTGTGCCGCTAGGCCTTCAGCTGCTTTTTTGCCAGCAGCATAATTATCTGTACCCACGTAGCCTGCGCTTGCGCCTTCAGCTTTAGCTAAGGGTGAGTCGAAGATGATCACAGGGATGCCGGCTTCGGTCGCTTTGACGGCCTTGTCGCGCAGGGCAACGGCATCGAGAGGGGCAAGACACAGTGCGTCAACTTTACGTAATATGAGTGTATCAACCATCGCCATCTGCTGTGCACGGTCATCTTCCTTTTGAGGGGCAGACCATACAATTTCTACGCCCAGTTCGCCGCCTGCTTGCTTGGCGCCTGCTTCAACGGTTTTCCAAAAAACGTGCGAGGCACCTTTGGGGACGAGCGCGATGACTGGTTTGCGTGCATCTTCTGCAAGCGCGGAGGCCGCAAGGCAGGTGATGAGTATGAGGATCTGGATGGGGGTACGCATAGAATTATTATTCAGGGGAGAGCAAGGGGGAGGGGATGGTCTCCGCAGGCTGACTATAGGCAGGCAATTGAGCGAGCGTCTCTAACGGTATGACGTCGCCGCGATTGATATTCTTGAAGGCAGCTTCGTCGACGCGAACTGTGACAACATCCGTATCTCTATCACGTGCGACCGAGATATAATAGACGTGGGGTGATTCACGTGTCAGCATGAGGAGCTTGTCCCCAACTTGACTGCTGTATTTGTAGCGTCGGCCTCCGACGTCGGCCTTCGAGATTACTTTATACCGCTCGCGGGCCATAAAGACCTCATTGCTAATGCGTGTGCTAGTTGGTTCGCCGCAACTTAAGAACGCGGAATCCCAGGGTAGGAAAACAGTGTCCTCATTAATCCGGAAGCTGACGAAAACACGACGACGTATCAGGTCTGATTTTAAATTAGCCGTTTCCGTTAAATGAACTTCGCCTTGTTCATTACTTTCAAAGGTGCTCTTAGCGTTGGCGATAACCCAGGCTCCGAGTTCTGCGCCTGTTGTTAGATTGAAATCGCTCCAGACTTTTCGACGCGCTTCCGGGTCAATATTGATGCGCAGACGATCCCGCAGGTGAATGATGTCGTTGGAAAAATCGCGTAAGCGTCCTGCCCAGCCAACGTACGCCGAATTATTAACCGTGTTACTGGTCTTTGGGCCTTTACCTTCCCCGATTTTTTCTGCCTCAGATGCACGGAAGTTTACCTTATCAATAGCCGTCGTTAATTCGGTGACCTTAAGGGTCGCAAGATCTGCACGTAGTCGGGCAGCTTCAGGGATATCAGCGGCGTCAGGGAATTTTGTTAGTAATTCGTCCCGCAAAGGTTCGAATTCTTTGTTATCTAAAAGTGGAGAAAGAATAAGCTGTAGAGTCTCGGTTAAAGCCTTTGCTTTGCGCAACTGGTCTCCTGGAATATCTTTTTCCAACATGTACAGTGTGACCTTAGGCTGAAGGGTGATAGAGAATTTATTAAGTGGGCCAACGAGGGTTTCGTTGTTCAGGGCTACTGTCAGGGTGACGTTATAAGCGGCCTCGTCGTTGACTTGTAGTCTTTGGAGTAAAAGCGGTCCGCAGGGTAGCCCACCCGGAGGTTCGCCAAAAGGTACCACCGCAGCGTTTTTGGCCTGACTTTCATACTCGTTTGCACGTTTCACAAAACTTTGCCACTGGGCGATAGACTTCGCGTCTTCACTAACAGCGCTGTTGGCGACGGCTTTAATCGTTTCGCTCGCTTCAGGTTGCGCGAGTAAGAAAGAGCTTCCGAGAACTCCCAATGCGATGCTAACAAACGTTGCGATGGTGCGTACCGAGTTTTCGCGCCGGATAGAGGTTTCTTTTTCCCGAATGAGCATCTCAGCCTGAAGTGGGGATATTTGGTCAACGG
>DNHH01000079.1:0-178 GCA_003485955.1 Opitutia bacterium
TTCCAAGAAATGAAAAGGGCAAAGCAAAATGCAGATAGCGGAAAAACAAAGCTGTTAGTAACCGTTCAAGCCGAAGAAACTGCCCGCTATGAGCGCGTGGTAAACGTTCTCGACGTCCTAGCCCAAGCCGAAGTCTCCAACGTCACCTTCTCGGTCGCCGAGCCCGAATAAATAAACA
>DNHH01000079.1:471-917 GCA_003485955.1 Opitutia bacterium
TGCGAGGCTGTTTGGTCCTGACACATGCCTCAGCGCTTGCACCAGAACGGGTTTGTCACGGTTGCTGCCGTGTCCCCAGCCCTGCGCCTTGCCGACCCAGGGGCCAACGCAGACCTCGTCATCCAAGCACTCGGCAAAGCAGCCGCCGAAGGCGCAGAGGTCATCGTCCTGCCAGAACTCTGCCTCATTGGCTACACCTGTGGAGACCTCATCCCAAACCGAAGCCTACTTGAAGGGTCTCTTTTGGCGCTACGCAAAGTTGCGGAGGCAACCCAGAAACTTGGTGTTACGGCTCTGATCGGCCTGCCGATTGAAGTCGATGGACGTATCTTTAACTGCGCTGCCTTTGTCTCACGCGGAAAAATTCTCGGTGTCGTTCCGAAGACACACTTACCGAACACGGGAGAGTTTTATGAACAGCGCTGGTTTGCCTCTGCCCGCGTTAA
>DNHH01000079.1:1204-4210 GCA_003485955.1 Opitutia bacterium
GAGCTCTGCGAGGACCTCTGGGCGGTCGAGCCACCGAGTGGCGGCCTAGCGCTCTCCGGCGCTACAGTGCTCTGCAATCTTTCTGCAAGCGATGAACTGCTAACGAAAGCTGCTTACCGTCGGGAGCTTGTCCGTAATCAATCTGCACGCTGTTTAGCGGCTTATGTATACGCAGCTGCTGGCGCAGGTGAATCGAGCACAGACTTAGTCTACAGTGGACATGGTTTAATTGCGGAGAATGGAATCGTGCTTGGCGAATCCGAGCGCTTCCGATTTGAGGATGCCCTGCTCGTTTCGCAAATTGACGTCGATAAACTCGCTGCTGAACGCCGGCGCAATAGCACCTTCTTCGGCACAATACCGCCGCGCCCTACACGCTCCATTGCCTTCGAACTTGGTCAGCCAACCGGGCACGTTTCCAAGTTGCGACGGAGATTCTCTCAGCACCCGTTTGTACCCTCCGACGCCACGCGCCGTGACGAATATTGCCAAGAAATCTTTGCCATCCAATCGACAGGTCTCGCACGACGCATTCGCCACACAAGCGCACGGCAAGTCGTCATTGGTATTTCTGGCGGACTCGATTCGACATTAGCCCTGCTGGTCGCCCTCGAGGCCTTTGGGCGCCTCGGTCTTGATAAACGCGGTATCATTGGCGTGACTATGCCGGGACCTGGCACGAGTGCACGAACGCTACTCAACGCACGACAGCTCATGCAGACGCTTGGCGTAACTCAGCGTGAAATTCCCATCGGTCTAGCGGTGGAACAGCACTTGCACGACATCGAGCACCCCAAGGGCCAACACGATGTTACCTACGAAAACACTCAGGCACGCGAGCGTACCCAGGTGCTTATGGATATTGCCAATCAAGTCGGCGGACTTGTCGTTGGCACCGGCGACCTTTCCGAAGCTGCCCTCGGTTGGTGCACCTTTAATGCCGATCACATGTCGATGTACCATGTTAACATCGGCGTACCCAAAACACTCGTTCGCCACCTTGTTATTTGGACAGCACACACCCGTCATGTCGGCGAAACGCGAGCAATCTTAGAAGATGTCGCAGCCACACCCGTAAGCCCTGAGTTACTTCCGCCCAACGCAGATGGCACTATCACCCAACGCACCGAGTCGATCATCGGGCCATACGAGTTGCACGACTTCTTCCTTTATCACCTTGTTCGCGGCGGTTTCCGCCCCCGTAAGATTCTCTGGTTAGCTGAGCACACATTCACTGGTAAGTACGACGCAGAGTCCCTGAAACGACATCTTCGCACGTTTATTAGCCGTTTCTTTAGCCAGCAGTACAAACGCTCCTCCATGCCAGATGGCCCGAAAGTAGGCTCGGTCGGACTCTCCCCCCGGAGTGACTGGCGGATGCCCTCGGATGCAGAATCCTCGGCGTGGCTTGCGGAATTGGGCTGAAGCCCTCACCTTGAGGGCGATGTCCGCCCCACTGCAGACCCACCCCTTAGCCACCCGAGCCCTCATCGAAGGACTCGGTAACGATCAGGTAAAAACTGACGAAGCAAGTTGCCTCGCTGCGTCATACGACAACACGCGCTACAGCTTTATGCCAGAAGCGGTGGTCGCACCGAAAGATATCGATAACTTACAAACGGTCGTACGTCTCGCGAACCTTCACAAGGTTCCCATCACAGTGCGTGGACGTGGCACCGGCAACACGGGCGCCAGCGCACCTATCCGCGGCGGATGGGTCATCCACTTAGCGCATTGGGACAAAATCGAAATCGATCCGCAGTCCTCATTAGCCTGCGTCGAGCCTGGCGCCATTACCGCAAAAATTAACGAATGCGCAGCTGTGCATGGTCTATTTTTCCCGCCTGATCCGT
Organism: Opitutia bacterium; assembly: GCA_003485955.1. GTDB lineage: Bacteria > Verrucomicrobiota > Verrucomicrobiia > Opitutales > UBA953 > UBA8828. The sequence goes on from DNHH01000079.1 coordinate 3,058, forward strand.
CTTCTTTAAATTACTGTAGTATCGGAGGAAATATTTCCACCAATGCCGGCGGACTACGCGCTGCGAAGTATGGCGTTGTTCGAGACTTTGTGGTCGCACTTGAAGGCGTACTTCCTACCGGAGAATTTGTCCGCTGGTCAGCGCCTTTACGTAAATTTGTAAGTGGCTATAACCTGCGCGACCTCTGGGTTGGCGCTGAAGGAACCCTGGGGATTGTTACTAAGGCCTGGATTCGCTTAGTCCCACTACCCCAATCACGACGCACATTCCTCTTTGCCTTTGAGAGCGATGAAAAAGCTCTCGAAGCCGCGGCCGCCTTAATGACATCTAGGGTAGCCCCCGCTGTCTTTGAGTTCCTAGATACCCAGACAACGGAAGTCGCCCAACGGCGTCTGGGCGAAGGCGTCTTCAGCGCTGCAGAAGTTCAAGGCGTTGCGAATCCTGCACTACTGCTCATCGAACTAGATGGACATCCGGCCGTTCTGGCGGAAGACGCAGAAAAGGTTCGGGCCTGGTCTAAAGGACGAACACTCGCCCAGCGGGAAAGCGATAACCCTGTCGAAGCTGAGAAACTGTGGACCATACGGCGTACGTGCTCCCAGGCGATGTACCTTTTGGGTAATGCTAAATTGAATGAAGACATTGTCGTTCCATTCCGTAGTTACGTTAAACTCATCCAACTCGCGCAACGCATGCGTAAGACCTACGGATTACCTACACCAACTTTTGGACATGCAGCGGACGGAAACTTCCACATCCATGTCATGTATAATCGCGAAGACAAAGAACACTGTCGCAAGGCTGAATGCGCGATCCTTGAAATGATGCGTGAAGTCGTTGCGATGGGAGGAGCGATTACGGGCGAACACGGCATTGGTATTTCTAAGTCTGCCTTCTTACGCCTCCAACATACGCCTGCGGAAATCAATGCCATGATGGCAATTAAACGCGCACTCGACCCGAATAACATTTTAGCCCCCGGACAAATCTTTGAACCTGTTAACGTCTGGGAGTACACCCCTTCAAAAGTCACCTTCGCCTGGGACAAGCACTGAGCCGTGGCAGGACGTGTTGCCATTTTTGACTGGGATGGAGTGGTGGTCGATTCGTCGGCCGCGCATAAACAGGCTTGGCAACGTCTCGCCGCCGCCGA
>DNHH01000079.1:4440-5032 GCA_003485955.1 Opitutia bacterium
TAAACGAAATGAGGTCATCATCCCTGAGATTCACGGCTGGTCGCGAGACCCCGCCGAAATCCACCGCCTGTCTCTCGCCAAAGAAGCCCATTACCGCGATTTAGCTACGGGTGGGCTCATCGCCCTGCTCCCTGGAGCCAAAGAGCTTCTCCGGGCGCTACAACAAGCGGGGATACCCTGTGTAGTCGGAACGTCGACGCATCGACTAAACCTTAAACTGGCTTTTGAACGCTTTGACCTAGAGTCGTTTTTCCAAGGTGCGGTTACCAGCGAAGACGTTAGCCGCGGCAAACCTGACCCAGAAGTATTCCTGAAAGCTTGCGCACTCGTTCAGGGCGACGTCGAACAGTCCGTAGTCTTTGAAGACACGCTTGCTGGCGTAGCAGCCGCCAAAGCCGGCGGGTTCCGGGCCGTGGGCCTATGCACAACGAATTCTCGCGAAGTCATGGCGACATCCGGGGCTGATCTAATCGTGGCCAACCTGTCTGAAGTTACACCGCAACTCGCCTTGCCTAAGGCACGCTAAGATGAGCGGGTTTAAACTTCATTCTAGTTATCAGCCGACAGGCGATCAACCGACAGCCATTGCTGC
>DNHH01000079.1:5222-5433 GCA_003485955.1 Opitutia bacterium
CTGGATGCTTCTATTCGTGCTGGCAACCTCCACCAAACCCTCCTCGGGGTAACCGGCTCGGGGAAGACATTCACGATGGCCAACCTCATTGAGCGTCATCAGCGACCCACCCTCGTTGTTTCACATAACAAAACCCTCGCCGCTCAACTCTTCGCTGAATTTAAAAAGTTTTTCCCAGAGAACGCAGTCGAATATTTCGTCAGCTACTACG
>DNHH01000100.1:0-169 GCA_003485955.1 Opitutia bacterium
TTGGGCTTAGAGACGAAGGTTTTGATCTGTACCCATGGGCGCTCTCTGTCCGCTTCGAGCGGGGTGAGGCTTTCAGGTTTACCGGGCTGGGCTTCAGACATGGACGTAGCGTCAGTCGCACGGAGACGGCTGGCAAGCATAGGGAATCGTGGGTTCGAATCCCATCCTC
>DNHH01000100.1:372-2681 GCA_003485955.1 Opitutia bacterium
ATCCCATCCTCTCCGCCACTTTGACTGGCTTGCCGTAGGGATTTATCAGGTCTCGGTCGGAGGCGAACCGTCGGCTTGCCGGAGAAAATGGGCGCGGCAGGCGGTCAGCAGAATAGCTAACTCCTCCGCCTTGTGCCCATAGGTGTCGGGCAGGGCGTCATGAAAACCCACCAAGGCGGAACTGGCATTCCGGGAGAACCCTTTTGCCGACCCATGGAAGTTGATGCCGACAAAGCCCTGGGATGCCTGCCGATAGTGGCCGAACCCGCTGATCTCCGCCCAGGCGATGCGTCGGGTGCGGAAGAGTGTCCTGAACTCTAGCCCGCCAGGGCCTACCTTAAGGTAGGCGGCTCCAGGAAGCATCTGGACGGCGGACACGAGAAGGCCAAGGCCGAAGAAGGCGACGACAACCCAGCCGATCGCCTCGCCCGATTGAATCCCGATGATTCCGCCGAAACCGAGGATGATGCTGACTAAACCGACCCAAATCCACTTGGTCTTGGACGCCGGAAACATCAACTCGAAGGTCTCCGGGAATTTGAACCTGTAGGATGTGAACGAGCCGGGGCCTTCGTTGCTCATTGGGCAGTGCGAGCCAGATTCTCTGTCGATCCTCGCATGGAGTCAATGGGCCAGGTGGACGACTGGCTCACTGCTCGGATGGCCTTGTCGTTCGCGACGGCAGGCGGATGGCCGCTGCGATTCGCGGGGACCCGATATCCTCACACGAAGAGATGGCGGATGATTGCGTGGCTTGGACTGTGCTTGTCCACCAGGAGTTCGACTTCCTGCGACTCCCGTAGGGCGAGGACCTCGCGGGTCTGGTGCAGGGGCATCCAGCACCCGAGGCAGGCCCCGTTGAGCTCGTAGAGAAACTCCACGCGCGCGCGGTCACGCTTCAACTGGATGTGGGTGATGATTCCCCTGGTCGCGACGCCCCATCGGAAGAGCTTTCGGATGCGCGCGATGCGCCAGTAAAGCACACAGATCGCCACGAGCGACACCGGCAGGGCGATGGTGAGCGCTTCCGTCGCCCCGAACCCGGCGCCTCGCCGAAGGAGCGGGAAAACAAGGCCGATCAGCCATATGCCCGGAATCGAGATGAGGCAGAAAAGCGCGGGCCAATCGGTCAGCACGATCTTGCGCAGCCGTGGCCGCTCCGCCTCGTCGTGGGTCTGGGTTACCACACCTGCATCATGCCAACATAGTCGCTCCCAGCCAGCCCGGATGTGTTCTGGCGAAAGGACGTACGCGAGCCGAGGGGGTCAGGCCGTTGCAAGGTGTGCCTGATGCTAATAAGCGGGAAGTTCGGCGTTTTTGGTAACACCTGGAGCGAGCAACGGCCTGATCCCATGGATCTGTCGCCCTCCTCCTCAAAATAGTCAGTAAGCATTGTCGGTATGTGCCGGAAAAATTTTCAGTCGTTGAAGCGCAGCGACGTCCTGCGAAAATATCGTTCCTTAGATTAAGCGGAGGCTATCAACCGCTTCGCCACGTTGACGACGGCGAATGGACTCGAGGTATTCGTCCTTAAACTTAGGGACGGCTGATTGAACTGGCCAAGCCACTGCTTCACCGTGTGCACAAATGGTACGTCCAGCGACTTGGTTCGCGATATCCAGGAGCAAGGGCACATCGGTCTCCATGCCGCCACCTGTCGTGATACGTTTGGATACGCGACTGAGCCACAGAGAGCCTTCACGGCAAGGCGTGCACTGTCCGCAAGTTTCGTGCGCGTAGAAGGCATTCAGGTTTGAAAGCGCTTGGATCATTTCAACGGAGTCATCGAGGGCGATTGTCCCGCCTGTACCTAAACCTGTTCCGCATGCAGCGATGCTGTTGGAGTCGAGGGGGATGTCCTCGAGTGCCCAGTCAAACTCTGTTCCGTTGGGAAGCTTACCTTTAAAGCGCTCGCCAAATTTCAAAATCTTCGTGGACGAACCACCTGGAATGATGGCCTTAAACTTTCGGCCATCGAGAGGCCCACCGCATAAATCGTAAAGGAGTTCACCGAAGGTAGCTTTACCGGCTTCAATTTCGTAGAGGCCAGGACGTTTGACTAAACCAGATACACCCCAGATGTGTGTGCCGCTGTCGCCGGGGATACCGATCTTGGCGAACTCCGCGCCGCCAAAGGCGAGCACGTGTTTAACTTGAGCCATCGTCTCAGCGTTATTGACGATGGTTGGGCAATTGTAGAGGCCGAGAACGGCAGGGAAGTAGGGTGGCTTGATGCGCGGGTAGCCGCGTTTACCTTCGAGCGATTCAATGAGGCCAGTTTCTTCGCCGCAGACGTAACAGCCGCCGCC
>DNHH01000134.1:0-699 GCA_003485955.1 Opitutia bacterium
AAAGCCCCGCCGGATGGCGGGGCTTTGTGGCTGGTCTTTAGCGTACGATACCTAAATTAAATCGACTCCCCAGGGTTTTCCTCGCGGGCAGAGCGGCGTTGACTTCGTCCTGCCCCGAGTTTTTTTGCCAGAAATACATCTTTGCTGTTTTCCACAGAAAGGTTGTAATTTGCAGAGTAGGCATCGACGGCCTCGGCTTCACGGGTTCGCCCGCGGAAGGCGCGACTCGAGTAACTTAGCTCTTTAATTGCAGACTCTAGATCATCGTCTGCTAGGTTAACAATATACTTGGCGGTACGCTCGGCCCAAGCCGTTGCACCTGGTCGGGCCTTTAGTTCCTTAATTGCAGCGATAGCCTCAGCAATCTTGCCAGTGGACGCTAATTTATGAATACGCAGAAACTCATCTGCTAAATCTGACTCTGCGACAGCGGCCTTAACTATTTCGTCATCTGGGAGCGCTTCTAGTGTTTCGGCGTCTAGTTCGGGCAGGCTGAGAATGACCGGGCCGATATTGACTGCCTTGCCGTCAATATCGATGGCGCTGGCATAGGCAGAGATCAGGCTAGAGGATTGACGTTGGACGCTGATATCTAACTGCACCACGGCGTCGAGTGCTGCTCCGTATGGCAGGGTACCGAGTTTGACCTCAGCATCTTTCGATCCGTCCCGTTTTAGAATACTAGCAACCACGCCTGTA
>DNHH01000134.1:867-1096 GCA_003485955.1 Opitutia bacterium
CTAGCAACCACGCCTGTACCAGCTGTCACGGATAGTGTTACTTTACGCAAACATGCCTTATTGAGAATTTGGAACTCCTCAGCGAAGCTATCTTCTAGGTCCTCTGGTGTCTGGCCGTAGTGCGCTTGGCCTTCACCCGCATCTGCCATCTTCGTTAATAAGGATTCATTGAACTCTGTGCCGAGTCCTACGGTTGATGTCGTCACGCCATTTCGAGCTAGTTCAGCTA
>DNHH01000134.1:1268-8798 GCA_003485955.1 Opitutia bacterium
CATTTCGAGCTAGTTCAGCTACTTGGTCGGCGATTGCGGTTGTATCGACTAAACCTTTATTCGCTTGTCCATCTGTAAGGAGAATGACGCGTGATGTACGTTTCGCTGAAGTGAAAGGGGCGAGTTGTTTTGCGCCTTCTTTCCAGCCATCAAACAGCGCAGTACTGCCACCAGCTTCGATACCACTGAGTTTGGTATAAAATACCTCGCGATCGGACAGCTCGGCTAGCGGCTGTAGCACTTGAATCTCATCATCGAAAGTCACAATCGCCACACGGTCATCGTTGCTTAGTGATTTGATCAAGTTGCGGGCACAGCCGATGGCTGCAGCCAATGGTTTGCCAGTCATTGATCCGGATCGATCAATAACAATCGCCAAGTCGACGGGGGCACGGCGGGGGGTGTCATTGGTCTGGTTAGAAACGGGATGTTCTGGCGCAATGATACGAACTAAAACTTTGGTGCGAATCGCGCGCTGAGCAGGCAGACCCTTTTTAAGGGTATGAATGGATATCTGGGTTTTTTGGGCCGAGTTATGTTGCGTCATGGTGTCTAGGATGATGAATCCCAACACTACTTATAGAGCGACTACGGTGTCAACACCGATAATCAACATTATCACAACGCACTGTCATAATTATCGAGTATACGTCTGAACTCGTTCAACATGTAGTACTTAAGTTCATCATTCATGTCTACTTCGCCACTGATACGTAAGTTTATCTCACACCATGGTGCGAGTTTAAGCCGAGTCCAGCGCTCTTTCTTGGCTCCGCTTCTAGATGCAAGACGAGCCATCTCAGCAAGCTCCCTTAATGCACGGAGCTCCTCGGAAGGCAGATTCGAATCGGCCATTACCTTTTCCGCCAAAAGAGCCAGCTTGTGCAGGGTAACGTCGTCGCGTGCTGCTTGAATAAACTGACGTGGCATATTGGAGCGTTGTTGCTCGCGCTCAGACCGGTTCGTGGTGGATTTACTTGATACGTCGATCCGATCGTCTGCCTCCTGTGAAAGGCTTTTTTGGGACTGCCTGAAAAAAACCGGTTCTGCGCATGGGTCTGGGCTATCACGTCGACTTTGGAAAAGCAGTTGTTCGGCAGGTGTTGGCTCAGCGAGTTGGTTTAGCAAATCGTTGAGTTCGTTGACAGACTTCGGGCCTTTGAATCCAACGAACTGACTTTGAACACGCTCCAGATCCCATCCACGTTCTGCGAGAAGACGCGTGAGCACAAGTTGACGGAATTGAAGGTTACCAAAAAGTGCTTTGCGGCGGTCTACAGGGTCTTTATCAGGAGCGGTTAGGACGCCTCTTGATAGATAATAACGAACAAGTCTTTCGGTGCAAAAAAACTTAGCATCGAACCCGCAGTCTGCCAAAAAACGTGAGGTTGTGGCCGCCAGCTCTTCGGCTGTGCCTTGCCAGTCTTTCGGCAGATGGATGCGCGCGGCTGGACTTAACATACGACTGACAATATCAACACCCTGGTGTCAGTAAATAAAAATGTCCCTTTTGCGGAGCTGGCTAATCGCCGCTCAGNNAGCCTAAATCTGTTTGAGCGTTTGCTGGATCTGACTTCACAGCATTTTTATCTACCGATGAATTTACATCCGTAAGGGTGATGTCGAGGCCTTTGCCTTCGAGTTCGGCGAGGTGCACATGTCCGCTGAGCAAACGTAGCACGGATAAATCTCCACGTAAGGATTCAGCCTTCAGGCGGGTACCATCCTGAAGGGTAAGATCAATACCTTCGGCGTTAAAAGTTCCGTCAAGGGTTGCTTCGATTTTGTTAATACCGCCCGTGATGCCTGCGTCGGTGAGTACACCGGCAACGCGTGGCCCGAGACTGTCCGCGCGTAGCTGGATGTCTGCCCAAATGGCTACGCCAGCGAGGACTACGGTCAAAATAGAGAAACTCCAGAGGAGGATGCGGACGGAACGACCCATGGCTTCAAATAGCGTGTCCTCCCTGGGCGACTGGGCGATAAAAAAGCCCCCAAATTTCTATGGGGGCTAGGGCATTTGATAATATGCCGCTCAGCGCCCTAATTCTTTAAGCCCTGCCTTCAGATCTTCGGCCCAAATTTCATAGCCCTTCCGGTTTGGGTGTAAGAGATCTGGCATAATTGTTTTGGGTAAGGTGCCGTCGGCCTCGAGGTACTTCGATGCAAGGTCGCGTACGCGAACAACCTTTTTTAAATCTTCCGCAAGGGTATCAATAACGAGCTTATTGGCCTTCTCATTATTCACGCGCATGGCGTCATCGCTTTTTGCGCCCCGTGGGAAAATGTTATAAAGGATGATGGGTGTATCGGACGAGTAGCTGTGAAGCCGCTTGAGGATGGCGTGCACGCCAGCGGCAATGTCTTCGGGTTTATCCATGCGGTGCCCGGTATTGTTTGTTCCAATCATGACTACGAATGCACGTGGCTTTAGGCCTGCGGGAAGATTTCCGTTTTGTAAGCGCCAGAGAACGTTCTCCGTGCGGTCGCCACTGGTCGCTAAATTCACAAACGTCCCAGTGTCTTTGAGCAAATCCATATTACCCTCCCAGGCATGGGTAATCGAGTCGCCCACGAGGATGATGCTGCCGCCACCTGCTTTCACAGAATCTTGGGCCCACTGACATTGTTGTTTATGTCGATTGTCCGTACCACCTTGGACTCTTCCGTCATTTGCGCGAGGGTAGGGCACGGTTGCGAAGTTAAAAGGCGCTGCTGTTATGGCATTTAATTGAGTATTCAGGGAAGCAACTTTTTCGCTTTCGTTAATCCATCGGCCAAAAAGCGCGGCAGCTATTCCTACAAGGCCCGCACATGCGACGGAAAGCAGGAAGACAGGTTTCGATATGCCAGTGCTTTGATGGGTCATGGCACAGTGATACTCTCTGCTTAAGGTCGGTGAAAGCGCAAAAGTCGCATGGGCTATACTTGTCTTCTCTGCCTCTCGCGGTTACGCCTTTAATCATGCGTCCCTTGCTTCTAATTTCCGGCCTTTTGCCGTTCACGGTTTTTTCTCAACAGACTTCGACCCCTTCTAAGACGGGCTGGGTGCTGATGGGAGACTATCAAGGGCATGGTGCGGCAGACGTGAGTCATGCCGATGGTCTGAGCGGAACTTTTCAACGCACGCGCAGCGGCTTTGAGGCCATCCATGAAGGAGCTGATCATGCCCTTGATATCGAATACTATAATTACACCCATAAATTCACCGGTGCCATTGCGGGAAATCCCGACCGTGTTTACGGCGATACCTCGGACTTTATTGTTTCAGGTTTCACACAGTGGCAGGCGAGGTCTGGTCATGGTCATTACCAATTTATCGGAGCGCTTGAAGCCGCGCCTGAAACTTCCGACACATCTGGACTCGGACTTGGTGATGCGGTGCGCTGGGGTTTTGGTGGCGCCTATCGATGGACGCCTGCAGCCACCTTTGATGTAGCCCTCGGCGTGATGCTCCAAGATCGCTACGAAATGTCTATACTGCCTATTCCATATGCACGTGCGAAGTGGACGCCAGATGCGAGCGTCAGCATTGAGTTTCGTATCACCGGCTTGCAAAACGGTTTTTACGCCCGCTGGTTCGCCACCGCGGATAAAGCCACCAGCATCGATTTTTCCTGCGCTTACGAAACGTTAACCTTTCGACTGACGGATGGTAGCTATGGGCACCGCGCAGTTTCGATTGGCGAAGTTCCTTTGCGCGTAGGCGTCACACAGTTTCTTGAGTCGAGTGGCACATGGTTCGTTCGCGGTGCTTTTGAGTGGGTTGCCTTTCACCGGGAAACTTTCCGTCATGACGGAAATACCGTGAACGTCTTCCAGGCTCCTGACGCACCGGGTTGGACAATGCGGGTCGGGGCAAGATTCTAAGTTTAAGGAGTTCCTAGAGGCGGGTATGGATTGGCCGACTTCGTTGCCTGTCTTGCCCTAAATTCGGCACCCCTGTTGCCGATTTTGTCGCATCTTAAGCACTTTTAAGAGCGAAAGGGTCTGAAAGATGCATTGGCACAGTGGGTGCGATAGTCCTCATGCTATGAAACCCTTGCTCCGCATCCTTACCCTTATTGCACTGCTTGCGATTCCTGTACTCGCACCTGCGCAGACAACCACTCCCGCGAAAGCACCTGCTGCGCCTGCTCCAGCAAGCGTCGAACAACGGGTAGCCGACCTTGAGGCGTACATTAACAACACCTCTCCGAAAACAGCGGATGAAAAAGTCCTTGGAGGGCCCGTCTCCGCCACGACAGGTCCTGGACACAACGCCTTTATGATGGTGAGTGCCGCGCTTGTGCTCTTTATGACTTTACCTGGCCTCTTTCTTTTCTACGGCGGCTTAGTTCGCACAAAAAATGTACTCTCGGTTGCCGCTCAATGTATCGGCCTTGCAGGGCTTGTGACTATTCTTTGGTGGGCCTTCGGTTATTCGCTGGTCTTTGGTAAGAATTTTGCGGGAACACCGATTGGAAATATTTTCGGTGGATCGGAATACTTCTTCTTCGAAGGCGTAACTTCGGTCCCTAACACCGACTACGCTTATTGGATTTCGCAGAACGTCTTTGCGATGTTCCAGCTGATGTTCGCAATCATTACGCCTGCACTGATCATCGGTGCGATTGCGGAGCGTATGAAGTTCTCAGCTGTTATGGCATTTTCGACGCTCTGGATGTTTATCGTCTACTTCCCAATGGCTCACCACATTTGGGGTATCACGGGCGAGATGAACGGTGTTTGGAATGCCTCTGCGAGTATCAAAGCAATCGACTTCGCCGGTGGAACGGTGGTCCATATGACATCAGGATGGTCGGCCCTCTTGCTTTGTATCCTGGTCGGTAAGCGCGCAGGTTTCGGCAAAGTGCCAATGACGCCTCACTCGATGGTGCTGTGTATGATTGGCACGGGCATGCTCTGGGTTGGTTGGTACGGCTTTAATGCTGGATCGGCTCTCGCTGCCGACGGTGTCGCTGCGCAGGCCTTCACAACGACCACCCTTGCTGCGGCTGTCGCCGCCTTCACCTGGGGTGCGCTCGAGTGGGTACTTCGCAAACACGCAAGCATTCTTGGCATGTGCTCGGGAGCAGTGGCTGGTCTTGTTGTCATCACACCTGCGGCTGGCTTTGTGAGTGCAGGTTCGGCGGTCATTATCGGCGTGTTGGCCGGCATCATTCCATTCCTTGCAGTCGTGTACCTTAAGTCGAAGCTCGGGTATGATGACGCACTCGACACCTTTGGCGTCCATGCGGTTGGCGGAACGCTCGGTGCTATTGTCACAGGTGTCTTTGCAACCGCAGATGCGAATGCCAATTTGAATACCAACTTGAAAGGCATCATGGAGAGTGGATTAGTCATCGAGCAATTTAAGGCTATCGGTGTCACGCTGGCTCTTTCGCTAACCGCGACCTTCATTATTGGTATGTTTATCAAGAACACGATTGGACTTCGCCCGTCCGATGAAGATGAAGCACGCGGCCTTGATATCACTGACCACGGCGAAGAAGGTTACTCGCTGAAGGGATAATTACCTGGCTGACACAAAGCCTAGCTATGAAAAGGCCCCGGTTAAGCCGGGGCCTTTTGTTTTGTAGACATGCGCACGCTAGCTCTCTGATACGGAAACTTTTCCTTTAGCTTTTCGGATTCTTGCTTTGTGCTCTCGCTGCAGCGAAGAGGAATTGCTGTGCGAGTCCTGCGGCTGCACCGTAATGTGCACGTCCGAAGCGTTCGAGGGCCAGACGTTTCCAGCCTTTAAGGGTGTAGCCTTCGACGAGAATTTGCTCGATCCACGTGTCGACTGGGAATGACTCAAGTCTTCCGAAACCAAAGAGGGCGACACATGCCGCGACTTTCGGTCCGACGCCAGGCAGCTTTGCAAGTTCTACGAGCAATGCGTCGGTCTCGAGGGCACCAAGTTCTTCAGCCCAATTTGGCCGCCGCTCTAGTTCTATAGCTGTCTCTTGAATGAATGTTGCACGATAGCCTAGTCCGCAGGCTTTGAGAGTTACTGGGTCCGCCCGTGCGAGCTTTGCCCAGTCGGGAAGCGCGTGGAAGTCTGGGGCAAGTTTTTCGCCAAGTTGGTCGGCAAGGGCTGCGACCATACGACGAATCTGAATGATCTGTTTGTTTGAACTACAAAGAAAAGCTAGCAGGGCTTCGTCGGGTGTTTGTGCGAGAATGCGTAGCCCTGGGAAGCGCGCTAGAGCGCTCGCCAGGAATGGGTCGGAGCGCCAAGGGAGGGCATCGATCGCACGCGCCTGTTTGCCTGCTGCATCGAGGTAGATACCTAGGTCCTCAGCGATACTTGGTTTTCCTAGCGGCTGACGCCATGCAATGCCTTCGGGCTCTGGGCGTAATTGCGCGATATGGCGTCCAAATACGCCTGTCCATGTGCCATCATCATTGCGCTGCCAGCGGAAGCTCTGCCCGCCGTCGAGTATCTCTACGAGAGTCGCTTCTCCTGGAGCGTCAGCCATTCGCAGCACCTGCCATTCAGACCAGTCGCTCATCGTAACTTCAAATAATGAATACAACTTTAGGTCTAGCCCTAAAATTACCGAGTCGGAAGTTTGCGCCCTGCGGTCTTAAGTGTTGTAAGTAATTTCAATTTAAGACGGCTTGCCTCTTCTGGACGTTCCTTGGCCAAGTCTTTTGACTCCGAAGGGTCATTGGTAATATCGTAAAGCTCCACGCGTTCGTCATAGAAGAAAAGAATCGCTTTGAGGTCTCCTTCGCGAATCGCTGCAAATGGCTCTATGCCTGGTCCGGTTGGACCCCAAACGTGTGGGTAATACCAAATAAAATCAGGGGTCTCTCTTTTGCCCCCAGCGAGGACTTTAGAAACGTCACCGCCATCAATCCCTGCTGGCACTTTCTCGCCTGCAGCTTTCACGAGTGTGGGCAGTAAGTCTTCCATGCGAATGGGTGCATCAATCATCGATGCCGGTTGCGTGATGCCTGGCCACCGCACGATACACGGAACCCTTAAGCCACCTTCATAAGCAGATCCTTTGCCACTGCGCAGGGGTAGGTTTTTGGGTTTAAACCCACCATCGCGCTGTGCGAAGCCTCCGTTGTCGGAGAGAAAAACGATAATCGTGTTATCGGCTACGCCCATCTTATCGAGTTCAGCCATCACTCGACCCACGCTCGCATCGACATCGGCAACCAGTGTGGCATAGTCTTTTTCTGTACGACTCAGTGAGAGCGATGCGTAATCCGCGCTAAACTTTTTCGCAGGTTCAATGGGAGTGTGTACGCCAAAATGAGCGAAATTTAAAAAGAACGGTACGCCGGCGGTATGTGCTTTGCGAATTTCCGCAATTGCGCGGTCGGTTAACGCTTCCGTAACTGTCACATCTTTTCCTTGATACTCTTCTAAGTCCCGTACGTCCCAGGCTTTTCGGTTATCTTTACCTGCACTAAAGTTATTTAAACCTAGGTAGCTGCCGGGTTGTCCCATGGCGCTTCCGCCAATATTTATGTCGAATCCAAGGTTTAAAGGGTTGGCCCCTGGCGTATCGACTGCGCCGAAGTGTG
>DNHH01000071.1:0-300 GCA_003485955.1 Opitutia bacterium
GCTGTACGCTGGATGATTTGGTCCGCTAACGTCACCCGGAATAACGAAAGCGCCATCCAGAATACGCCAGAGAGACAGAGTGAGCAGGCGGCTGCACCTACTAAAACTGCAGTTTCGCCTTCTTCGACCCAGGGTACGTGCTTCTTGAGTATCCCCGTCATCCATACAAAGAAGATGACGGTGAGGATGACATCGAGAATGGCACCTGATTTGCTAACGAGTTTGGGACGGAGGTTGTCCATGCCCTATCTGATGGAGGGCTTCTGCTCTATGTCAACCGCTGGCCTCCTCAAGGTTGAC
>DNHH01000071.1:479-784 GCA_003485955.1 Opitutia bacterium
TTGACACCCTCGCCCCCCTCTCCAACCTCGCCCGCCTCGCTTCAGTGTCCTTCTGGGGATGGCTTTATGGCCCAACCTCCCTATTTATAGACTAACTGTCGCCTTTTTCTGGTTTCAGAAAACTCAAAAACAACCTCCGTGGAGCTTAAAGACACCTTAAATTTACCTACTACCGACTTTCCGATGAAAGCCGGTTTGGCTGAGCGCGAGCCGGGGCGCATCGCCCACTGGGAAAAAATCGGTCTCTACGCAAAGATCCAAGGTCGTCATGCAGGGCGCCCAGCATTTGTGCTTCATGACGGCCC
>DNHH01000071.1:1096-3761 GCA_003485955.1 Opitutia bacterium
GGTTGGGACTGCCATGGTTTGCCGATTGAACATAAGGTGATGAAAGAGTTACAGGCGAAGAAAGCTTCACTGGATGCGTTGGGAGTGCGCAAGGCGTGCGCAGAATTTGCATCTTCGTATATTGAGAAGCAGCGCGGACAGTTCCGTCGTCTTGGCGTGCTCGCAGATTGGAAATCGGAATATCGCACGATGGACCCTGGCTACGAAGCCGAGATTTTACGCACATTTGCGAAGGCCGTCGAGCAAGGGCTTGTTTACCGTTCGAAGAAGCCAGTGTATTGGTCAATCCCTTGTCAGACCGCATTAGCAGAAGCTGAAATCGAATATAAAGATAAGCGTTCGCACTCCATTTGGGTTTCCTTTGAAGCGCCTAATCCATCCTCGAAGAATCTAAAGCCCGCACACCCGCTCTCGGTGGTTATTTGGACAACCACTCCATGGACGTTACCTGCAAACCTTGCCATCGCAGTTCATCCTGAACTCGAGTATGTTGAAGTCTGTCACCATAACCATTCATTCCTGGTAGCGGTCGCTTTGCGCGATGCATTTGTTTCCGCCTGTAAACTTGAAGGAGCAACCGACGGCTTCCGTGTAAAGGGAAGTGCCTTGGAGGGACTGGAGACGCGTCACCCATTTATCGACCGTGCTTCGCCAGTTGTGCTTGCGGATTATGTCACGACAGATGCGGGTACGGGATGTGTACATACCGCACCCGGTCATGGCGTTGATGACCATCAGACAGGCCAACGTTACCGTCTCGAAGCGTATTGCCCAGTGCAAGACGATGGTAGTTATGCGAACGACGGAAAAGTCCCCGCCGAGCTTGTGGGCGTCTCCGTATTGGAGACAGACGGCAAGTGTCCTGCGAACGGCGCTGTCTTAGCCTTATTGGAAGCCCGCGGTCGCCTCCTCCACCGCGAAGCACTTGTTCACTCTTACCCTCATTGTTGGCGCTCGAAGACGCCCGTTATTTTTCGGGCACTTGATCAATGGTTTATCGGGTTAGACCGTGGCGACCTTCGTGCACGTGCGCTAAAAGCGATTAGCGATGTTCGCTGGATTCCGGGCTGGGGTGAGAATCGCATGCGCGGCGCGTTGCAAAGCCGCCCAGACTGGTGCGTATCGCGTCAGCGATCCTGGGGTGTACCTATTCCTGCTTTTGTCTGTATCTCAACGGGCGAGGCTTTCTTGGACGCAGCAGTCGCGCAATCGGTTGCTGAACAAGTCGCTAAACATGGAACCGACTGGTGGTGGTCAACCCCTGTCGCCGACATCCTTGCAGGCGCTCCATTGCCGGCCTCTTGGCCAAAAGATTTACGTAAAGGATCCGACACGCTTGATGTCTGGATTGACTCAGGCACAAGCCATTTGGCGGTATGCGGTCGCCACCCGGATTTACATTGGCCTGCAGATCTTTACCTCGAGGGCTCTGACCAGCACCGTGGCTGGTTCCAGTCTTCATTATGGACTGCGATGATTGCGCGCGGTGCACCGCCATACCGTGCCGTGCTCACGCACGGTTTTGTCGTAAACGAAAAGCGCCAAAAGATTTCAAAGTCGGACGGCAAACCTTCCACCGCGGATGATTATATCAAGCGTTACGGTGCAGATATTGTGCGGCTGTGGGTTGCTTCTGAGAATTACCAAAACGACATCCCGCTTTCGGATGCGATATTTGAAACAGTTTCGAATCAGTACCGCGCCATCCGCAATACTCTTCGCTGGCAGCTCGGCTCGTTGGCCGACTTTAATCCTGCGTCCGACGCACTCCCGCTCGAAAAGCTTTCGGCTATTGACCGATGGTTGCTCGCGGAGACGGCACGACTAATTCGAGAAGTGACGGATGCTTGCGAAGCTTACGAATTCCATCGCGCATCTGCGGCCCTCGCTGCGTTTACGACAACGACGCTCTCGGCGGCCTATACGAGTATTGTTAAAGATCGGCTCTACACCCTCGCACCCGGTGATCCTTTGCGTCGCTCGACGCAGACCGCCTTGCACCACGCGTTCCGTGCGTACATTCGTTTGTTAGCGCCCTTTATTCCGTTTACGGCTGATGAGGCATGGTCACATGCATCTGTGAAGACGGAATACAATGAAGCAGATTCTGTTCATCTGCAGTCTTGGCCAGAAATTCCTGCGGGCTGGGAAGACTCCAGTGCACACACGGACATCGCAACTATTCTGCGCATTGGCGCAGCCCACGTGAATGGACCGCTTGAGCAGTTGCGACAGAGTAAGACAATCGGGCAAAACCTTGATGCCGCCGTTACCCTTAGCGGGGATCCTGCAGACCCTGAATTTTCAGTACTTTTGCGTCATACAGAACTGCTCCCTGAAATTTGGATTGTATCTGCGGTGAACATGGAGTCAAAGGCCGGGGCTCCGCTCACAGTTTCTGTCGCGAAGGCACCTGGAGTGCGGTGTCCGCGGTCCTGGCGCTGGGTCCCTGCTTTAGAGGATGCAGGTCAATTTGGCCAGGTTTCGCCCCGTTGTCGGGCAGCTTTGTTAACCAAGTACGGCTCCCTCTAATCCCTTCACACTTCCGTTTTTTAATTCTACCCTTAACCTTAACTCTACACATGGCATCAAAGAAAAAACAAGCAGCCAAGAAGCCTGCGCCTAAATCTAAGTAACCTGCGAAGCCTCTCGCCCAGAAGCCAGT
>DNHH01000101.1 GCA_003485955.1 Opitutia bacterium
TCCAAACGGTCGCCAAACGCGGCTATATGGGCTCAGCCAAAGCACTCATGGCTCATCTCGGCGTGCCGGTCGGCCCAGCGCGCCTTCCAAACAGCAATCCCGACGCTGCCGGCGTAGCCGCCATGATTAAAGAGCTTGAGGCGATTGGTTACTTTAGTTGGAAAGATTAATGCGCTGCTTGCTCGTCAGCTTACTGGCACTGGCTGCGAGTTTATCAGCTGCCGACTCGCCAGACCTTGCGCGCCTACGCGCCAGGATGGCAGAGAAACGTCCTGTGACTTGGCTTTTTACGGGTGACAGCATTACGCACGGAGCGCTGCACACTAAAGGTTGGCGGTGTTTTACGGAAATCTTTGCGGAACGGGTACGCTTCGAGATGAACCGTCGATCCGACATCGTCATCAACACCGGTATCAGCGGCGACACTACGGCAGGCATCATCGCCGCACTCGATTGGCGCCTCAGTCGCTTCCAACCCGACGTAACTTTCATCATGTTTGGAATGAATGACAGTGTTATTGGTCCCGACCTTGCCACCTACGAAGCCAACCTGCGCAAGCTCGTAGCCGAAGCACGTAAGAACAGCGGCATCCCCGTGCTCATGCGAGTAAACCCATGTATTCCCGGCTCTGCTCAAGAGAAACGACACGCCAAACTTGAGGCATATATGGATGCCGTCGCGAAGATTGCTACCGATGAGAAATTAATCCTTGTCGACCATTGGGCCGATTGGCGCAAAAACCCGAAGTCTATTGCCCCCATGATGAATGATGAGGTGCATCCAAATGGTCGTGGTCACCAAGAAATGGCCATCCGCATCTTACAAGCAGTCGGCCTAAGCGACCCTAGGTCATTTACAGGGCGCTTAAGCGCACCTACCCAGAGTAAATAAGTCTGCTGGCAACGGAACCAGTGCCGTAGCATAGCCGTCTAACTATCACCTTTATGCGTCCCCACATTATCCCATTATTCCTAGCACTCTGCGCTATTGCCAATCCGACGACCCCAACAGTCGTCTTCAAGGCTGGTGAGACTGACAAGTTTCCCTCTATTCGCATCCCTGCATTACTGTGCACAAACAAAGGCACTTTGATTGCAGTAGCCGAGGGACGAAACAAGGCTCACGACCAAGCAGAGAACGATTACATCCTCCGCCGTTCAACCGATAACGGAAAAACTTGGTCGAAGTCAGAGGTCATCCTCGAACAAGGCGCAATCTGCCTTAACAACCCCTGCCTCGTACAAGAATCCAAAAGCAGCCGCATCTTCCTCTTCTTCCAAACCTATCCGCCTGGCACGAGCCAGTTTGGTAAGGTAAAAACCGGTCCCGACGGCCCAAATAAGATTGGGTACATTACTTCTGACGACGATGGTCGAAGCTGGTCGAAGCCTATCGACGTCTCCCATCTCAAGTCAGACAAAGACACCACCACAGCATCTGGCCCTGGCATCGGTATTCAGATCAGTAAAGGAGCCAATGCCGGACGCCTCATCATGCCCTTCAACTCGAAGCAGGGCGGCGGCTTCGTGAACTGGGTTGCCTACTCCGATGACGCTGGCAAGACGTGGAAACGCGGCGCCGACGTGCCTCAAGGGAATATGCAACTCAACGAGGTACAGGTCTGCGAAACTTCTACGGGCGGACTCTACCTAAACTCCCGCAAGTGGAAGGGTGCGAATTTCCGCAAGGTCTCCTGGTCTACCAATGGCGGAGAGAGCTGGACGAGTGCCACCGACGACTCAGGCATGCCCGGACCTGACTGCCAAAACTCCGTCCTAACCATCCCTGGCGCTAAGCCACGCATCCTCGCACTCGGCCCCACCGGAGACCCAGCACCCAAAGGCCGCACGAAGGGCGTTATCCGCATCTCGACCGATGACGGCAAGACCTGGAGTAAATCGCGCGTACTCGTTCCTGGAGCGTTCGCCTACAGCTCAATGGCACTCATGAAAGACGGCCGCATCGGCGTCATTTACGAGCCCAATAGCAACACTGAGATTCTCTTTGTCGCAGTCGATCTCGCCTGGATTGAAAAAGGCGAGTGACATGCAAAGACTGGTTACACTTTTTGTTTTAACAGCAACGGCCAGTGCTGCGGTGCAATTTGACCCATTCCTCGGGGATCACATGGTGCTGCAACGAGACCAGCCAATAGTCATCCGAGGCACAGCCAGCCCCACAGAAGTCGTGCAGGTGGCACTCGGAAATGAAAAACTGTCTGTCACCGCAACTTCAACGGGCGAATGGGAGGCGCGCTTTCGTCCACGTCCTGCAAATAAAGTAGCAACAACCTTAAAGGCAAAAGCCACTTCCGGTGAGGCAACCTTGACTGACGTTTTAATTGGAGACGTTTGGATTTGTGCAGGGCAGTCTAACATGGAATTTCCTGTCGGTCGCGAACAGAAGGAAAACTTAATGGAGTCCGCCAAGTCATGGAATGACTCACCATCTCTGCGCATTCTTAACTATAGCTTCCCCGGCCAGTATATCTCACAAAAAGCCCTGACCTCGGAAATGCTTTC
>DNHH01000099.1:0-514 GCA_003485955.1 Opitutia bacterium
TGCGTTGCGTGGCTGTGCGGTAAGAGCTGAGCAGTTCAACGGATATTGGCCACCGTGCCATGCGCTCACGGAATGTTTCATGTAACTGCTGGGCGAGAACCGTAGTCGGGGCGAGGACAGCAACTTGTCGGCCCCCTAGTAGACATTTAAAGGCCGCCCGGAGTGCGACCTCGGTTTTTCCAAATCCCACGTCGCCACAAATTAGACGATCCATGGGCGAGGCTCGCTCGAGGTCATTTTTAGTTTCGGCAATTGCTCGAGTCTGATCGGGCGTTTCGCGATGTGGAAAGGAACGTTCAAACTCTCCCATCCAAGGATTTTCTTCATCGCGAGGGTGTGAGATGCCCGGTCGTGTGGTGCGGGCTGCTTGCACGGAGAGTAGCTCGGCGGCGAGATCCAGTGTGGCGTGTTCAGCAGCTTTTCGCGTACGCTCCCATCCATTGCCACCGAGCTTCGAAAGGCGCGGAGTTATCCGCCCCATGCCGACATAGCGTGACAGTAAATGCGACTCGCG
>DNHH01000099.1:691-2826 GCA_003485955.1 Opitutia bacterium
GACTCGCGGAGTGCGAGGTGGAGCATGGCTTTATCGGCGAACTCTAGGGATAGAAATTCTTGAGGCCGGCCTTCGACTTCAAATGTGCGGATGCCGCGAAAAAGGCAGATGCCTTGAGTTGCGTGCACGAGTGCATCTCCTTCGACGAGTTCAGCGAAATCTAAAAGATGTCCAACTTGTGAACGCTGAGCGGTACGACGACGCGGAAGCGATGCCAGTGTCCGTCTTCGTCGCGCGAACAGTTCGCGTTCTGTTAATAAGACTAATCCATTGGCTAAGGGGCCTGGAAGTTGATTGGGTTCAACCAGTGAGCCTGCGGAAATACGCGCGAGGCAAATTTGTGCTTTGAATCCAAGAATTTCTGCGGCGTCAGCACTCCCACGCTCCTTGGCACCCTCTGTATCGACTGCAATGATGACTATGCGGCCATCCCTGGCGCGGCTGGCAGCTGCTCGTAACACCGCTGCGCGTGTTAGCGAAGTGTCTGCGGTGCCCGCACCGACCATGAGATCTTCCGCAGATGTTATTGGGCAGGGTTCACTTTTTAATCCAGCCAATGTGGTATCAGTTTCCTCGATAGCTAAAAGGCTTATGCCGCCTTTAAGTGCTTCCGCGATTGCGGGATGCTCTGCAGTGCCACCCGTAGCCACAATCAAGGTGTCGGCAGGTAGATGGTCAAGCAGCCGGCCTGATGAAATTTGACTACCGAGTCCCAGGATTACCAAAGCGACACTTTCGTTTTCGCTTCGCTGTGTCGCTGGGTCAAACGTGCGCACGGATTCAACGGTGTCGCCAAAACAATCAACACGCGAAGGTTCGGTCGCGTTCAGTGGGTAAACGTCTAAGATTCCGCCGCGAATAGCATACTCACCTGGACGTTCGCAGAGTGCTTCTGACGTGTACCCGATCGCTGCGAGCCTCTCGGCAATTTTTTGTAAATTAACTTTATCGCCGATAGTGATACTGACTTCGCGTTCTGCCAACTCTTGCGCGGCGGGTGCAGCGCGCAACAAGGCGCCTGGAGAACAGGCAAGTAGTAGCGGGCGCTTGCTGTCATGTTTGCCGTGGCGAAGTTCGGCGAGTGCCCCGAGTAGATCGCACTCGGCATCAAAGCTATCGGTCGCAACGTCTGCCTCGCTGACGGCACGTGCTGTAGGTTTGGCTTCGGTTAAAATTTGCAGCAGGAGGCCTGTTTCTTCGGCTAAGGTTTCAGCTGCACCGAGGTTTGTGGCCAAGCAAACGATAATCTTTCGGTCAGTCGCATGGGCACAAGCGGCCACAGGTGCGGCATGGGGGGAGGCACCCGTTAGACAGAGACGAAGAGCTGGTGGACGTGCCACGTGAACCAAGAGGTGTTAAGGGGTTTTCCCTTTCACACAAACTCCCAATAGAATTATCGGCGACTCACTTGTCCCATTCTAATGGGAAAAGGGCGTTCGGCTGTGTTTGCGCTCTGAGAATTTGTCGTGCCATAGCGATAGCAGGGGCATTCTCTGCGGCGATGTCTTGGGTTTCGTATGGGTCGTTCGAGATTGCATAAACTTCCCAATTTCCCGGCACCTTGCTCAAAAGATTTCGACGAACAATTTTCAAGTTACCCATACGCACGGCGACTTGGCCGCCGTACTCCGGATAAACCCAAATCATCGGAAGGCGCGGTTCAGTCAGTGGTGTCCCTTTGATAACCGACCAAAGGTTTTGGCCATCGAGACCTTTGGGAATGGCGACCCCGCTGGCTGCGCAGAGGGTCGGATACCAGTCCGCGAAATAACTCGGCGTCTCGTTGACGGTTCCCGCTTTGACCTCTTTCGGCCAACGCACAATTAAGGGAACGCGTAAGCCACCTTCATAAACGCTACCCTTGAGGCCGCGTAAGCCTGCTACAGAATTAAAGAAAGTCGCATCGACGCCACCAATGCCAAAGGTGTTTGTTGTTTGCTTTGCATCTTTTTTGGCGAAGGGGCCGTGAGTGGTGCCGTTGTCTGAAGTGAAGACAATGAGGGTGTCATCTAAAATTCCTGCCTGTTCGAGGGCTGTGCGGACTCGACCAACGTGTCGATCGAGCTCTGAAATGATGGCGGCATAAGCAGCGCGTGGACGAGGGTGGGGCGTATACCCGTTTTCGCCGCGGTACG
>DNHH01000099.1:3020-5413 GCA_003485955.1 Opitutia bacterium
CCGTTTTCGCCGCGGTACGGAATAGGATCCCATTCTTTGGGATACGCATCAACCGCTGCGATTGGCGGTTGCAGTGCGGCGTGTGGTTCGGTCAGGGGAAGGTAGAGGAAGAAAGGCTTACCTTTATTTTTCTCAATAAACTGAACCGCCTCTTCCACGATGACGGTTGAGGCGTGCACTTTGCCCGTCCACTTTTCCATGCTTACTTCGCCTTTGGGTTGAGTGCCGTGTCCAGGTATAGGCTTTTCGTTGAGCGGAACTTGTGTCGCGTTACGCCAAAGATGACTCGGATAATAAGAATGGGCTTCCGCTTGGCAGTTGTAGCCGAAGAAGAGATCGAATCCTTGTAGGTTAGGGTCGCCGCTCGAGCCAACGGGACCAAGGCCCCATTTGCCCATGGCGCCTGTAACGAAGCCGGCTTTACGGAGTGTTTGTGCGAGTGTTACCGTTTCACAGGCAATCGGGTGCTGGCCTTCTTTAAATTCAGGAAAGCTAACCTTGGCCTGACGGTTTCCGCGAATTTCGGCATGGCCGAGGTGTTTGCCAGTTAGCAAGACGCAACGTGCGGGTGCACATACCGGTGCGCCTGAATAATGCTGAGTGAAGCGCGTGCCTTCTGCTGCCAAGCGATCGATATTCGGCGTCTTAATTTTTTCTTGTCCGTAACAACCTAATTCACCGTACCCGAGATCGTCTGCGAGAATGAATACGATGTTACGCGGTAAAGCTCTCGGTTCTGCCGCAGACAACGTACTCAATCCGAGTGCTAGTAGTGTTAGTAATCGACGCATGGGTTTATTCCATTATTGATAAGGACAAACGCAACCCTCTACAGGCTAGCCTTTGCTAACTTAGCGTTGGCTATCGAGGGTAAGTCTTAATTCGCGAAAAAGACTGTCTTCGGCTGGGGCGTCCTGGGTAAGTTCCCAGACCATGATGCCGCCGAGGGCGCGCTGAAGCGCGAGGTCAGCTTTACGCTTCACCGTCGCTGGACCATTAAATGCGAGACCGTCCACTTCGTCTTGGTCGGGTTTTAGTTTATAGCGAAGGAGGATTTCGCGATAGGGCAGGGTGCGATTACGATCCGTGACCCCACGGCCGTAAAACGGAACGCCGAGCACAAGTTTGTGTTTCGGTACGCCTGCGGCGATTAAATCATCGAGGCGTTTGGTGGACGCTTCGAAGGTGGAATGGGGGCCAGGCATATCGTAGGCCATTAATTGAATACGGTCAGCGTCATTCACAGCGCTGCGCGGCAGCTGATTTACGGAAGCAAGTGTTATGGATACGATGCCCTTTTGCGAAAGCATGCCTTTGTGTAAATCAGCGATGAGTTTTCCGTATGCAGCGAGTTGTTCTTTGCCTTTGGGATGCTCCCAGTCGAGGTCAACGCCCGCAAGGTTGTGCTCGGTGCAGAATCGTATGACTTCCGACACAAATTTCGCGCGCATTTTTTCATCGGCCGTAACTGCGGCAAAGTTTTCGGAACGACCCCAGCCGCCAAGACAGATGTGGATCCTGCCTCCCGCGGATTGGAACGGCCGCAATTTTTCCCAAGGTATTGCCGAGAGCCGTGATAAATCAAGCGACCCATCGGGCTTAGGCTCTGCGGAAAAAAGGATGAGATCGGTTAATCCAGGAAATCGTTTGGCATCGAATTCCGTCACGCCCCGCGCGGGTAAATAACCAATCAAGCAAGGCTCAGTGCCTGCTTGAGCGAGTGCACTCAGGATGAGCAAGGTGCTTAGAAGCGTGCGCATGCCGTCAATGTGGGTTAAATATGTGCTCCGGTGCCGGGAGAGGGACTCGAACCCACACGCTTTAAGGGCGGCTGATTTTGAGTCAGCTGCGGCTGCCATTTCGCCATCCCGGCCACGGAGCAACCGTATCTTTGGCTGAACCTTGTGCCGGAAAGAAGCCTAAAGCGATTTGCCCGCCTAGCCACTGGCTCCGTAGAACCCTTTGGGCCAAGTAAAGCTGCCTGTAGATACGAGGTTAAAAGCTTCTTTGATAGCAATCCCCCGTCGGCCTTCTTCTGCATTCCTGGCGGTATAGGTTCGCCAGTTTATACGGCGCTCGTCGTCCACGATGTCCGTTCGAGCGTGACGAACGCCTTGTCCGAGCAACAGATTCCAATAGCCGCTGATTCCAAAAATCGCTTGGCGGGGGCGAAGTCAGCCGCTGGCTATAATCGACGATGGGCCGTTTTTCTGGTAGTGCTCAACGATGTGGCTAGCGTTGTGAAAGGCTGTTTCAGATCGGGCGGCTTTCCAGAACGGCGTATGGAGTCGGCCGTTGAATCGATAATGAATCGATAGAAAATCACGAATCTCATCCCATGCTTCCGCGCAATATTGATTACAGGCATCGCGCATAGTTTCTGTTGGACTGAG
>DNHH01000008.1:0-803 GCA_003485955.1 Opitutia bacterium
GTTGGTGGAGCACAAGCGATTGCCGCCATGGCACTCGGTACCGCCAGCATTCCTTCGGTCGATAAAATCTTTGGCCCGGGCAATGCGTATGTAACCGAAGCAAAGCGACAACTCTTTGGCCTCGTTGGTATCGATCTCTTACCTGGCCCAAGTGAAGTTATGATTATCGCTGATAAAACGGCTAATCCAGAATGGGTCGGCGCTGACCTATGCGCACAAGCAGAACATGGCAGCGGCAAAGAAAAACTTTATTTGGTGACAGATGATGAAGCAGTAGCTTCTGCTTGCGAACGCTCCGCGATATCTCAGTGCAACGGCCTTAACAATGGTGAGAAAATTCGCCGTATTCTCAGCGAGCGACTCCTGACAATCGTTGTTCCGAAAATCGAAGATGCTGCGGCTGTTGCCAATCGCGTTGCTCCCGAACACCTCCAGCTGATTATTGCGGATCGAAAAATACAGGCAATTTCGAAAGCCATTACGACCGCTGGTGCACAACTACTGGGAGCTTATACACCGACGGTTATCGGCGACTTTACCGCCGGCCCAAGCCACACCCTGCCAACAGGCGGCACAGGGCGCTTCTTCAGTGGTCTACGCGTGACAGACTTCCTCCGCCGCACGAGCATTGTACGGTACGACAAAGCATCCGCCAAGCGCGCCTCGGCAGTTGTCGAAGCCTTTGCACAAATGGAGAAGCTTGATGCACACGGTCGGTCGCTTTCCCTGCGCTTACCGAAGCGTTAAGCGGAACACTTGAGCGGGAAGTGTGTCCATAAAGGTAGCCCCATGAGCCGAGTCTT
>DNHH01000008.1:980-2569 GCA_003485955.1 Opitutia bacterium
CCCCATGAGCCGAGTCTTCGTAGTTTTTATATGCCTGTTCTTTGTCTCGCCTACGCAAGGCGAGACACCGCCTTGGCTCGCGGCTCCGAATAGCAATGAACCGTTCGCTATAGGCGAAAAAGATTTTTTACTCAAAGGGCGGCCTTTTGTTATTCGTTGCGCTGAAGTGCACATGGCAAGAATTCCACGGGCTTATTGGGCACACCGACTCGCTATGGTGCGAGCCGCCGGATTCAACACTGTCTGCGCGTACCTTTTTTGGAATTTTCACGAGTCAACGCCCGGGAACTTTAATTGGTCCGAAGATCGTGACGCCGCCGAGTTTTGTCGCGAAGCTCAGCGACAAGGGCTCTATGTCATTTTACGCCCCGGACCTTATGTCTGCGCCGAATGGGAATTTGGGGGCTTCCCTTGGTGGCTGTTACGCGATGGACCCAGCGACCGTAAATTCCTGCGCACATCCGACCCTGCCTACATGACGCCGGCAGGACGTTGGCTGAAAGAAGTTGGCCGCGTACTCACACCCCTTCAGGTGAACCAAGGCGGCCCAATTCTCATGGTTCAGGTTGAGAATGAATATGGTAGCTACGGCAGCGACAAAGTCTATCTGGGTCAAGTTCGCGACCAACTGCTGGCCGCAGGTTTCACCGTTCCGCTCTTTCATTGCGACGGCCCTAGCCAAATGCGCAACGATGCTCGCGAAGATATTTTCAGTGTCGTGAACTTTGGGAGTAACCCCAAGGACGCATTCGCATCCTTGCGGAAGAATCGCGCACGCGGGCCACTGATGTGTGGTGAATTTTACCCTGGCTGGTTTGACAGTTGGGGCAAACCGCACCACCGCGGGCCCACAGACCGGATGCTGGCAGACTTACGCTGGATGCTTGAGCAACGCGGTTCATTTAGCATGTACATGGCACATGGCGGGACGACTTTTGGCCTTTGGTCAGGCGCCAATAGCCCGCCCTATGTGCCTCAAACGAGTAGTTATGACTACGATGCTCCAATTGGCGAGCAAGGCAATCGTACCGAAAAATTCGATGCAATGCGCAAGCTGTTCGCACAGTTCCTAAATCCAGGCGAAACCATCCCGGACCCACCCGCAGGCATTCCGATCCAAACGATTCGTGAAGTGCGCCTTACTGAAAGCGCTTCTATTTTCTCCAACCTTCCACGCGCTAAAACTATCGCCAACAAAGCAGCGCTGACATTTGAGGCGAACGGACTCGGCCTCGGCTTTGCAGTTTATTCCGCAACCATACCGGTGGGCAACGAATACTCGCTACAGCTATCCGAACTTCACGACTTTGCTTGGGTCTTTGTTGACGGAAATCTTGTCGGCAAAGTCGATCGGAGAATTGGAGACACTCATGTTGCATTACCCAATCTTTCTCGCCCTGCACGATTAGATGTACTCGTGGAAGCGATGGGCCGCATAAACTATGGCGGGCAACTCCATGATCGAAAAGGATTCACCAAAGCTGCTCTAAAAAACACCAAAGGCTCAACGATTCAACTGACGGATTGGACCTTTTCAGGCGTTTCACTTGAATCAGCACCACCCAGTAACTTGCGCTGGAAGAACGAGT
>DNHH01000008.1:2773-3551 GCA_003485955.1 Opitutia bacterium
GAAAGGTCCGGCTTTTTGGCGCGGGTCGTTTAAAGCCGAAGCCAACAAAGACACCTGGCTCGATGTCCGCAACTGGAGCAAAGGCGTGCTCTGGGTTAATGGACATAACTTGGGGCGTTTCTGGAATATCGGTCCAACGCAGACAATGTTCCTTCCTGGCTGCTGGCTTAAAGACGGGGACAATGATGTTATCGTTCTCGATTTTGTTGGCCCAACCGAACCCACACTCGCCGGACTGAATACACCCATTTTAGACGAAGTGCGCAATGAAGGCATGATTCGAGCGCATCGAAAGCCTTTACAAGAAATCAAATTGGCCGACGCAAGCCGAGTCGCAGTCGCCCAACTTACGCCAGGAACAGACTGGCAGGAAATTACTTTTAACCAACCCGCTACAGGTCGCTACCTTGCCCTTGAGGTGCTTTCCGCTCAAGACGATCAAGCTTATGCCACCCTCGCTGAACTAGAAGCTGTTGGTGCCAACGGAGCGAATATTCAACGGACGAACTGGAAGACGGCTTTTGCTAACAGCGAAGAGCTCATAGCTGAAAACGGTTCTGCGGATAATCTCTTTGATTTACAGCCGACAACCTACTGGCACACGCGCTGGCAGGGCACCGCCCCGAAACATCCCCATCTCGTCGTTCTTGACCTTGGCTCATCACAAACCTTGACCGGATTACGCCTACAACCGCGCCAAGATATGGCTAATGGTCGAATTAAAGACTGTCGGGTTTATCTATCCAAAGAGCCATTCCCAGGACAATAAGCGTGTGAA
>DNHH01000008.1:3749-4379 GCA_003485955.1 Opitutia bacterium
GCGTGTGAAAGACCACGGCTTGCTATGCCGAAAAACCGAGGCAAATTCGGCAAAGCATGAAATCGCTCCGCCTGCCTTGTCTATCTGGCTTACTACTTGTCTCCGCCCTGATTATTGCCGCCGAGCCCACCGGCAAGGAATGGGAACAGGAGCAAAATCTATCACTCAATAAAGAGCGCCCCACATCCATTCTGGGTTCATTCCCAAACCAAGTAAGCTCGTTAGGTATTTTGCCCGACACCTCCTCTTGGCATCTCTCACTGGACGGCGACTGGAAATTTAATTGGGTTAAACGACCAGAACAACGTCCGGTCGGCTTTGAGAAACCCTC
This sequence comes from Opitutia bacterium, assembly GCA_003485955.1. Classification (GTDB taxonomy): domain Bacteria; phylum Verrucomicrobiota; class Verrucomicrobiia; order Opitutales; family UBA953; genus UBA8828. The sequence goes on from DNHH01000008.1 coordinate 4,081, forward strand.
TTTCGACGTTTCCCAATGGAAAACAATTACGGTTCCCTCTTGCTGGCAAACACAAGGGTACGACGTCCCTGTTTATGTGAACCAGCAGTATATCTTTAAACGCGATTGGCCAAAGGTCATGGGTGAGCCGCCTAAAAACTACGTCACTTACGAAAACCGTAATCCCGTGGGATCGTACCGTCGAGAGTTTGAGGTACGCAAAAACTGGAAGGGCCAACGAGTCGTCATTCACTTTGATGGAGTAGACTCCTTCTTTTATCTTTGGATTAATGGAAAGTACGTCGGCTTCTCTAAAGATA
>DNHH01000076.1 GCA_003485955.1 Opitutia bacterium
CTTTTTATTCGTTTCCGAATAGGATTCTCGCTCGGCTGCTTTCGCACGCATTTCCATGCGGACGTCGAGAATAAGTCCGGCAATCACCAATACAACATAGCCTAGGAAGTGCGCGAAGAACGGTAGGCACAGTAAGTCTTCCCGGGAGAGAAACAGGATGCCGATGACATAGGGAATCAGCCAAGGTGTTAGAGTGAAGGCACCTATTTCAATCGCGACTCGATCCATCGAACGTCGATTGGGTATAAGCATGTAAACCATCCATACCAGTCCGGGTAGAGCGATGATTTCGGTGCGAGGTGCAAACCAACTATAAAACCCAGAAAAGAATTCGAATTTAAGGCAGGCAGGCTGAAGAAGAACAACGAGCGTCAAACACGAACAGCTCACCGTTATCGCTCGCTCGACAGTATTTCGAGCGCGTTGTTCTGGTAAAAATGTCGATGAATCAAACCCCGTTGAGTTACGCGTCGTTTGCTCAATCTGCATTCCAAACGACCACGCAATCAGCCGGTAAATATTTTGGAAATTAAAAAACCCCATGTTTACTTTCCGAAATAGTTACGAGCGTTAGCACAGCAAATGTCGCGCAGGAGTGTATCGGTCCATTCTGGGCGATTCGGCAGGCGACCTGTGGCAATGTCGGAGCCGACGAGGTCGCAGAGGATACGACGGAAGTATTCGTGACGGGGGTAAGAGAGGAAGGAGCGTGAGTCGGTGACCATGCCAACAAATCGACTGAGCAAGCCGAGGTCGGAGAGTTGATTCATTTGGTCGCGTATCCCGCGCTCTTGGTCCATGAACCACCAAGCGGACCCGTGCTGAATTTTTCCTGGGATAGTTCCGTCTTGGAACGATCCGCAGAAACCAGCGAAGAGGGCGTTGTCTGCCGGATTAATGTTATAAAGGATTGTCCGCGATAAGGCATTCTCGGTTTCGAGTGTGGCGAACCAGCGAACCAGCCCGGGTGCTTGGCGTGCGTCACCGATAGTGTCACATCCTGCATCAGCCCCGAGCGTCTTGGCTAGGCGAGGGTTGGGGTCGCGCACGGGACCAAGGTGTAATTGTGTGACCCAGCCTTTAGCGTGGTTCATGCGTCCGATGAGTAGCATTAACCAGATAGCAAAGCGGTCAGTATCCTCGGGCGAGGCTGCTTGGCCTGCCATAGCAGCCTCCCAAATGAACTTAGCCTGTGCGTCGGTACAGGTTGTGTCAGGAAGGCAGGCAAGGCCATGGTCGGTGGCACGGCAGCCTGCGGCGCCAAAGTCGTCGTGGCGCTTGCGTAGAGCCGTCTGGAGGCCTGCGAAGGTGTCAGTGGCGACTCCTGCTACACTCGAAAGGCGCTTGGCCCAGGCTTGGACCTTGGCCGGCTGGTCGACTTTCAAGGCGACGTCTGGACGGAAGGTAGGAATGACACGTGTTGCGAAACCTGATTTCGTAATCGCTTGATGCCATTCGAGGCTATCGGCGGGATCGTCGGTGGTGCCGACGAGTTCGACGTTCATCCGGCTTAAGATACCCCTTGCGGTCAGATTTCCTTGAGCGAGTTGCCGATTGGCTTCGTCCCAGACTTTATCGGCATTGGTGGATTCGAGAAGTTCATCGATGCCGAAATGTCGACGGAGCTCGAGGTGTGTCCAATGAAAAATAGGATTACGCAAAGTGCGCGGAACGGTTGCGCACCACGCGTTGAATTTTTCACGGGGTGAAGCGGTACCCGTGATAAGATTTTCAGCGATACCGTTGGCTCGCATGGCCCGCCATTTGTAATGGTCTCCTTCCAGCCAGATTGCATGAAGGTTTTCAAAGCATCGATCTTCGGCGATGTCTTTAGGACTTAAGTGACAGTGGTAATCGAAGATGGCCTGATTTTTAGCTACGTCGCGCCACAGACGCTCGGCGTGTGGCGTCGAAAGTAAGAAAGTTTCGTCGCAGAAACCCATTGGTTAGATTGATTGCGCAGAGAAACCGCCATCCACGACGACCTCTGAGCCCGTTGTAAAGCTGCCTGCCTGGGAAGCTAGAAAGAGGGCAGCGCCGACAAGTTCATGCGCTTCTCCAAATCGACCCATAGGTGTCTTGGCCAAGATGTTAGCGACACGATCCGGCGAAAGTACTTTGCGGTTTTGTTCCGCTGGGAAAAATCCAGGGACCAGTGTATTCACGCGAACGCCTTTACCTGCCCACTCGCGTGCAAGGTTTTTGGAAAGATTGTGCACAGCAGCTTTGGATGCCGAATACGTAAAGACGCGTGAAAGTGGGATAATGGCAGATTCGGACCCAAGATTGATAATGGAACCGCGACCTGCCTTGACCATTGCCTCGCCGAAGACTTGGCATCCGAGGATCACTGACTTCACGTTTACATTGAGAATGCGGTCGATCTCGGACTCGGCGATCTCGAGGAATGGGGTAGGGGAGTTTGTCCCTGCGCCATTGATCAAGATATCAATCGGTGCGCGTGCTAGTAATTTGTCGCGGAGTGCGATGAGTGCAGACTTGTCAGTCGCTTCACAGACAGCGAATTCGCCCGAGCCACCACTCGCTTTGATTTTTGAGAGACGTGCTTCGGCTTTCGTCGCATCGCGTCCGACGAGGACAACGTGCGCACCCGCTGCGGCAAAGCCTTCGGCGATGGCACCACAGAGCTCGCCCGTCCCACCGATGATTACGGCAGTTTGACCCTTAAGGGAGAAAAGTTCAGCGGGTTTCATGCTAAAGATAGTTAGCGAACGACGCGGGCGCCGCCGCCTGCGATTTGCTTTTCTACTTCTTTGCGCGTGGCCATGGAAGTATCGCCCGGCGTTGTCGAAGCCAGTGCGCCATGAGCGGCGCCGTATTCGACAGCTTTTTGGGCATCGTTAAATTCAAGGAAGCCGAAAGCTAGGCCCG
>DNHH01000095.1:0-11919 GCA_003485955.1 Opitutia bacterium
ACTGGACGAGGATCTTGCCGGAGGCCTCAGGGTTACGACCCACGGATTCGACAGCTTTGGCACCAATCAAGCCTACACCGATGGCAGCAGCGAAGCAGCCAACAGCAGCAGGAAGGGAACCGGTAATTTCAGCGAGGATCATATGTAGTGTATGTTGTTTGGGTATTTTCTCGGTCGGCCGCATGGGGAAGTCCCAGCAAGTCGCTCTCCGCGAAAGTAAATTAGTGTGCGTGTTCTTCGTCGTGTCCGCCTTCGTGGTTACAAATGAGGCCGATATAAACGGCGGAAAGAAGCGTGAAGACAAAGGCTTGGATTAGGCCAACCAAGAGTTCGAGCATCGCGGCGAGCGCAGGCACGACATAAGGGACGGTGTTACCAAGTGCGTGAATTAAATTCTCGCCGCCAAAAACATTTCCGTAGAGCCGGAACGAAAGTGAAATAATACGGAAGAAAATGGAGATGACTTCAATGCCACCGACGCCGATGAAGATAAAGCTAAGCAAAAGCCACATGGGCAGGCCGATTTCTTTTTTGTCTGCCTTGTTACCAAACAAATCGAAAATGAGCACCTTGATGCCAGCGTAACGAAGGACGAAGTAAGACCAGAAAACAAAAGAGAGAATACTGAGCGCTAATGTTGTGTTTAAGTCGGAGTTTGCTGGGCGAATCGCATCTACCCACTCCGTGCCGTTTTGGTATTTAATCGTGCCGACTCCTGGGAGCAAACCGCTCCAATTCATGAGTAAGATGAAAACGAAAAATGCACACAGCGGTGGGAAAACTTTCCCGATCATCTTTTTGCCAACAATCGGCTCAAGGGCATCGCGCAGTCCTTGTGCCATGCCTTCGATAACCGACTGACCTTTACCAGGAATCAATTTTGGAGTGCCGACGGTTATGCGCACCGTGGCGATAATGAGCAACGCGATGATCCACGTCGTAAGAACAGAATTCGTGACAGGAAAATCTGCGATTTTGAAAAGTTCAGTTGCCTTGGCAGAAACACCTTCTCCGCCCGCAGCCTTAAGTAAGGACGGTAGTAAAAGGAGAGTGAGAAAAAGGCGCTTCATGCGGTATGCTCCTACAAGGGAGAAGGCAGCCTTGGACAAGGGTCAACACTACGCGGAGGAGCAACCTTGGAGTTAGGAAAACCCCTTTTTGCCTATAAGAAAAACTTATAGGTCGTCGCTTACGGTTGCAGCCTACTAATCGACCAGCCTTGGGCCGCTTTTTGGTAAACAAACCTATCGTGCAGCCGATTGGGGCGACCTTGCCAAAACTCAATTTTCTGAGGCCTTATGCGTAATCCACCCCAGTGAGGGGGTGCTGGCACGCTACCCTCGGGGTGTTCTTTTTTTAATTGTTCAAGCCGAGCCTCCAAGGTTGCCCGATCTGGTACTGGGTCGCTTTGGCAAGAGGCCCAGGCCCCGAGCTGACTGCCATAAGGTCGGGATTTAAAGTAAGCCTCGGTCTCCTCTCTTGAAATATGCTCAACCGTGCCAAGCACGTGCACTTGCCGTTCAAACTCTATCCAAGGGAAAGTGGCCGATGCCTGAGGATTTCCTTCTAAATCGCGGGCTTTATGCCCTCGAAGGTTAGTATAGAAGGCAAAGCCGCGTTCATCAAAGGATTTGAGGAGCACCACGCGCGTGGAGGGAACCTGCTCGGCGGAAACTGTCGCCAACACCATGGCGTTGGGCTCATGAAGGTCAGCCTCTACGGCCTGCTTAAACCAAAGGCGGAACTGTGCAATCGGGTCGGCAGCAAGTTCATTGCGGTCGAGTCCATGTAAGGTGTACTCGCGACGAAGTTTGTGCAGATCCATTTGAGTTCGTAGCCTAACCCTTCTGTCGGCTTCGGCAAGCGGGGAGACTTTTCCACCCTCGCAGTAGGGGCAGGTCTAGCCCTACCCTGCGCTTCCTAATGAATTTAATGCTAATGACTGAGGCGGAAGCCCGTGAAGGTTTGCGACCTGACGATGCTCGCGCTCGCCACCTTTTAAGAACGCTCACGGCGCATATCGGAACCACCGTACACATCGGCGTGCGTAACGGCCGACGCGGTATCGCTACAATCTTAACGATCGAGCCCAAGCTTACATTTGGTATTCGCTGGGAAAACGCCGTTCAGCAAAGACTGCCCTTAGATATCTTGGTGGGTTTGCCTCGACCGCAATCCGCTCGAAAAATTCTTCACGACCTTGCGAGCCTTGGCGCACATCGAATTATTTTCTTCAAACCAGCCAAGGGAGATCCTGCGTATGCAACAAGTTCGCTTTGGTCGACAGATGAATGGAAAGAGCTTCTCGATAAAGGCGTGGAGCAAGCTTGCTCCACTTTAATTCCTGAAGTTGTCCATGTGCCTTCGCTTGCTGAAGCGCTGGCTCTTTCAAGTAATGCAGGGATACGCGTCGCACTAGATCCCTACGAAGCGGATGGCCCCCTCGGCTCACAGCCCGCTCGCGCGGGCGCGACGCACGCGGCAATCGCGATTGGTCCAGAGCGTGGCTGGGACGCAACGGAGCGCGCTGCGCTCAAGAGCTCCGGCTGGGTACTCCGTCACTTAGGCGACCGTGTGCTCAGGGTTGAAGCCGCGTGCTTGATTGGTGGCGGCATGCTCTTAGCACAACTCGGTGCCTGGCGACCTCACCGGCCAATCGTTTAATTAAAGGCGGCGAAAGATTGTCGCAGCAGGCTGACCTTTGCCTTTGCCCAATACTTTGTGCAACCGCCAACCTTCAGGAACGGGCACAGTGAAACCTCCGGGTGCTTCGAAAATAATTCGGGTGCTTTCCTGAGCCGCTGCTGCGGCAATGGCAACAGACACTAAGCGCGGCGCTTCGCGCTCCCAGAACTCCCAGGGTGGATCGACAAAAATTAAATCAAAGTCGGCAGCGTTCGGTGTAAAAACCAACGCATCGCCAGTGATGACTTCAAGCGGCAGCTCGGTTAGCTCCATTGATTTGGCAACGGCGGTGGCGTTTTGCCGAATGACATCTGCCGTCGCCCGATCCACACATACCGCCGAACGTGCCCCGCGGCTTAATGCTTCGAGTGCATACGAACCTGTTCCCGCAAAGAGATCGAGCACGCGTGCATCAGGAATAAAAGCAGCCAAAGAGTTATAAATAGATCCACGCAAATAATCAGTGGCAGGTCTCACCGGTCCGGAAGGGACGCGTAGTTGAATGCCTCGGGCTTTGCCGCCAGTCACGCGCATGGTTAAACGCTCCTCATCCAATGACGGCGGTCAACGGCGTTCCGCGCCCAGTGCCTGACGTCGTGGCGACCAGCACGTGGTGCGTCCGCCAATGGTCGCGCGTACCAAGGCCGTGCGCGTGCGTGGACAGCGCCCTCCGTTTTCCCAGCGATGGTTAAAGAGCCAGCTGTCAGGCGGATCTGACCAATCCTTACCAATAACACGTAAAGCATCACGGCAGACTTCTTTCAAGGTGCGGTATAATTTACGCACCGCTTGTGGACTAAAATCTCCAGCTTTCGCACGAGGATGAAACCCTGCACGCCAGAGAACTTCGTCGGCCATCCAATTGCCAATGCCTGGGAAGCGCTCTTGCATTAACAGTACGGCTTTAATCGTTGTGCGAGCGCGCCTTCTCAAAAAGACTGCAACATCTCCAGGGGTAAACTCTGACGATAAAATTGCGGATGGAATTTTTGCCCACCATGGAGGCGTCTCCGGCCCTGACCAAAATTGAATCCGCCCGAATTGTCGTGGATCGACAAAAATTAATTCATATCCGTTGTTCAGGGTTAGTCTAAAATGATCGTGCCGGCGGAGTTTTTGCTTCGCGGCGGTAGCTTCAAGTTTACCAGTCATACCAAGGTGCACGCCCAGCCAGGCTCCGTTTGAAAAGCAAAGTGCTATCTGCTTTGCCGCTGCCAGTGATTGGGTGATCTTTGCCCCAACGAGAGCTCGATTCATGGCTTTGACGTTAATGCCACGCCCGACCCTAGCTTTGGGATTGAGGTAAACCTTGGCGACGGTTTGCCCTAGGCCGTCGTCCCACTGCTTCCGGAAATATTCCACTTCGGCGAGTTCAGGCATCGGGCGTGACTCTAAAAGACCAACTTCAGGCAAAACTGCAAGTCGGGCTCAACCAATCATGCCTTGCTGGCCTCTTCTTTCGCACTCCGGGGTTGTCCCGGCTGGTTGACCCGCCAACTGTCAATGGATGTCCGTTGGCTCTGCAGCCCTGCCTTTCAAAATTAGTGCACTCATCTTTCTACAAGATGCGCAGGGGCGCCAGTTGCTTATACGTCGAACCAAAGCACCGAATAAAGGGTGCTGGAGTCCTGTGGGCGGCAAACTGGAGATGGCCCAAGGCGAATCTCCGTTTGAATGTGCCATACGCGAAGTAAACGAGGAAACGGGCCTCGTGATTACGGAAAGTGATTTACACCTCTTCGGCATGGTTAGTGAGCGGGGTTACGAGGGTGCCGGCCACTGGCTAATGTTTTTATTTACCTGTCGTAAAAACATTCCTGCTTTACCGGCCGAAATTTCCGAAGGGCGCTTTGAGTTCTTCACGCGTGAAGCTATTAACGGGATCGAAATCCCTGAGACAGATCGCACGCTGCTCTGGCCTGTTTGGGATAAGCACCGCACATCATTTTTGGCCTACCGAGCAGAATGTCATCCATCGAAAGCGTTACGCGTGACTGAAGAGGAGTCGCACTTGCGCCCTAACCTCGACTAACGATGGATGCTGGCGGCGCAGGAGCTGATTTCCGCACAGAACGAAAACCGGCCGTTCCCATTGGACCGCGCTTGCGTGAATACCTCGCCCGAGAAGGCCGCGAGGTGACCTTGCCTGTTTCTTACGAACGGCTTCGTGGCTACAACCAGTCTGTACCTTTAATTGAGCGCGATGGTACCGATACGCTTTGGGAAACGGTAGCCTACCCGCAGGACGAACTTGAATCTCTCTCCCAGGGTTTATTGGAAACCTATGCGTCGCTACGTGGCGAAGGTGGTATGCGCGTTTTCCGGCACGTCTTCGTCGATCGGATTGATTACTGCGCCTTTGGGAACTCGCAGCCCTTCCGCATCCGGATTGTGAATGCCTACAATGAGAATCATGACTATTTCTATGTGAAGATTGCGGATGCTTCACGCATTGCGGGTCTGGAGCTTGAGCACCTGCTCTCGCCAAACCGTATGCATTACTTAACAGAATTATCCACCCTCGTTGAAGAGCATGTTACAGGTATCCCGGGAGACCGTTTCGCAGCACGCTGGCTAGAAGGTACAAATTATCACCCGGTCCGGCTCGCAAAAGAACTCATCAAGTTTGAAGAGCGATGCTTAGTGCGACTGCTCGGCGACATGCGGGCTTACAATTTCGTGGTAGCCGTCACGCCTGACTTTGATGCCACGTCTATCCGGGTGCGTGCCATGGATTTCGACCAACAGTGCTACAATGGTCGCATAAAGTTCTACCTACCTGGCTCGTTTAAAGAAAACCGTCCGTTTGTAGACCTTTGTGCCCAGCATATTAATGCCGCCACTGCAGACCAGTACCGCGTTGAGGAAAAATCCCTTATCCACCGCCGGCACCTAGCCGCACCCGATCGCGTGAAAGACCTCTTGCTCGCCTTGGCGGAATTGCCGCTTTCCACCCCCGACCGGGTTGTTGAACTGGCAAGCGGGCTCGCCGATCACCATAAAGACAAGGGTTTCTTAGGCGCCAAGGATATGGCAGGCCTGATTGAGCATAGCCTGGACCGTCTGGGACGTGTTCTTCGCGGATAAAGATAGTCCACGCTGGACATACCGAGCGGGAAAGAAGCAAACTCCCCCTTGCCAATGAGCGACAACCTAAGGCACGAATGCGGCATCGCCCTCGTCAGGCTGCTAAAGCCCCTGGGATGGTACGAGCAGCGCTACGGATCTCCGCTCCACGGATTTAATCAGCTTTTTCTCTTAATGGAGAAGCAGCACAACCGTGGACAAGATGGTGCGGGCATTGGTGGCGTCAAAGTTGGCGCTGAAAACGGCGAGGCCTTTCTGTTCCGCGACCGCGAAATTGGCGCTCAAGGCTTAACCCAAATTTACGCACGTCAGCTTCGTGAGTATAACGCCAAGGTGCGCGAAGGTGTTATTGTGCCTGAGTTAGGCGACACTGTTAAACGGCATTTTGATTTCGGCGGAGAAGTTCTTTTGGGCCACCTACGTTATGGCACATCGGGGAACTTCGATGCGGCCTCGTGTCACCCTTATGCACGCAAATCGATTTGGCCAACGCGCAACCTTCTCCTTGCAGGTAACTTTAACTTAACAAACACCGAAGCCCTGAATCGCTCGCTGTCCGAGCGCGGTGCTCACGTCATTTATTCGACTGACACTCAGTCTATTTTAGAAGAAATCGGTTTCTGGCTAGATGAAGAACATGATCGGCTCTTCCGCTACCACCGCACACAGGGGCTAGAAGGCCCTGCCCTCCAAGCAGCTATTTCGCACGACTTTGATGTCGGTCGCGTCCTTCGCCAATCATCCAAAGCATGGGACGGTGGTTATGCCATCGCCGGAACAATTGGAAACGGGGACACATTTGTTCTGCGTGATCCCAATGGCATCCGGCCTTGCTGGTGGGTGCGCACTGATGACTCAGTGGCTGTGGCTTCCGAACGTGCTGCGCTCATGACAATTGTCGGCGCCTCGCAAGCTGAGGTCAAAGAGGTCGAGCCAGGCACAGCGCTTATTATTAAAGCCGACGGACGGGTGAGTACGGAAACAATTCTACCGGCAGGTCCCAAAACTCACTGCTCCTTTGAGCGCATCTATTTCTCGCGCGGCAATGACCCTGGTATTTATACCGAGCGTAAGGCTCTCGGCGCTGCGCTTGCGGATCGAATTGTCGAAGAAATCAGCGGTGACTTTGAGCGCTCTATTTTCTCCTACATCCCCAACACCGCTGAAATCGCTTGGTATGGCTTAATGGAGGAGTTGCGGGTGCGTCGGCGCGGTGCAGTTAAGAAATCCATTCTGGAGGCACAAAAAGCCGGTAAGCTCGACGAGGCGCTTCTCGATAAACTTATTTTAGGAAACTGGCCACGCGGCGAGAAGGTCGCGCATAAAGACGTTAAGCTGCGCACCTTTATCTCTCAGGAGAAAAGCCGCGTACAAATGGCGTCGCACGTTTACGATATTTCCTACGGAACAGTTGCCGAGGGGGACACGCTCGTGTGCGTCGACGACTCTATCGTGCGCGGAACAACCCTACGTCAGTCAATTTTACGCATCTTAGCTCGGCCTAATCCCCGGAAGATTGTCATCGCTTCGACTGCCCCGCAGATTCGCTATCCAGATTGCTATGGCATCGATATGTCGGAGATGGGTAAGTTCTTAGCCTTCCAAGCAGCGGTCGCTCTTTGCCAAGAAACTGGGAAAGAGTCTTTGTTGCGGGACGTTTACGAAGACTGCGTTGCACAAGCGAAGAAGCCGACCGATCAGATGAAAAACCATGTTCGCCGTATTTATGACGCCTTCAGTGAAAAAGAACTTTCTCGAAAAGCAGCCGAGTTGGTCTACCCGACCAAATCTGGCTGGAAGGGCGAGCTCGTCATTGTCTTCCAATCGATCGAGGCACTGCACAAGGCCTGTCCAAGTAGCTTAGGGGATTGGTATTTCACTGGAAACTATCCCACTCCCGGAGGCCTCGGTGTGCTGAACCGTGCCTTCATTAATTACTGGGAGAAGCGCGAGGGTCGTAGTTACTAAACCTGTTTACGTATAGATACGGGCGTAAGCGGTGCTATCCCGGAACTGTGCACACTCAGCGGTCCATCCGCGCACCATGGCGTCGACGTCTGTGCGCATCCCGTCGCGCTTAAACGTTTCAAAGATACTTTCTCGTCCCCAGTGCTTGATAAAGAGATCCCGCTCGTTACGTGTTGCTTGGGGGCACGGATTTCCGCCCCACTCGCACGCTTGACGTAAAAGGTGAGGCGATACGCTGCAGGGCTTTAAAATGCGCCAATCGGTGACGGTTGTGTATACGCCCTGGGTTCCGTCTGTCATCGTACGCGGGCTTAATGTTAAGCCTGGGATGCGACTGCCAAGGGCCTCGACAATGTCAGCAGCCCTCTTTTTGCGATAGGACAAGAATCTAAATGGCATCTCTAATCCGTAACCGTGACGGAAGTCTCCAAGCTGACACCCAAGCCCGACCATCGCATAGCCGAATGCGGCGACGTGGGTAGGAATGCGCGGTGACGTGGGAATCCAGTTTAGCCCCGTGCGATCCCAGGTCATATCGCGACGCCATCCTTGCATTGGAATGACTTGGAGGACGCCACGTTTGCGCGTCGCGTCATCTAGCTCGAGCACGCCTGGTGTCGAAACTGCCCAGCGAGCAATTTCGCCAATCGTTAGACCATGGACATAGGGCATCGGGTAAGCGCCTACATAACTCTTCCATTTTAAATCCAGTCCTGGACCGTCGACTTTTTCGCCGCCCAAAGGATTTGGTCGATCAAGAACAACCACCCGGATGGGCCGCGGAAAACTGAAGCACGCTTCAATCACATACCGCATGCAACTGATGTAGGTGTAAGACCTAGAACCAATGTCTTGAAGATCAATCACCATCACATCGATTCCCTCGAGCATCGCTGCTGTTGGACGACGAGTCTCGCCATACAGCGAATACGCGGGCAGGCCAGTGCGGCCGTCGCGCATTGTCGAAACCGATTTTTCGGCAGCGGCTTTCCCGTCAATACCGTGCTCAGGACCAAATAGTTTTGTCAGCCGTACGCCTGGTGCGGTGGCAAGGATGTCAATTGTCCGTCTTCCGTCGGCACTTACCCCAGCACGGTGTGTTAGGAGACCACAACGCACCCCGCGCAAAGTATCGAAGCCGCGCGACGCTAAAACATCGATGCCAAGTTGAACGCCGCTCGCGCTTGTCGTGGCAGCGCTTAATCCCGCAGGGAGAAGTGCCGTTGTGGCAAAAAGCGCAGAATGTCGGACAAATTCTCGGCGGTCCATAAGTGGCGTATGGGCCAAAATTAGAACCTCCCGAGCGGGTGAGCGAGGACAGACCGCTTGCCATTCAACTTGCCCGACCGCACGAGACCCCCACCTTAAGGGTATGCGCATTGCTCTGCTTGGTTCTGGACGCGGCTCAAATGCTGAGGCCGTTCTACGTGCTCAGCAAGCAGGCCAACTCGGTGCCGCAAAGGTGGTTGGCATTTTTTGCGATATCCCGGGAGCGCGCATCTTAGAGCTTGGTCCGAAGTATGGCGTACCGGCGACATTACTGGATCCAGGTCCTTTCCGCACAAAATTTTCACCTGAAAGAGAACAGGCGTGGGCGGACGCTCTGAAGAATGCGGGTACAGATCTAGTTGTGCTTGCCGGACTCATGCGGGTTTTAAAGGCACCTCTACTCGAGGCTTTCCCCAATCGCATCATCAACCTTCACCCTAGCCTCCTCCCAGCTTTCCCTGGCCTCGATGGTATAGGACAAGCTTGGCGAGCAGGGGCTAAAGAAAGTGGCTGCACTGTTCACTGGGTTAATGCGTCCATTGATAAAGGTGCTCACCTTGGACAAAAAAGAGTTACCCGACGCGACAACGACACGGAGGCCTCTTTTGCCGAAAGAATTCACGCTGCCGAACATCAACTTCTGCCAGAGGTCATCGCTCAACTCAGTCGCTCGAGATTGCCATGATTGAATTACGCCAAGAAATTCCCGACGAACTTAGCCAGCCGCTCGAAGATTGGTTTTGTGAACTTACCCGCTCGCCCTGGATGCTTTACCATGAGGGCCCGGGTAAGCCTCATTATGTGATGGGTTATTTTGAGACACAAATTGAAGCCGACGCTGCATGGGAGAATCTGCGCTCGGCTTTTAAGCGATTACCCTTAAAGTACGGTCAGAACGAACTCGCGGATAGAGATTGGAAGGAAGCCTATAAAGAGCATTTGAAACCGTGGAATCACGGGAATCTCCACTGGGTCCCGTCCTGGCTGCGAGGAAAGCACACGGTGCCTGCAGATGCCGCGGTTATCTGGTTTGATGCAGGGTTGGCTTTTGGAACCGGCGACCACCCGACCACACGTCTTTGCGCAATGCGACTCATGGATCACCTTGCCACACATCCTGCCGTGGACACTTCAGTTACGGATGCAGGTTGTGGGTCAGGGATTCTTGCACTCTCGGCCGCGCGGCTGGGCTGCCAAAAGGTTGATGGCTTTGACCGCGACCCAGAAGCCGTACGTGTTAGTTTAGATAATCTCCGAGAAAATGGCTTTCCGGAAACGGCCGTTCGATTTTCCCACATGGGCTTAGAAGAGGGCTTACGATGGACAGGGCAAGCGGACGTCGTTCTCGCCAATATTATTAGCGATGTCCTGTGCATCTACGGAGATAACCTGTTAGCCTCCGTCAAGCCCGGTGGCGTTCTTGCCCTGAGTGGAATTCTCGCAACGGAACAAGCTGCAGTAAGAATGCACTTCGAGACCAAAGCCAAGGCCACCTGGGGTAGTTTACAGTCGGATGGACGGGTCATGGGCGAGTGGTCAGATGTTGCCTTATTTCGTCCACTAAAAATTTAACGGCTTTTCTATCTACCTTTATGTCTACCGAAATTCCTACCGGCCTCCGCTTAGCACGCATCCTGAGTGTTTTATTTGGCATTTTTCTTATCCTGAACGCCCTACGTGATTTAACCGGTGTTTGGCCGCGCTGGAATCCAACTATCGTTACATGGCCTGTCCTTCTACAGCTCTCAGGTTACTTTTATATTTTGGTCGGCGCATGCTTGCTGCTTCCATGGCAGAAACTTATGCAATCGCCGCGATGGGCATGGGCATGGGGATTCCTCACAGCCCTCTGCGTGATGTTTGCCTTTGCCATGATCACGGAAGTGATGGCCAAAAATTACATTGCCCAGTCGGCAGGGCTTAAGGCAAAGCCACCCGTCTTTCAGGCAATTCTGCTTTTTGCTGCACTCGCGCAATCACCCATTGCCTTTTTCCTGCGCCGTCCCGAGTTACTCGACTGAGTAAAGGCGGTCAGAGCGTGGCGACGATTTGCCGCCATGGGATAAACCAAGGCCACACGAGTACAATAAAGAGGAAAGCGCGCGTGATGCCTGCAGGAATCTCTGCATAGCGCGCGTTGATGAGCCGAGGCACAACATAGGCCAGCAGCCACACCGACTTATAAATTACTTGTAAGACGAGCAGCCATACAAAGCTGGCTGGCCAAAATATACCGAGAATAGAACAGGCGAGTATGCCTAGCCAAAGTGAGCCAACTAGTGTACGCCAGCCGGCGCTTTCCGCGAACGCACCCTGATCTGTAACGGAGCCTTTAAGTAACGTGCCAAGGCCAACCGGAACTAAAATCAATATGTTCGCCCAGAACAAATACTGCACGGCTATCATTGCTCAGAGCGTGGCGTGGAGTGCCTCGGCGCGGCGTACAGCTTCGTCGACTGTTGTAGCCGTCACCGTTATGTGGCCCATCTTGCGCCCGGGCGCAGGTGTGCCTTTTTCGTAGAGATGAAGTTTTGCAGTTGGGTCGGCAAGCGTGCTCGACCAGTTGGGCTGACGGCCCTGACGCCAGACATCACCTAAAATATTTACCATCGCTGCCGGAGATAGCACCTTGGTACTGCCAAGCGGAAGACCACAAACCGCCCGGATGTGTTGCTCAAACTGACTCGTCTCGCAGGCATCAAGGGTATGGTGTCCGCTGTTATGTGGACGGGGGGCGAGTTCATTAACAACGAGTTCGCCCTGAGTGACAAAGAGTTCGACACCCAGTAAACCAACGACCTTAAGTTTATTGGCTACACTGATGGCTAAGGTCTCTGCACGCCGGGCGATGTCTTCAGAAATTCGTGCCGGGCAAATGGAAAGATATAGAATGTGATTTCGATGGATGTT